>CAZSTH010000070.1:0-20451 GCA_964609835.1 uncultured Thermoanaerobaculia bacterium
GCCTTCCTGGCCGTCTCCGAGGGTCGTGATTCGCCGCTGCTCGAGGACCCGCCCGAGGCCGTCGTAGCCGGTGCTGTCGCCCACCTCGTCGAAGGGCAACAGCCCGTCGGCCGGCGACTGCGAGAACTCGGTGGCGTTGCCCACGTAGCGCCGGGTAAGCCGGTTGACGGCGTCGTACTGGTGGATCACCTTGAGCTGAAGATCTTCGTTGTTGGTCTGCCTTGTCGTCCAGCGCCAGAGCTGGCCGTCGGGGTAATAGTCAAAGGCCTCGGTGGGCTCATCCACACCCGGCAGCGTCCGGCTGGTGAGCAGCCCGTGGAGGTCGTACTGGAACGTGCTGACGTCTTCGCTCCCCTCACGATCCACCTTCTTTTCTTTGAGCACGCCGTCGAGATAGTAGCCGTAGGCCGTGCTCGACTGGATGGATGGTCGTTCAACGCTCAGTACATTGCCCCAGCCGTCCCAGGTGTATCTCGTCAGCCGGCTGTAGGGCGCCGGCAGGTACTCGCGGAGCACGTTCCCCGCCTCATCGTACTCGCGCGAGACCTCAAGCCCTTCGCTGGTGGTGATCGTGGTCGGCCGCCCGCGGTCGTCGCGATTGAAGTAGGTGGAACGCACGATGAGCGTGCCATCAGGCGTCTGTTCTCTCGTTTCGATCTTCCAGGGCCACGGCCGGCCGCCCTGGCTGTCGTCCTCGCCCTCGTCCTTGTAGAAGTACTCGACGACGTTGCCGAAGGCGTCCTTGACCGTCTCGACACGACCGCTCTGGTCGTCCTTGTAGGTGACCTCGCGCTCTTTCCTGAACTCGCCGTTGGCATCAGGACCGCGGTGGATCGTCTCGACCCGCCCGGCTTCGTCGTAGTCGTATTGGGTCTCGCGGGTGACAGCTTCGTCGCCGACAAAGAGGTTGTCCTCTAAGACATTCATGATGCGGCCCGAGGCCTCGACCACGTAGCGCGTGACGGCCATGGTCTGCATCACGCCATCGCCATCCGGGGCCTTGACCTCGACCCGCTCGAGGTGACCGGCGTTGTTGTACTTGCGGGTGACGATCGTGCCGTCGGCGAGGCGCTCCTCGGCGAGCTGGCCGAGCTCGTTGAACTTTCCACGCCACCAGCCCTCGTCGCCGTCGGTGGTGTAGACCACCCTGCCCATCTCGTCATAGCCGCGGTGGAGCACTGTGCTCTCTGTCTGGCCGCTGACCGGCGGAAGGGTGATCTTGATGACCCGACCTTCGCTGTCGTGGTCGAGCGTGATCTCCAACGTGCCCCTCTCGCTCCCGAGCTGCTTTTTGATCGTTTTCAGGAGCCCGCTGGTGTCGTCGTAGATGTACTCCGTGGTCTGGCTTTGCCCCGGCCCACCGCCCGGCTCCTCGCTGGCGTGGCTGTCGGTGGTGACCGTCCTGACCTGCCCCCGTTCGTTGTAGGAGGTGATGGTCGTGATGGTGCCGAGGCCCTTCTGGGTGCGGGTGGTCTCGCGAACCCGGCCCGAACTGTCGTACCTGGTGGTGATGACGCCCTTCTCGCCCTCGATGTCACTGTGGGGGTTGATGGTCGTCTCGTAGACGCGATCCCACGCGTCGAAAACGCTCTCCGAGGCCATGGTGTTGGTGCCCGCCGCGGTGGTGACCATGGTCGGGTTGCCGAAGGCGTCGAAATTCTCGAAGGACGTGGCCGGCCCCGCGCCGCGGGTGATCTTCTCGAGGTACCCTTCGCCGTTGTCAGCGCTGGGCTCGCTCGCCGAGTACTCGAAGCCGATCTGCTGCAGGCCCGCGCCATCGCTCTTCGCGGCTGAGGTACCGAGGTTGACGAACTCGACCGTGCCGGTGCTCGAGTACTCCAGCGTCGACAGGATGTTCTCACCTGGGAAGCCGCGCTCCACGTCGGCGGGCGGCTGGCCGGCGGCGATGGTCGGTGGCGACACCAGCTGCGGCCGTCCCAGACCGTCGAGAATCACCGACGGGTAGTTGTCGACACTGTCGGTGTAGTCCGGGTCGGTCTTCACCGAAATCTCGGTCTCACCGTCGACATCCGTGCCTTCACGCGTGACCAGATCCACCCCGAGTTCGGCGACGCGCGGGGCATCGATCCTGTAGTCGATCTCGATGTCGGCGTCGGTCGGGCTCTTGACCGTCTTGACGCGACCGCTGCCGTCGTCGGCGTACTCGTACTCGACCTCGAGCATCGAGGTGGTCGTGGCGGGCGCGAGATCCTCCGCATCCTCCGCCGGGTACCAGCCGGCGGGCACATGCGGCACGTTCTCGCCGATGACCTTGTGAAGCCGCCCGCGATCGAGTCCCTCAGTGTGGAGGTGGTAGACCGACGTCGACTCGGCGTTGGTGTGCGGAGACTCGACCTCGACCTTGTCCACAGTGCCGGACGCTGACGGCCACACCAGCTTCCACCTCTTCGACATCTCCGGGAGCCCGACATACTCGAGAAAGCCGTCGCCGCTCCGGTACTCGAGGTCAAAACGACTCTCCTGGCGGCCGGGCAGCGTGACGCTCTCGAGTCGCGAACCCGAGAACTCGTCGCGCAGGATGCCGTCGGGGTAGTCCCCGTCGTCGTAAGCGTAGGTGATCTCCGGCCGCTGCGCCGGTTCCTGATACAAGCTCGCGCCGTCCAGCTCGGGCAGCCTGACCGCCTCGAGCACGCGGCTGTCCGTCCGGTGCTGGTAGGAAACCTTTCGCTGCGCGAAGTCCTCGATCTCCTCGAGCAGCCCGAAGCCCACGCTCTCGGGGTCGTCCTCGTTGTAGCTGAACCGGTACTCCCGCCGATAGTCGTCCTCGACCCGCGACAGGCGGCCGAAGGTGTCATAGAAGAGGCGCACGCGGTTGCCGCGGATCTCGTCCTCGGCCGCGTTCTGACGCAGCCGGTCGGCGATCTGGACCAGCCGACCGTCGCTGTCGAAGGTCAGGGCATCGTTGTGCGGGCCGAGCAACACCCAGCCACCGCCCTTGAGCGCGGGTCGGAGGGTGAGGTAGAGCCCCTTCGGGGCCATGTAGAGGCCTTCCTTGTCGGTCAACGCCCGATCCGGGTCGTAGCGCTGGCCGACGGCCCAGAAATCCCCGTCCGCACCGCTGGTCGGTTGCACGCGCTCCGACCCATCCGCGTAGGGCACCGCCCTGATCGGGTAGAACCGCCAAACGTTGCCGGCGCCGTCGTGGTAGGCGACCTCGCCGGTGATCGGGTTCTGCCGCAGGTGGGCGAAGAGGTTGGCGGTCCAACCGGCGGCGCCGAGGGGGTTGTAGCCGAGCAGGCCGGAACGGTACGAGCGCTCGAAGGTGAAGCCCAGGGCACGGCCCGCCACCGCGTGATCGACGGCGCTGTAGAGGCTCTCGCCCGAGACCAGGGAGGCGGCCACGCCGCCCTCGCCGGGCGACCAACCGGCGGCGCCGAGCGGCGGCTCGGCGAGGCTCGCCTGCTGCGGCGACGGCACGTCGTCGGCCCACCCGGCGAGCTCGACGACCACGGCCGGCGTCGGCACGCGGTCGTCGCCGAAGACCGCGGCGAGGTCGGGCCGGTCGGTCACGTCGAGAATCACGCGCAGCCAGCGGCCCGCGGCCAGCATCTCGACCACGTCGTCGTCGGTCAGGAACTCCGGTCGCTCGCAGCGGCGGCACTGACCCGCTTCGCTGTCGATGTCCGGCAACTCGCCGTTGCCGGTGGCGCCCTGCGGGTCGTAGTCCTCCATCGCCCGCGGGTCGGCCATCAGAAGAACGATCTCCTCCGACTCGTAGAGGTTGAAGGCCTGGCCGAAGCGGCCGTCGACGGTTGGGTCCGTGCCGGCGAGACGTTTGAGAGTGACCTCGACGAACGGCTCGGGCCAAACGTCTTCGGGGCCGCCCAACGGCATGCGCATCGGCCCGAGGTCGTTGGCCCCAGTCATCTCCTCGGGGGGCCGGACCCGCAGGCTCTCGACCCTCACGTCGACCTCGTCGCCGAGGGCGCCCGGCAGCGCCAGCCGCACCTTGAAGGCAGCGGTGTAGCGCTCCTCGTTGCGCTCGCGATTATCGCTCTCGGCGGCGGCGGACAGCTCTGTAGGCTCGCCCAGCGGCACCAGGGTCGCGGTCGGACGCAGCTCCCGCGCTGGATCGGCGCCGGTGGTCCCCGGGGCCCGGTAGACGCCGACCACGATCGGCCGCGGCGGCTGGATGGGGATGGCCTCGGCGCCGGTGGCGCCGCCGGCCCACGCGTAGAGCAGCCCAGTGCCCGAAAGGTCGACCGCGATACGGTCGGTGGACCACGGCACGTCGTCCAGCGTCGCCAGAGGTCTCGGCGGCGCCACCGTGACACCGGGATCGACGCTGAGATCCGTTTCCGGCGCCAGGTTGACGTTGGCGAGGTCCCACACGTCGAGCCGGCCGTCGTTGCCGCCCGCGAGCAGGATGCCGAGATCGGGCTCGACCTGCAGCCGGTAGACGGGGTGGCTTGGACGGTACAACCGTCCGATCAGCTCGGGATATCGGGAGCCGACGTCGAAGACGAAGATGCCCGGCTCGCCGAGGCTGACAAAAAGGAGATCGCTCACCGGCCGATTGGGCTGGTCAAAGGCCTCCTGATCGACGATCTCGAAATCGTACGGCGGCCCGTCCGAACGCAGGCCGCGGTCGATCCACTCGACGTCGCGCGCCAGCGCGATGTCGCGGTGAAAGGCACCCGCCACGACGTCGCGGGTGCAGGTCAACGTCCCGAGACCGAGCGATCCCGGCTCCTGGAGAGCCGTCTCGCTGTGAATGACGCCCATGCTCATCAGCGGCGAGTAGGCGTGGATGCGCCCGAAGCCCCGGGCGCAGCTGCCGCCGGGCTCGCAACCGGTGGGGCCGATCACCGCCAGCGACGGCGTCATGTCAATGCCGTAGCGCAGCACCGGCTGCGGTCCGCAGCCGTCGAAGACGACCTCCTCGCCCTCGTAGCGGCCGAGCCGGCGGCCGCACTGCGCCGAGCCGCCGGCCCCCCCCTCGAGCGGCGTGTCGTAGAAGCGGTTGAGATCGACCGCCGTGATCCCTGAGCCGAGCAGGGCGACGTAACCCAACGTCAGCTTGTTGTAGCGGAGCTGCAATAGGTCGCCACGCCGCGCCCGGAACGCCAGCTCCTGCGGCGGATCGGGATCTTCCCAGCCTGGGTTGAGCGCTTCCACCGACCACGACTGGCCGGTGGAGAGGTTGTCCAAGGTGATCCGCTGCCACTTGTCGGTGTCGAGCTGCCAGTCGCATGAGTCTTCGCGCGCCATCGGCTCGGGGCGATTCGGCAATTGGGACAGGTCGAAGATGGAAATGTCGAAGAAACCCAGCGGATCCGGTCCGTCAGCGAAGGCCGGGCCGCAGTCGACCGTCTCACAGAACTCGAAGAGCTCCGCTGCGGGCTCGACGTGGTCGTCCACCAGCAGCTCGAGGTCCACTGGGGTGGCCAGCGGCAGCGAGCTCATTGCGAGGAACTCGGGCAGGGTGCCGACGTCGGAGCCGATGGCGTAGGACGTCCGTACGCCCCCGGGCCTCGACGAGAACTGCCCGCCGGCTCCGGTCGCGTGCACGTCCTCGACGGCCACTGCCTTGATCGACCACGTGCCGCCGGTCTGCACGGCCATGAACAGCCGGCCGTGGCCGTCGGTGGCGAAGGCCCGCACGTTCTCGATCGCGCCCTGCGTCATCTGCGCGTGGGGCACGAAACCGGGCCCGGAGGGCGCGGCACCACCCGACAGATCGGTCGCGAACACGCCCCCGGGGATGACCTCTCCGTCCTCTTCATGCGGCGAGGTGCCGATGAACAGGAGGTTGCCGATCCGCGCCAGGGTTCGCGCGTCATCGATGCCGGGCTCGCCTCCGCTGGCGAGCGCTTCGTCGGACACCGGCCGGGTGGAGAAGAACAGCCGGTAGGGCGCGGCACACGGCGAGTTCGCGCTGTGGCCCGAGCACGCCTGACCGAAGAGGGTGTCGGTGGCGAGCTCGAGACGGTAGCTGTGGCCGGCGCTGAGGTCGGTCAGCGGTCGCAGCACGAGCGTCCGGCGGTTGGCCCGCAGCTCCCACTCGAGCGCCACCGGGTCTTCGGCGGTGCCGCCACAGGTCTCGCCGGTCGACGGACCGAGATCGACGAGCCTGGCCACCTCGTCGGCCGGCGTCGATTCCGGCACGTCGTCCGTGCTGCGGCTGAAGGTGAAGCTGAATGCGCTGAAACCGGCGGCATCGAGGGTGCCCGGGCCGACCACCGCCATCAGCGAACGGCCGACCTCCCGCTCCTTTCCGAGGACATCGCCGCTGCACACGAAGCCAGGACCGGCCGCGCGCGCCAGGTCCGGCGGCTCGGAGACGTCGTAAAGCGCGACGCCGGCGCGTTCGGACATCGGGAAACCGTCGGGCGACTGCAGTCGCAGACGGCCCGGAGCGGTGGTTTCGGCCTCCAGGTCGAGGCGCAGGCGCTGGGTGACATCGGGCTCGGACGGGGCGAAGCGAATGAAATCGAACGGCGTCGCGCCGACCAGGATCGGCGGCCCCGGATCCGGCGGCAGCAGCGCGGCGAGCGGGATGATCCCGTCGCCGTCGTCGTCCACCGCGATCCCGTAGCTCTGGCTGCTCAGCAGCCACCCGGTGGCGGCGTCGCGGCGCTCGACGGCGAACTCGGTGTTCGGAGGCACCGGCAGCACCACCTGGCCGCTCCAGTTGCCCTCGGCCGGCGGCCGGTAGACCCAGGCCGGGTAGAACGGATTGTAGAAGACGTCCTCGAGGATACCGTCGATGCCGCCCGTCAGGAACGTCGCGAGATCGATCTCATCGACATCGCTCTTGGCCCCGGTCGGCACAGGCTCGTGGTACCAGACCGCGCGCGTCGGTCGGCACAGCGACATGAAGATCTCGGGATTGGAGGCCGCCTTCATGCCGCCCAGGGTGAGATCGGGGATCGGCGGCTGCACCGACTCGTCGTTGGTCAGATAGTTGCCGTTGTCGTCGGAGACCACCCCGCCGAGACCCACGAGCTGGAGGCGCCGCCCCCACGCCATCGACACCGGCTCGCCGATCAAAACGACCGCGTCCTCGGGGAGGTCGGGAGGAGCCGGCACCCGCAGGGTGAGGCTCGACCGGGCCCTGCCGCTGAACTCGAGGCCCATGGCGCCGCCGACCTCGAGCCCGAGGTCGTCCTCCACGCCCAACGTCGCCGGATCGAGGGTCTCCACCCGCACCACCGTCGCCACGTCGAAGGCCTCCTCGGGCACCTCGACCGTGATGTCGTCGGCGGTGGTGAACTCCACCGCCTCGCCGGCCGGGGCGACGAAGCCGCGGCCGTCAGGGGTGGTGAAGACGCCGAGCGGGAACTCGGCGGCCACCAGGCCCTGGGGATCGAGGACGGTGACCCAGACCTCGGATTCGATGGTCACCGGGAACTCCGGCGGGTGGCCCACCCCGCACGGAAGCGCGGGATTGCGGCCGAAACCGCCCTCGGTGTCCGCCATGCAGGTCGGCCGCACGGGATCCGCTGCCGTCGAGTTGACCCACGGCGACGCCGCCCACGGTGCGCCTGCCTCGACGGTCGGCAGTGCGCCCGGCTCGCCGAAGACCACCGCCGTCCCGTCCTCGGGCAGCCGGATGCGGAAGAGCTCGGGGCGGATCTGGCCGCCCGGCGCCACCAGGTCGGAGGTGGTGAATGACCAGTCGAAGGGCGGCCCGGTGGAGGGCGTGCCGCCCTCGTCGGCCACCCCGCCGCCGTAGCGCGCGACGTAGGTGCGCCCGGGCGGCAGCCGTAGGGCGGGCGTGAAGACCACGCTGTCGTAGCCCGGCCCGAGGGCCACCGAACCCGAGATCGCGGTGCCGGTCGGATTGCCCGCGCCGTCGGCGAGGACCAGCGTCAGGGTGCCTGGTCCGACGCTGGACGGGTCGAGCGTCTCGGAGAACCCGACCTCCACAGCGGTGCCGACCACGACGTCGGTGGCGCCGTCCGCCGGCGCCACGCCCGTAACCTGCGGCGGCACCGGCTCGATCACCAGGTCGAGGTCGAGGATCTGGGCCGGGGTCAGTGACGGCAGTGACACGAACACGTCGTCGCCGAGGGTCGGGTGCTGCGCCCGGAGCCGGGCACCCCCTGCGGTGGGCACGACGGCCGAATAACGCCCGCCCGGACGTGACACGTCCTCGGTTCCGAGACCGTCAGCGGTGACCCGCGACGGCGACAGTCCGGCGCCGCTCGGCGCCCTCACGAAACCGGTCGCGTAAGCGATCGGGCCCTCGCCCCACAGCACCAGGTAGAGGCCGTCGCGGACCACGCCGGTCAGCGGCAGGCCCGAGTCGGGCGCCTCGGGCGCAGCCTCGAGGCGGCCGCCGCTCCCTCCCCCGCTCTCTCGAGTCATCCGCGCTGCCAACCCGGGGTACGAGCCGCGGCCGTCGGCCGCCAGCTCCACCAGCTCTGCGAGCACCAGGCGCGGATCATTTGGCAGCGCCTCGGGCGCCGCGGTCGGGGTGTCGAGCGACAAGGTGGCCGGACGCGCCAGCACCTGGCCACCGAGCTCGACGCGCACCGCGGCCAAGGTCTGGAAGCCCGCGACCGGAAGGAGGCCGGAGAGCTCGTCGGCGCTCAGCAGCCTTGCGCCGACCACCGTCCGTTCCGGCAGCGCGCCCGGCGAGATGCTGAGCTCGACACCGTCTTCCGAGCGCACGGTGCCGCCGCCGGCGCCGATGATCTGGCCGCGATCGATCGCCTCCGGGAAGCGGTAGAGCCGGATATTCTCCCAGCCAACCTCGAAGAGGACGGTGGCGGCACGTTCGGAGGGCGACACCTGGAACTCGACCTCGCCGATGGCGGCCGGCTCGGTGGTTCCCACCACCTCGGGATCGAGGCGCGGCCGGTACAGCAGGAGATCGACCACGAACGGCGCCTCTACGCTCTCGCCGCCGCCCATCAACTCGAGGCGCTCGTCGAGATACGCCTGGACCGCGGTCCCGCTCGGCCAGGGGGTTTCTCCGTCCTCGGAACGGGCCACGACCTTGGCCAGCGACCTGCCGGACGCCTGAATCACCGACGGATCGAGCTCGAGCTCGCCGTCGAGATCGGGCAGCGACTCGGGCCGCGGCACACCGCGCAGCACCGCGCCGGCTTCCGCAGCAGGCTGCGGCGGCGCGATGGCGCCGTCGTCGGCGAGCACAATGGCCGTCGTCCCAGGACCGGCCAGCGACACCCGCGCCATCGGCGTGTCGTCGGGGCCGTCGAAGCGCTCCACCTCGCCGAGGGTCAGCCACAGACCGCCCGCCAGGCTGTAGCGGACGGCCAACAGCGCGTCGGCGGGCTCCGTCCAGTCTGGGAGCGGCAGCTCCAATCGCACGCCATCGGACGCGAACGGCGTCGCCTCACTGTCCGGCAGCGCGACGCCGTCGGCGCCCACGAGCTCGAGATCGGCAATCGCCAGCGGCGTCCAGCCGAGCGGCAGGACATCCGGCAGGGACTGCCCCGAACGCCGGCTGATGCTGACCGTCAACGGCTCTGATCCCGGCACCGCCGCCGGGTCGGCGTCAACCGCCAGCCGGCCGTCCGCGGCGCTGGCGAGGCGGCCGCCCGCGATCGGGTCGAGGACACCGGCTTCGGCGGTCGCCGGCATCAGACGGACGTCGAAGACCACCGTACCCACCGCCGGTTCGAGATCGAGCTGCCGCACACCGCGGCGGTAGCCCGCCTTCTCCACCACCAGCGTCGACCGGCCGATTCCCAGATCCTCGACGATCTGGTAGCGGCCGCGGGCGTCGGACGAGGTTTCCGCCAGGGGCGCCGATGTCGCTTCAGGAAGCGCCGTCCCCGGCAGCACAGCGCCGGAGGCGTAGAGGCGCACGTCCGCGCCCTCGAGCGGCCGGCCGGTCGCATCGTCAAAGACCTCTCCGAAGAGGTAGCCGCCGCTCAGCCCCTCACCGCCGGACGGGAAGAAGCGGGCGACGAAGGGGGCGCCGATCTGGTTGCCCTGGAGGTCCGCCAGCGGCGGGCCCACGTGCAGCCGGATCACGGTGTCCCGCCACCAGGCTTCGACAGCCGGGTCCAAAAGCAGATCGATCTCGGAGCCATCGCCGACGACCTCGACCGTGACGTCCTGGTCGGCGTCCGACGGATCGTTGTCGTCGAAGACCCGGATCGCCGCGCCCTCGAAGCCGAATGTCGCCGAGCCCGGGTCGACCGGCTCCGAAAGCTCGAGTCGAATGAGGGCGTCGTCGGGCTCGAAGCTCGCCCCCACCACCGACGGGAGGCTGCAATCGACCCGGACCACCGCCGTCGCCTCCGGCCCGGAGGCCCCGCTGCGGTCGATCACCGACGCGCGCAGCAGGTGGTACCCGTCGTGAGTCAGTGGCAGCGTCACCAAGAAGGCCCCGCTCGCATCGGCGAAACCGGTGTAGGCGAGGTCGCCGTCGGCGATCCGGACGGTGGCATTGGCCGCAGCGGTACCGGTGACCTCGAGCTGCGGCAGGCACAGGACCTCGGGCAGCGGGTCGAGCACCGGCGGCGCGGCCGAGCCGGCCGCCGCGGTGGTGAACACGGACTCGCCCAGGGCCGCCAGCGGGTGGCCCACGAGGTCGACGATGTCGGCGCCCGCCCGCAGGCGGTAGGACGTGCCGGCCGCGAGCTCGGCCGCGGGGACGAAGCCCACCGCCGCACCGGAGACTGCCACCTCCCCCGCCACCGGGTCGCCGGTGTCGAGGCGGGTCACGACCAGGCCGTCGGCCTCGGTCAGGCTCGAGATCGCCACCGGCTCGGAGAACAGCACCAGCAGCAGCGAGTTGGGATCGACACCCGTCGCGCCGTCGGACGGGTAGATCTCGAGCACCTCCGGAGGCGTCGCATCCATCGACAGCAGCCGGCGGGTTCCCGCCCAGCGGCCGTCGAGCTCGGTGACCCGCGCCACGATCGCGAAGGTGCCGTCCGTCGCCGGGCGCTCGATGGTGGCCGAGAAGGCAGTGTGGAATCGGCCGTCGTCACCCGGACCGTCCCACTCGAGCTCGAGCGGATCCAGGGTCGCGCCGTTGAGGCTCACCTGGGCGCCCTCCGACGCCCAGGCCTCGCCGGCGACCGTGACCTCGGGCGGCGACGACTCCGAGTAGCGGCCGAGGTCCGGCGGCGCGGTCAGCACGATGGCCGGACCCGAAAGGTCGAAGTGGACGTCGGCCGCGGCCGACGCCGTGTGGCCGAGCGTGTCGGAGGCGGTGGCGGTGATTGTCTGTCGGTCCTCGGCCGGAAGCGAACCATCGAGCGGCACCGATGGCGCCACGAAGACCCCGGTCTCCAGATCGACCGCAGCGGCGATCGACCCCTGATCGGTGCTCACCGTCACCGTCTCCAGATTGGGTTCGGTGTGCAGGTCGACGAGGCCGGTGACGTCCACCGCGGGATCGCCGCTGCCGTCGGGGCCGAGCCAGCTCCCGTTCTCCGGGGTCACGATGCGGACCGACGGCGCACGGCTGTCGAGCCACACCGGCACGCGGTCCGCCCCCCGCCGCCCGGCACCGTCCGCTGCGCGCGCCACGAGAAGGTTCGGGCCCTCGGCGAGAGGCACGGAGGCACTGAAGCTGCCGCTACCGTCACCCTCGACGGAGACCGCAGCGGCGAGCCCGTTGACGGTGACGGCGGCCGTTCCATCCGACACGCTGCCGGAAACCTCCAGCGACCGCGCGTCGATCACCGCGCCGGCGACCGGCGACGTGATCTCGACCTCAGGGCCACTCCCCTCCGCCAAGCGGTGGAGCGTCAGGACCTCGGTCGCCGAGGCTCCGGAGGCCCCAGTGCACTCGATCTCGAGCTCGTTGTCGCCGACCTCGGGCAGCGGGACGTCGCCCGCCACGAAGGTCTCGTCGGCCAGCAATGCTGGAAACTCCTGGTACTGCAGCGGGTCGGTATCCGGCACCGGCACCCGCACGGTGACGGCCGCCGCGTCGCCGCTGCGGCCGCGGATGGTGACCGCAACGCCGGGCACCACGGAGCCCGACGGCGGGTCGAGGTCGGAAAGGGCACAGCCGCCGCCGGAGAGGCTGAAGCCGCGCTCGGTGCGGCGCTCGTTGCCGGCACGGTCGGACGCCGTCACCGCCAGCACGTAGCCGCCGTCGTCCTCGACCGAGACCTCGACCACCGGTCCGTCGGCCGCGACGAGCGCGCCGTTGAGGCGCACCTCAGGCGGGTTCGGCTGCCCCGAGTTGTCGGTCACCTCAACCGTCAGAGTGATCGACCCGGCGAAGACCGCGCCCTCCTCGAACGGCTGGCCGTCGGCCAGCATCTGCACCAGCGGCGGCTCCAGATCGCGGTAAACCGTGACCGTCGCGTCACCAATCCGGCCCTGGTCGTCCTCAACCGTCGCGGTGATGGTCGTCAGATCGGAAGTCAGCGCTACGTCGAGCTTCCTGAAGGCTCCACCCACAGCCACCGGGGTGGTGATCCCTGCCACGGAGACCGTGCCGTCGGCGGTCCGACGGGCGCCGCCCAGAACAAGGCCAGCCACATCGACGCTCTGGCGGTTGGTCAGGAACCCGTCCTCGGGCTCGGTGATGACCACCTGCGGGCCGCCGGTGTCGACCATGACGCTGATCGACGCGGTGGCGGTCCGTCCCGCGGCATCGCTGGCGGCGGCGGAGATCGTCGTGAAGCCGTCGGTTTCCAGCCCGAGCTCGGCGACCGCCCAGCCGCCGTCGGCCACGACCGCCTCGACGCCGTTCACCGTCACGGTCGGGCTGCGCCCGCCGACCGTCCCGGTCACCGATGTCGTGGCCTCGGTCAGCACCGCGCCGTCCGCCGGATCGGTGATCGCGATCGACGGCCCGCCCGAGAGATCGATCTCGAAGCTCGCCGTCGCGGTCGCCGTGCGGCCGAAACGATCGATGGCGACCGCCTCGATGGTGTGGCTCCCCTCGGCGTCGATGAGAGTCCCGGAGATAAAGACCGCGCCGTCCAGGGTTGCCGACACCTCTGCGTCGGGGTCGGAACAGCGGATCTCCGGTGCGATCGCGAGGGTGAAGATGGCAGCTCCGGAGATCGGCAGCCCACCCACCAGGATGTCGAGCTCCGGTTCGACCGTACTGACGGTGAAGCTGCGCTCGAAGCTCGCCGAGTTGCCTGCGGTATCGGCGAGCACGATCTCGACCGGGTTGTCGCCCTCCACCCACGGGAACTCGCTGCGACTGAAAGCGGCGCCGTCGACCACCGCATCGACGCCGTTGACGGTCGCCGATGCCAGCTCTCCGTCCGCCGATCCGCTGTAGGTTTCGACTCCCTCGGTGAGGAGGGCGCCATCGTCAGGAGTGGTGGAGACCAGGGACGGCGCCGTCAGGTCGAGCCGGAACAGCGCGTGGGCGGTCGTAGTGTGGCCCGCGCAGTCGGTGACCGTCGCCACCAGGAGGTGGTCGCCCTCTTCGGAAATCACTGTGCCGGGCTCGTAGGGAGCACCGTCGAGGACCAGAGTCGCGGGCGGCGGCCCGCCGAGCGGACCGTCCGCCACCGAGGCGCGGATCGCGATGGCCCGTGCGAAGAGCGCCGGCGTCGCGCCGGGTGGCGGTTCGGCGCCCACGCCCGCACCCGGCATCGTGGCGCCGTCGAGCGTCAGCGCGAGCTCGGGCGGTGCTGCATCCACCCGGTAACTGCGGCCGGCCACCGCGGAGGTGCCGTCGGCGTTGGTGGCCGTCGCGGTCGCCACCGTCAGGCCATCGCTGTCGCCGACCATTACATCGCTCGCCGACCAGCTCGAGCCATCGGCCGCGATGGCCGCCACGTGGGAGGCGGTGCCGCCGTCGCTGGTGACTACGTCGAGCCGCACGGGTGGCGGCTGCTCGCCGCCGGGCGATGGGTTGAAGCTCTGGTACGGCCCTCCGAACACGTAGGCCTGACCGGCCGCCAGGCACTCGTCGGGCGCCGGGTCCGGTGCCGTCATGCCGACCACCGGCGGGCCCGCGGCGCCTCGGGTCACGATCACCGAGGTCTCGGCCGTGTTGCCCGCGCGGTCGATAGCCGAGGCCACCAGCACGGTCGGGCCGTCCGCCTCCAGCGGCACGCCTGGCGCAGTGAACACCCCACCCGCGATCGTCGCGAACACGCCGTTGACCGACAACCCAGCCAGGTTGTTTTCGACCACGGTGCCGGTCACGGTGACGACGTCGTCCGTCACCACGGCACCGTCCGCAGGATCGGTGATCGCCAAGACCGGCGGCGTCATGTCGATGCCGAAGCTCCGGGAGGCGATCGCGACGTTGCCCTGCGCGTCGGTGGCGCGGCCGGTCGCGACATACGATCCCTCGTCCGCGACTTCGGTGCCGGGCGCGATCTCGACGCCGTCGAGCTCGAGCACGGTCTCCACGTCCCCTTCGCCGCCCTCGGCGGTGATATCCAAAACTACGGGGCGCGCGAACCAGCTCAGATCCGCGAGCGGCTCTCCGCTCTCGAGGATGGTGACCTGGAGCTCGAGGGGCGCCGGCTCCAAGATGTAGGCCACCTCGTCGCGGCGGTGCACCACGAGGGCAGATCCAGGACCGTAGGGGCTCACCCTCGCCGCGCCAGCAAGAAAGTGGCCGAAGAACCCGCCCACATTGGCCGCGAAGCCCATGGTGAGGCTCGGCCGCGGACAGATGCGGCGCACCAGAACGATGACCGCCGGTGTGTCGTCGAAGACGACCTGACCGTGCTCCGGGTCGTCGGACACCCAGTCGACCCGCAGGTCTGGACCAAAGATCGGGTCCTCGTCCACCGCGCCGTCACCGTCATCGTCACGCCAGTTCCGAGGGTCCTCGTTGAACGCCCCGTCGCAGTCGTTGTCCTTGGGCGGCAGCAGCAGCACGGCCGTGGAGCCGTCGTGCTCCGGCGCGGTACCCGAGAAGCGGTAGCGGAAACCGAGGCAGTCGATGTCGGTCTTGCCGCCATCGACCGGCTCGGCCATCCGCTTCGAAGTTGGGCCGTCTTTCGGAAAATCGATACGGCCGATGAATTCCGACCCGCTCGACAGGACGAAGGTCTTGCCCTCGCGTTCGAGGCGAAAACCGTTGGCACCCGTCCGCTTCGCGGCCGCGTTTGCGGCGTACGACTCGACCTCCAGTCGGTCGGCCCGCACGGTCCCGGGGCCGGCCGCCCAGATCCCGGGACGCCACCCATCCGAGCCGTTCGCATCGATGGCCGCCGTCAGGTCGGCATCCTTCGCGCGCGCACCACCGTGCGGCCACGCGCGTACCCGGCAGGTCGTCCGCTCGCCGTCGCCGGCGAGCTCGATCTCGAACTCGAATCCTTCGCCGGCATCACCGACAGTGGCGGGGGCGTCCACCGCAGCGATCGCCCTCCCACCCTCATTCCACAACACCAGCCGCGGTCCCACCAACCCTGCAATCAGCCACTCGGAGGCCTCGGGAGACACCAACGCGAGACCTACACCCGCTTCCGGCGATCGCCGCTGCAGCGTCGCGCGCAGCCGCAGGAGATCCCCGAGACCTTCAGGATCGGCCGCGACCCAGAGTGCTCCCGCCACCTGCTCCTCGCGTGCAGGCTGCAGATCATTACGGGTCGCGATCGTGTCGCCAGTGGCGGCGAATTGCCCCTCGGACGAGGACTGCAGCCGGACGCCGTCGCCGGTTACGACCACGAGCTCGTGGCCCCCGAAATCATCGGCGGCACGGGCGACGCCCACCGCTACGAAGAGCGCCGCGAGTCCGAGAACCAGGGCGAGGAACCCGGAGCGCCTCATCGCGCTCCCTCGCCGTCAACACTCATCAACGACCGCAGCTCGGCCTCACGCTCGGCATGCGCCACCATCATCTCGAGTGGGTGCGGCACCCGGCGGAAGCCGTCCGGGACGTTCAGCAGGGCCTTCGGCACTGCCGGCAGGGGCTCGATGCGGGTCGCCACATCTTCCACCGTGCCCGTCTCGGGACGGCCCGCCACCATCGCACGGCGGGTCATCAGCAGCACGCCGCCCCCCGCCTCGCGGCGGGCCAGCGCCGCCGCTTTCATGCTCAAAGGCGGGTCGGGCGCGGCCGCCGACAGCACGTCGCGCTCGAAGTCGTCGATGACGTCCAGCGCGCGCTCTGGAAAGCGAAGGCCGCCATCCGCCCACGCCTCGAGGACGGGGCTCTCGGCTGCAGCATCCGCCGAAAGACGAACCTGGAAGTGGCGCACCCCGCTTCGGGCGGCGGCCATCACCTCTGAACCCGAAAGGGCTTTCGCACGCGGCACCGCCGCGTCGCCGATCTCGACCACGACGAGTTCGGGCTCGCCGGCCGCCTTCGCCGCCGCGTCACGGGCCGGCCCCTCGAGGGCGGCATAGTCCCTCAGGAGCTGCGCCAGGCGCTCGAACCCGAGCACGGTGTAGGTCCCTTTGTCGGGGCGCACCTCGGTGATTTCGCGACGGGTGAAGTCGAGGATCAACCGGCTGCCGTCGGCGCGCTCCGAGACGATCCACGACCCGCCGTAGGTGTCGGTGACCGGATCGGACACCCACACCGAGCCGTCGGGCTCGTTGTGCACTACGCTATGGGTGACGGCAACGGGCGATGGAAACAGCGGCCCGCTGTCTTGAGCTGCTGTGAAGAGCGCGGGCATGGTCGCGGCGACGGCCACCAGGGCCGACACCGTCACTCGGCGGACGTCGCCACTCAACCTCATGATCCACCCCCGCCGTCGTTGTCGATGATCCGCACCAAACCCACCGACGGCAGTCCGGGCTCGGCTCCGTTGAGCCACCCGCTGCGCAGCAGGAACTGCTCGGTCCCCTCAACATCCGAGTCATCGACGATCTCGAACACGATCGTCGTGGTGGACTGTAGCGGGAGGATCACGAACTGGTTGTACGGGCTCCCACCGACGGCTTGCGGCCCCTTGTAGTCGCTCGGGGCGTGGGCCGTGAGGTCGAGTCCGTCCCACCAGCCCTGCCAATGGTCTTCCTGGACCTGCGAGATCTCGATCGTCGCGGTGAACGATCCGGCACCCTCGTCAACCTCGATCAACGGATCGAGGAGGCGGATACGCGGTGGAGGGGTCCCCTCGCGGGTCAGGAACTCCCACGAGCTTCGAGCGAGGCTGGCTCCCACCGGATCGAAGAGCTGGACGCCGAAAAGCTCGTCCGGATCGCCCTCGCCGTCATCGATCAACGGCACCGTGATGATCTTTGAGATCTCGCCCGGTTCGAACTCGATCCGTCCCTCCGTGTGCTCGTAGTCCTCGCCGGCGGTCGCGCCGAGATCGTAGGTCACGTAGCGAACCGAGACCGGCTCGTTCGACGGCTCCGACAGCATGACCTGAGCCTGTGCTTCGCCCTCCACCTCCCACCAGAAAAACCCGGTGTCGGCAAAACCGACGCGAAGATCACCGTGCTCATCGGCCCCGATATCCCAGTCTCCGAGTCGTGGGGCGCTCTCCGCGTCGATGTCGAAGGGCTGTGAGAAGCCGACGGAGAGGTCGGCACCCTGGCCGCACGCCGGGTTGATCGGATCCAACCACCAGTTGGCGACATACACCCCCGGCATGCCGTCCGTTCGCTGCACCACGAGCTCGAAGGCCTTGTACTCCTGAGGTGTCGCGAAGACCTTTTCGTCCCATGCCCGGCCTTCGTTATCCGTCGCCTGTGGCGACATCAGCTGCACACCCAGGCCCTCCGCCAGGTCTTCGTTGCTGTTGCCTCCGCGCAGCCACCAGTCGTAGGCCGCCGTTCCGGCGAGCTGCACGGCCACTGATGAGAGACCGCGGGGCTCGTCAAACTCGACGCGGGCCCTGAACTCGGTGACCCCATCCTGGCCGACGACGGTGTATGAGTTGCCGTCGAAGATGTCCCAGTAGTGGTCCACCGAGACTGGGTCCTCGTACCAATAATCGATCCCGTACTCCAGCTCGTCGATGCCACATGCCAGGTGGTAGTCGGCCTCATGCGACGGCGTGCCGAAGACAAACCGAACCGGCCCGACCTCGTTGGCCGGCGGGTTCGGTGCCGAGCCATCGGTCGAGAGGTTGTTGCCCGACGACGGATCGAAGTCACCCACGAAGCAGGTGGTGCAGTCGAGCAACAGATTGTTCACGACAACAGAGTTCGGGCTCGACGACCCGATGCCGGTGCCAAGGCCGACCAAGGTGTTGTTGAGGGCGAAGAGCCGCGCCGCCGGATCGTCCACCGCGATTCCGATCGCCGGCGAGTCCGACCGCTCCTCGGCCTCGTGGATGATGGTGTTGCGAACGGTGACGGCGGCCGTTGTGTTGACACCGACGATGATGCCGGCCATCGAGCCCGTCGGGTTGGCGCCGCCCTCGATCTGGATCAGGCTCTCGCCGATCTGGACGTCGTCCGAGATCCCCGTCAGAACGATGCCGCGGGCGGGCTGACTCGGCGTGCCGGAGATGCGAATCTGCAACCCCTCGATGGTCAGGTTGCCGACCGTAGAGAAGATGGCGTCATCGCCGAAGACCTCGAGGCGGTAGGCGTCGTCAGTCCAACGGCCCGCGTGCCGCTGCCCGTAGCCGCGCTGTAGCCGACCGGTGGGCGCGCTGATGCGGATGTCGTAGCTCGGCGAGGTCTCCCATCCCTGGATGGAAACCGGCGCAGTGTCGGGCGCGAGGCCCGAGCACAGCAGCTCGAGGCTGCGGCCGATGGCCACCAGGTCGTAGGTGCCCAGGTGCTCGGCATCGCCGGCACCGACAACGGCCTCGGCGAGGGAGGCGAAGGCCGGGGTGATCGAGGTCGCGCTGGCGGACACGGCGTCCGGAGGCGTCTGTCCGAGCGCATCCGTCACCGTGCAGTGGAAGTCGTCATCGCACCCGAAGATGAAGACCGGCGCCAGGCCCTCGAGCTCGATGCGGTCGCCGCGGTCCGGACCGGGAGGTAGCGGCTCCTCGAAGGTTGCAACGCCGTCGGCGATGTCGACTCCCAGTGGACCGGGAAGCATCTCCCCGCCACCGACCCCCACCGAGTAGGTGACCGTCACAGGCTCGCCATCGTTGTCGGCAATGGTCACGACCGCCGAGGACGGGTCGCCGAGGGCGAGCCGGAACGGCTCGAGCAGCTGGATGGTGAAGCTCTCGGGACCCTCCTCGATGAGGTCGTCGAGGATCGTGATCGACACGGTTGCCTCGGTCACCTGCTCTTCGAAGGTCACGTAGGTGTCGACCGGCGCGAAGTCCTGGTCCTCGGTCGCTTCGACGGGCGAGGTGACCAGGCGGACGCCGGCGTCGATGACCGGAGGCTCGGACAGACTCACCGTCACCTCGAGGACCCCATGGTGCTCATCCACCGTCAGCTCGGAAAACGCCAGCGAGGCCGTGAGCGTAGGCGGGTTGACGATCTCGGGGAGGGCCCCGAGATCGACGAAGAACGACCGCGGCTCGGGATGGGTGTCTTCACCTTCGATCGTGATCTCGTCGCCGGCAGCGCCCTCGATGGCAACCTCGGCCATCGAGCCGTCGTCCTCGATCGCCACCTCGAGCTGCCAACCGCTTGACGAGTTGGTGAGCGTCGCGTTCGCGACCCCCTCGTCGTCCTCGATCGCACCCTCCTCGGCCCACAGCCAATACGAGCCGTCGTGGTACTCGAAGTGGAACTTGAACGGGTCGACACGGGGAGCGTCGCCGTTGGCCAGCGCCACCGTCGACCCGTCCTCCACCGTCAGCGAACCGAAGTCATCGAAGTCCTCGATCCTCAGCTTCGCGTTGCCGGAAACGGTCACCGAATCGAAGCGGAAGTACCCCCGCCACAGATCGCCCTCAGCCACGTCGGCACCGGCCTCGAGGTTGACCGCCATCGAGTCCACCGACTCGACGCGCCACAGCCCCTTCACGTTCCCGTCCGGCGAGGAGATCTCGATCCAGTGACCCACGAAATAGTCGGGAATCGCGACCGTTCGGTCGGTCACCAGCGTCACTCCCGAGCTGCCCGCCTGCGCCATGCCGCCGCCCAGCGACGGCAGCACCGTCCAACGGCCGCCGTTGACGCCGGCGTTGTCGACCAGGAGATCGCCGAAGGTCGACGTGGCACCGAGGATGTAGAGCGTACCTGCACCGCCGCGCCGACCCGTGGAACCGGATGGTGCGGAGAGCCCACTCAGAATCGTTTCGTCGATCATCGAGGCCTCGACCGAGATGGCTCCCCCACCGCCACTGCCCTCGCCCCAGCTGCCGTTGTAGTTCCCGCCTCGCGCCTCGATGACGCCGACTCCCGTCAAGGAGCTAGAAGTGATCCAGATCGAGCCACCGGCGCCGCCGCGGTGGTACGAAGTCGAGCCATCGCCGCCGTTGGCGCGGATCGAGCCCGCCAGGCTGAGGGTTTCCGACTCCATGCGGAGGACACCGCCGCCCCGGCGGCCCTCTTCCAGATGACGTCCGCCGGCGCCCGCCTCCCTCGGCCGTGTCACGCTGCCAAAGGTCGAGCCCGTGGTGCCTGAGCTCGTTCCGCCTTCGCCGAGGTGGCTGCCGCCCGCCCAGTTGTAGCTCGCGAGCGATGCCCCGGGATATGTCTGGTCTCCGCCGTAGCCGCGCCCGCTGACATCGATCGCCC
>CAZSTH010000071.1:0-20104 GCA_964609835.1 uncultured Thermoanaerobaculia bacterium
CGGTGATCGCGTTTCTCCGCCTCTTCGAGACGCGTCAGGTAGGCCTTGAGGTCCTTGTCGTTCGCCCAGGCGGTGCCGTAGATGCGCTGCAGCATCTCGTTGCGCTCGTCGCCGCGGAAGTAGGCGCCCGACGCCTCGAGCAGCTTGATCGCCCCGATCTGGGAGGTGCGCTGCACGTGCGGCCCGCGGCAGAGGTCGAGGAAGGGACCGTGAGAGTACAACGAGATCGTCTCGCCCTCAGGGATGTCCTCGAGACGCTCGATCTTGATGTCCTCTCCGCGCTCCGCCATCAACCGGCGCACCTCGTCGCGATCGACCTCGCGACGCTCGAACTCGAGATCCTCGGCGAGGATCCGCGCCATCTCCTCCTCGATGCGCTCGAAGTCCTCGGGCACGAAGGCGCGCGGGAATCGGAAGTCGTACTGGAACTTCTCGGCGTGGTCCTGACGACCGGCGTCGATCGGCGTCCCCGGCCACAGCCGCTTGACGGCATCGGCGAGCACGTGCTCGGCAGAGTGGCGAATGACATCTCCGGCCTCCGGATCCCCGGTGGTGACGATTCGCAGGTCGGCGTCCCCGGTGAGCGGGGACCGCAGGTCCTTGAGCTCGCCGTCGACCAGTCCCGCCACGGTGTCGCGGGCAAGCCTGGGGCCGATCGCCTCGGCGACCTCGAGCACGGTGACACCGGCGGGAAACTCCCGCTGGCTGCCGTCCGGCAGGCTGACCCGAATTGTCTCTCCCATGTCGCTCTCCAAACAGGCTCCGGCCCCCTCGGAGGTCCGAAAGCACGAAGGCCCGACCGCAGGGGTCGGGCCTCGATCACGATTCTGGTAGGCGCGCGCGGACTCGAACCGCGGACTTCATCCGTGTGAGGGATGCGCTCTAACCAACTGAGCTACGCGCCTCGACGGAAGACCAGATCTTGGTAGGCGCGAGCGGACTCGAACCGCTGACCCCTACCGTGTCAAGGTAGTACTCTAACCAGCTGAGCTACGCGCCTCCATCGGCTACTGACGGGTGGTCCGTGCTCCGGACGCTTTGCGACCCGCCTTCGACCCATTTTGATGACAAAGAACACCCCTCGAGACAAGGGGGTGGGATCATAGCAACGGCCCCCGGGACTGTCAACACGGCGGGCTGATATGCTGGCCGCGGAGTCAAGGAGATGCATGACGACATGGTGGTGGTGTTCACCGCACAGGGCGAGTTCGAGGAGCACCAGGTCCGGTCCTTTCTCACCGCCCACGACATCCCGACCGTGGTCCGCGGCGAGGCCCTCCGTCGCACCCACGGCCTGACCCTCGACGGCCTCGGCCAGGTCGAGATCCTGGTGGCTCCCGAGCACGAGGCGGCCGCCCGTCAACTGCTGTCGGAGGTCGAACGGGGCGACTTCACTCTGAGCGACGAGTCGGACGGCTGACGAGGCCGAGCTCCTCGAGCTGCCGCTCGTCGACCGGCGACGGCGCCCGGGTCATCAGACAGGACGCGGACGTGGTCTTCGGAAATGCGATGACGTCACGGATCGAGTCACGGCCCGCCATCAGCATCACCATCCGGTCGAGCCCGAGGGCGATGCCGCCGTGCGGCGGCACCCCGTAGCGGAAGGCCTCGAGCAGGAAACCGAAGCGCTCCGCGGCCTCGCTGCGATCGATGCCGAGCAGCTCGAAGATCCGACGCTGGACCTCGCCGTCGTGGATCCGGATCGACCCTCCGCCGAGCTCGACACCGTCCATCACCACGTCGTAGGCGCGGGCCCCGGCACGCTCCGGCTCGCTCTCGAGCAGCGGCAGATCCCGACTGCGAGGCGCCGTGAACGGGTGGTGCATGGCAAAGTACCGAGCCTCCTCGGGGTCCCATTCGAGGAGAGGAAAGTCCGTCACCCACAAAAAATCGTGACGTCCGTCGGGAATCAAGCCGTGCTCCCGGGCGAGGTGGCGGCGCAGTGCATCGAGCGACTGGAAGACCGTGTGCACCTCGCCGCCGATCGCCAGCAGCAGATCGTCCGCCCCGGCCCCCGCGGCCTCGAGGAACCGCACCACGCCATCCTCGCCGAGGGCCTTCCTGGCCGGCGACGCGACGCCGTCGGGTGTGCGCTTGAACCACAGCACGCCTGCCGCGCCATGCGGCCGCACCACCTCCGACAGCGAATCGAGCTGCTTGCGCGACAGGCCGGCTCCGTCCGGCAGCACCAGCCCCTTGACGCGGCCCTCGCCCGCCGCCTGCTCCAGCACCCGGAATCCGCACCCCTCACACAGCCCGCCGAGTTCCACCAGCTCGAGGCCGAAGCGGGTGTCCGGCCGGTCCGACCCGAACCGCTCCATCGCCTCGTCGTAGGTCAGTCGTGGAAACCTCGACGGCGGCTCGATGCCCGCGAGCGGGAAGATGCGCGCGAACAGGCCCTCGATGAGGTAGAAGATGTCATCCTCGGCGACGAACGACGCCTCGACGTCGATCTGGGTGAACTCGGGCTGGCGGTCGGCGCGGAAGTCCTCGTCGCGGAAGCAGCGGCTGATCTGCAGGTAGCGGCCCACGCCGGCGACCTGCAGGAGCTGCTTGAACAGCTGCGGCGACTGCGGCAGGGCGTAGAACGAGCCGCGATGGGCCCGGGACGGCACCAGGAAGTCGCGCGCTCCCTCCGGCGTCGAGCGGGTCAGGATCGGAGTCTCGACCTCGATGAAGTCGCGCTCGTCGAAGTAGCGCCGTGCGGTCGCCACGACCCGGTGACGGAGCACCAGGCACGCGGTCATTTCGGGGCGGCGGAGGTCGAGCGATCGGTGTGTCAGCCGCAGCTCCTCCGACGCCTGGGCCCGATCCTCGACCACGAACGGGGGCGTCTCCGCGCTGCTGAGGAGCTCGACCGCCTCGACCCTGACCTCGATTTCGCCGCTGGCCAACTCGACATTGGCCTGGCCCTCGGCGCGCTCGCGAACCACGCCGCGCACCAGCACCACGTCCTCGGGCGACAACCGCTCGCCTTCAGGCACCAGCGAGTCCTCGAAGACCAGCTGGAGAAGGCCGGAGCGATCGCGGAGGTCGACGAACACCAGCCCGCCGAGGTCGCGCCGCCGCCGCACCCAGCCCGCCACCTCCACCCGCTCACCGACCCGGCCCGCGTTCAACGACGCGCACCACGGCCGCTCCCATGCGCTGGCCCGAAGCCCGTCTTCCGATCCCATCGCCGTCTCCCTGTCAGTCATCGTCGAGCACCCGCAGGACCTGGGCGACCGCCTCGCTGCGGGCTACCTTCTGCTGGTCGCTGCGTGCAAGATCGCGGACTACCGCGGTACCCGCCTCCAGCTCGTCGTCACCGACGATCACCGCCGCCCGTGCACCGATCTTTCCCGCCCACTTCAGTCCCGCCTTCAGCGAACGGCCAGTGATCTCCGCCGGGGCCGTCACCCCACGGAGGGCGAGATCCCGCGTCAGCGCGAGCCCGGCCGCGGCCGCACGGTCGCTGATGATCAGGACCGCCACGCACGGCCGCTCCAGAACCCGCCGCCGGAAGCTGTCCGGCACCACCTCCACCAGCCGGTCCTCGCCGATGGCGAAGCCGATGCCCGGCACGCTGCTGCCGCCGAGATCCGCCAGCAGCCGATCGTAGCGGCCGCCGCCGCAGATCACCGTGTCGGCGCCGAGCTCCGGCGAGACCACCTCGAAAACCGTGCGCAGGTAGTAGTCGATGCCGCGGACCAGCCGCGGCGACCGTTCGACCTCGATGCCGAGTGCCTGCAACCCCCTCTCGACCTCGTCGACGTGGCGGCGGGCGTCGTCACCGGCCATCGCCTCCACCGGAGCGGTCGCGGCGACCAGCTCTCGGCACCGAGGGACCTTACAGTCGAGAATCCGGAGCGGGTTGGTGTGCCAGCGGCGGCGGCAATCCTCGCACAGCTCCGGCCGACGGTCTTCGAGCTGGGCCTTGAAGCCGGCGATGAACCGCTCCCGGTCCTCGGGGTCGCCGAGATTGTTGAGGACGATGATGAGATCTTCGAAATCGAGCTCGCCGAGAAAGGTGTGCAGCGCGAGAATCACCTCGACATCCGCCTGCGGTCCGGCCGCGCCGAGGACCTCTATGCCGATCTGCGAAAACTGCCGGTAGCGGCCGCGCTGCATCCGCTCATACCGGAACATGGGGCCCTTGTAGCTGAGCCGCAGCGGCGTCGGCCGCTGGCCGAGGCCGTTGTCGATGAACGCACGGGCCACTCCTGCGGTCCCCTCGGGCCGCAGCGTCAGCGACCGTCCCTTGCGGTCGTCGAAGGTGTACATCTCCTTGTTGACGATCTCGGTGTCCTCGCCGACCGAGCGCACGAAGAGCTCGGTATGCTCGAGAAGCGGGAGCCTGATCTCGTCGTACCCAAAGCCCGAGAACACCCGATCGGCGGTCGCCTCGACCTCGGCCCACAGCCGGGAGTCCGGCGGCAGGATGTCGCGCGTTCCCTTGACTCGTTGAACCATCGACACTCCCCGGCGGCCGCCGCGCGGCCGGCCACGACCGCCACCCCGGCCCGCAAATCAGGCGAGAGGGCACGCTACCATCATCCTCTTGGGACGGCAACACGGGTGCCGCCCCGCGTTCCCACAAGCTACCGAAAATCAGGGGGTTGTGGATCTCCGTCACAGGAGAGGCGCAGACAACGGCCTCAAAATGAACGACATCCAAGGAACCTTATGAAAACAGGCGACTTGCGAATTCGGCCCGGGAGAGCCCGAAATCGCGCGAAGTGTTTGGATTTACATTGCCTTAACGACTTTTCCACAGCCTTTTCCACACGCGTTTCGACACCAGCCGGAGGCGCCTCTCGAGCCGTCGCCAGAGGGTCAGCCCTCGGGCACGGGGTCGTCCCACGGTACCGGCCCGAAACGGAGGATTCGGGGCTCGCCCGAGGTCAGGTCCACCAGGGTGCTCGGCGTCCCGCCGTCGGTGGGACCGCCGTCCAGCACGAGGTCCGGCGACCCGGCAAGGGAGGAGAGCGCCGAATCCACCGTCGCGCAAGGCGCCGCACCGTGCCGGTTGGCCGAGGTCGCGGTCAGCGGGCCGACCCGGTAGGCGAGCGAACGGAGGACGGCGTGCCCCGGGATCCGGACCGCCAGTGTGCCCGACCGAGCCGCCGGCAGACGTTGCCGGCAGGCCACGACAACCGTCAAAGCGGCCGGCCACAGACGTGACAGCCTGACCCGAAAGCGCTCGGGAATCTCGACCAACGTCTCCATCTGCCGCCAATCGGCACACACGACCGGCAGCCCCATGTCTGGCGGACGCTGCTTGAGCGCACACACCCTGGCCACCGCGCCGGCGTGCGCGGGATCGCAGCCGAGGCCGTAGAAACTCTCGGAGGGAATCACCACCACCCCGCCGCCGGCCACCACCCCGACCGCAGCCTCGGCCGCAGCCCTGACCTCCTCGCTGTCGCGAAACGGAAGTCTCCTCAACGGTCCCCCAGCAGCACGCGCGCGTGCTCGCGCGCGGAGTCGGTGAGCTCGTCGCCGGCCAGCATGCGGGCGATCTCGAGCTCGCGCGCCAGGTCGTCCAGGCGCTCGACCGCGGTCGTGGCGCGGCCCGATCGCACGCTCTTGCTGACCATGAAATGGGATCCCGCCCGCGCCGCCACCTGCGGCAGGTGCGTCACCGCCAGCACCTGGTCAACCCCTGCCAGATCGGCCAGCAGCTCGGCGAGGGCCGCGGCGGTCGAGCCGCCGAGGCCGGAATCGACCTCGTCGAAGAGCAAGGTCAAGAGCCCGGCGGCCTGGCGCCGGCGCAGCACCGTGCGCAGAGCGAGGTGAATGCGGGACAGCTCGCCGCCCGACGCGATCCGCGCCATCGGGCGCAGCTCCTCACCGGGGTTGGCCGCGATCATCAGCTCGCACTCCTCGACCCCGTCCGCGTCGAAGGCGACCGGCTGTTCGTCCCGCAGCAGCGGGCTGGCCGCTTCCGCCCGCGCCCGCCAGTCGAAGGCGATGCGGGTCCCCGCCATCTCCAGCTTCGCCAGCACCGACTCGACCTCGGAGGCGAAGCGCGCCGCGGCCTCCCTTCGCGCCGCCTGCAGCTCGTCCGCAGCGCCGTCGTAGGCGGCCAATGCGGCGGCTGCCGCGGCAGCCGCCTCCCCGAGACGGTCCTCGACTCCCTCGAGCTCCGACCGCTCGTCGAGCAGGCCGCGACGGTGGCGGAGCACCTCGGCGAGGCTCGAACCGTACTTCAGCATCAGCTGATCGAGAGCGTGCAGGCGGGACTCGATCGCGTCGAGTTCGTCGGGATCGGCACCCACGTCTCCGACCGCCTCGCGGACCTCGCGCACCACTTCCTCGATGTTGGTGCGCGCCGCGGCCAGGAGGTCGCCCGCTCCTTCCAGCGCGAGGCCGCACTCGATCATCTCCTCGAGATCACGCTCACACCGGGCGATCCGATCGACGACCGCCGGTTCGCCGTCACCCAGCGTCTCGACCACGGAGCCCGAAAGCTCGGCGAGGCGCGCGGCGTGGCGCACCACCAGACGTCGCTGGCGCAGCTCGTCGTGCTCTCCCTCGACCGGGTTCACCGCCTCGATCTCCTGAAGCTGAAAGCGGATGGCGTCGAGCCGGTCGCGGCGCGATACGTGCGCGGCGCGCAGCCGATCGACCTCCAACGCAGCGCGATGCCAGATCTGGAAGGCGGCCCCGGTCTCTTCGAGAAGGTCGCGGAAACCTCCGAACTCGTCGACCAGCCGGCGTTGGACCGCCGCGTCGGCCAGCCCGTGCTGCTCGTGCTGGCCGTGGATCGCCAACAGGTGGACCGCCAATGACTGCAATGCCCCGGCAGTCGTCGGTCGGTCGTTGACCCAGCACCGGCTGCGCCCCGCGGCCGTCACCTCGCGGCGCACGATCAGCTGCTCGCTGTCGTCCAGACCCAGCTCATCGAGGAAAGCTCCCACCTCGGTACCCGCGCCCAGCCCGAAGACCGCTTCGACCTGGAGACGCTCGTCGCCGCTTCGTACGAGCTCGCTCTGAGCGCGCTGCCCGGAAAGCAGCTTGAGGCTCTCCACCAACAGCGACTTGCCCGCGCCGGTCTCGCCGGTGAGCACGGAAAAGCCCCCATCCAGGTCGAGCTCAACGGCCTCGATGATCCCGAGGCCGCGGACGGACAGGCGTTCGAGCATTGGCCGTCATCCTAGCCCGAAAGCCGTCGCCCGTCCATCGACCAACCACCCGGCGGGGATTCTCCGGTACAATCCGGTGCAGTGACACCCGGAGGCCGACCATGACTCATCCGCCGAGGCCGGTGATTCGTTCCCAGGACGCCGTCGAAGCCATCGACGTCCCTCGCAGCAGGGGCGCGTCGATGCGGGTCCTGCTCGGACCCGAAAGCGGGGTCCCCAACTTCGTCACCCGGGTCTTCACCCTCGCGCCGGGCGGCCGCATTCCCAGCCACCGCCACGACAGCATCGAGCACGAGCAGCTGGTGCTCGACGGACGCATGATCATCGGCCTCGACGCGCGCGAGACCGAGGTCAAGCCGGGCGACAGCATCTTCATCCCCGCGGGTGTCAGCCACTGGTACGAGAACCGGGGCAGCGAGGCGGTCCGTTTCGTGTGCGTGGTGCCGCGGACCGACGACTACCAGACCGAGTGGCTGGAGGATCCGGCGGAGTAAGCCGGAATTCGGAGTTCGGAATTCGGAATTCGGAATGTCCCTCCGCCCACAGGTCTCCGAAGGGGCGCGAACGCCCGTGCACCGTCGGCCTGACCGGCGGGTTGGCATCGGGGAAATCGACCGTCGCGCGACGGCTGGCAGGGCGGGGCACGCCGGTCCTCGACGCCGACGCCGTCGTCCACCGGCTCTACCGGCCCGGAGCGGTGGGCACCCGGGCGGTGGTGGAGATCTTCGGTTCGGGGGTGCTCGACCGGGAGGGAAGGGTCGACCGGGGGCGTCTCGGCGGGCGCGTGCTCCGCGACCACGGGCTCCGCCGCGAGTTGGAAGCCGTCATCCACCCCCTGGTCCGAGACGAGATCGAACGCTGGATCGCGGGTCTCGAGAGTGTGCCGGCGGCGGTCGTCGAGGCGGCCCTGCTCGTGGAGACCGGCTCCTACCGCAGATACGACGTGCTGGTGGTGGTCTGGTGCCGCCACGAACAGCAGATCGAACGGGCGCGTGCGCGGGGCATGCCGGACGAGCGGGCCGCCCAGCTGCTCGACGCGCAGCTTCCGCTCGACGAAAAACGTCAGCTCGCTGACGTGGTCATCGACAACTCGGGCGACTGCTCCACCCTGGTGCGGGAAGTGGACCGCGCCTGGTCAGAGATCACCGACCACTGCACGGAACGGCATCGGAATTGATCGGGGCCGCCGCATCAGCTCGCCAAGAGACCGCGTCGGGATTGCGCGGCCCTCAGGGTGTTGGCCATCAGCATCGCGATGGTCAACGGACCCACACCGCCGGGCACCGGCGTGATCCGCCCCGCCGTCGGCGCCACGCGCATGAAGTCCACGTCGCCCGTCAGCACCGAGCCGCGCCGCCCGAAGGCGCCCATCTTCTTCCGGTTGCCCCCGTAGAGCCGCTCGACCGCAGCGGCATCCGTCAGGCGATGCATGCCGACGTCCACCACGACCGCTCCCTCCGCCACGTGCTCCGGCCCGATCAGCGCCGGCACGCCGGCGGCTGCGATCAGGATCTCGGCCTGCCGCGTGACGGCGGCCAGCTCGCGAGTGCGGGAGTGGCAGATCGTGACCGTCGCATTGGCGTGCAGGAGCATGGCCGCCATCGGCTTGCCGACGATGTCCGAGCGGCCGACAACCACCGCTCGGCGCCCCTCGATCTCGATCTGCTCCCGCCGCAGCATTTCCATGATTCCCGCCGGCGTGCACGGCACCAGGTGCGGGTGGCCGATCTGCAGGAGCCCGATGTTATAGGGATGGAACCCGTCCACATCCTTGGCCGGGTCGACGCGGTTCAGGAGCGCTCCGCTGTCGAGGCCCTCGGGCAACGGGAGCTGGATCAGGATGCCGTCGACCGCGGGATCGTCGTTGAGGCGATCGACCAGCCGCTCGAGCTCCGCCTGGGAAGCCGACGGCTCGAGCCGGTGCGTCCGCGACGCCATGCCGAGCTCCTCGAGCGTCCTCGCCTTCGATCCCACATACACCTTCGATGCCGGATCGTCTCCCACAAGAACGGCGTCGAGGCGCGGCACCGCGCCCGCCTCCGCGAGCCGCCGCACCTCGGCCGCGACCTCGCCCCGGATCTGGCCGGCGATCTCTCGCCCGTCCAATACTTTGTCGTCCGTCACGCGATGCCCCCTTTCGCCGAGCCTTCACCGTCGCATCGCCGGGCCCCCTCGTAGAGGGTGGCGACGCCACCGGTCAGGGGTCGTGCGCTGACCGATTGCAGGCCGGCGTCTGCGAGCAGACGGCACATCTCGGCGCCGTCCGGGAAGCGGCTGACGGATGCCGGCAGGTACGAGTAGGCCTCGCGGTCGCCCGACACCACCCGGCCGAGTGCGGGCGGAACCGTCCGCGCCCACCACCGGAGAATCGGTGCCAGTGCGCCGCGGGGACGGGAGAACTCGAGCACCAGCAGCAGACCTCCCGGTCGCACCACCCGCACCAACTCGGCGAGCCCGAGCTCGAGGTCGGAGAAGTTCCGGACCCCGAACGCCACCGTCACCGCATCCACCGATCCGTCGGCGAGCGGCAGCTCGAGCGCGTTGGCCGCCACCAGCGGCAGCCGCCGCTCCGCCATCTCGGCCTTGCGGCGCGCCAGCCGGAGCATGGGCAGGGAGAAGTCGGCGCCGACCACGGCGGGCCCATCGATGGAGAGCGCCACGTCGGCCGTGCCGGTGCACACGTCGAGCACCGTCCGCGGGCGAACGGCGGCCACCCTGCTTGCGAGCTGCCGCCGCCAGGCGACGTCCCGCGTCAATGACAGCGTGCGATTGAGGAGGTCGTAGCGGTGCGCGATCCGCCCGAACATCCGTCGGATCTCGCGCTCCTCCCGCGCCATCAGCTCGCGCCGCATGGCGCGCAGGGTAGCACGCGGGGTGGCGAGGGCGGGGGCGGGAAGAAATCGAAAATCGGGAGGGAGCACTCGGTCACGGATGGAAGGGACGGGAGCCCCCGCCTTCCCTGCGATCGCCCCGTCGCAGCGCCTCGCGGAGCGCCTCGAAGGCGAGCCGGCGGTGCGAGATCCGGTTCTTGTCCGCGGCCGTCATCTCCCCGTAGGTACGGCCCGACCCCTCCGGAATGAAGACACCGTCCCAACCGAAGCCGCCCCCGCCGCGCGGCCGGTCGGCAATCGACCCCTCCACCACGCCCTCTCCGAACACCTCCTCGACACCGTCGGTCGCACCCACGAGGCACTGCACCTTGGCCCTCCGGTCGCCGAAGCAATCCGCCAAACGGCACAGACCTTCGGGTCCGACGCTGTCCAGCAGCCAGCGGATCAAGGGTCCCGGGAAGCCTCCGAGAGCCCGCAGCGAGAGCCCCGTGTCCTCGACCATCAGCGGCCGCTCGATGGCCTGCCACCCGGCCCGCAGCTTGGCGCGCAGCACCTCGCGCAGATCGAGCGACTGGATCTCGGGCAGATCGAGGGCGCGATGGTCGAGGGTCGTCCCGAGCACGGCCTCGGCCTCCCTCAGCTTGCCGAGGTTGGAGGTCACGAAGACCGGATCAACCCGCACCGTCAGCCGGCCGGGTCCGGCTCCGCCATCCGTTCGGTGGCGACCCGGAAGATGCTGATCTTGCGGCTCAGACCCTTGAGCTGCACCGAACCCAGGGGCTCGGTGGGGAGCAGCTCGGCGATCGCCGCCTGGGTCGACTCCCCGAGCACGATGGTGCCCGGCTTGGCGACGTGCTCCTCGAGCCTCGCGGTGACGTTGACGGTGTTGCCGAGCACGGTGTAGTCGACGCGCGAAGCCGACCCGATGTCACCGACGACCACCGGGCCCGAGTTGACCGCAACGCGCACGTCGATGCGATCCTGGCCCTCGGCCTCGCGTTCGCCGTTCCAGCGCTCGAGTGCCCGCAACAGGTCGACGGCGGATCGCACCGCCCGCTCGGCGTGATCTTTCTGCGGCAGCGGCGCGCCGAAGAATGCCATCACCGCATCACCGATGAACTTGTCGAGCGTGCCCCCGTACTTGAAGATCACATCGGCGGCGAGCGAGAAGAACTGGTTGAGGAAGGCGGCCACCTCCTCCGGCGGCAGACTCTCGCAACGGGCGGTGAAACCGACGATATCGGCGAAGAGGATCGAGGTTTCGCGGACCGCCACCGGGGCCCCGGCGGCTCCGGAGTCCGACAGCACCGCCTCGATGACCGCCGGCGAGTGGTACCGCTCGAGCCGGTCGCGGGCCTGGCGCTCACGCCGGATCCGCTCGTTGAGGCGGGCCCGCTCGATGGCCACCGCGGCGTAGTTCGAAAGCGCGGTCAGAAGATCGAGATCCGACGCCGAGAACGAGCCGACATGCAGCGGCGAGTCGACGTAGATCACCCCGATGACCCGCTCGCGGTGCCACAGCGGCGCGCACATGGCCGACCGGATCTGGTGGATGCGCACGCTGCGGCCGGCCTCGAAACGTTGGTCGGCCTGGGCGTCGTGGGTCAGGATCGCCACCTGCTGCTGGGAAACCATGTCGAGGATGGTGCGCGAGATCGGGACCTCTTCCGCTACCCCGGCGTCGGCGTCGCGCACCCGGTTGAGCTCGAGCTGCGGCTCGCCGCTGTCATCGAAGAGCACGATGAAACCGCGATCCACGCGCAGCTGCTCGAAGACCAGGTCCATGACCTTCTCGAGCACCGGTTGAAGCTCCTCGACCTGAATGAGAACCTTGGCAACCTGGGCCAGGATCTCGAACACCCGCTCGCGGGCTCCCACCTCCTTGGAGATCTCCGGCGGCCGACCCTCGAGACCGTAGTCCTGGTTGAACTCGGACAGCGGACGCAGATACGTGGCCGAGGTGAGGCTCGAAGCTTCGGTGTCGGCCCGTTCCACCGCCAGCTCGAAACTGCCCACACCGAGCCGGTCATCGATCCCGAAATCACCGGCGCGAACAAAATCGTCGTTGATCCGGATCCCGTTGGTCGACTCGAGGTCGACGATCCGAAAGCTGCCGTCCGTCTCCTCGACCCGGGCGTGGTGGCGCGAAACAGAGAAATCCCGCAGCACCACGTCGTTGTCGCTCGAGCGGCCTATGGTGAGCCCGTCCCGGGCCGGAACCCGGTGGATCACACCGCCGTCTTCGTAGACCAGTTCCACCATTTTCGATCATTGTACCGCCGCCGCCACCGGCCGCTGCCGCGCGACCGCCGCGGCATGCCCGGCCGCACCCCATCCGTGCGACGATACCGCCATGGCGCAGCGCATGAAGCTTGTCGTCGCCTACCTCGGCAGTCCCTTCCACGGGTGGCAGCGCCAACCGCGGCAGAGGACCGTCCAGGGCGAGCTCGAGGCGGCCCTCACCCGCCTCACCGGCACCGGCGGCATCGCCGTCGTCGGTGCCGGCCGCACCGACGCCGGCGTCCACGCTGCCGGCCAGGTCGTGCACGCCGACCTTCCGTCAAGGTTGCCGGTGGACGCTCTGGTGCGCGGCACCAATGCGCTCCTGCCGCCCGAGATCAGGGTGCGCACCGCGGCCGTCGTCGGTCCCGGGTTCCACGCCCGCAGGAGCGCGGTCGGCAAGACCTACACCTACCGCGCGCGCTGGCCCGCGAGCGCGTACCCCTGGCGCCGGCTGCGCTGCACCGAGGTCGCGCCGATCGAGCGGCTGTCGGTCGTCGTCGATCTCGCCGAACGCCTCACGGGCCGCCACGACTGGGCCTCCTTCACCGTCACCGAGCCGGCCACCGCCTCGACCGAACGCACCCTCTACCGCTTGCGGGTGCGGCCCAGACGCGACGGGGTGGACCTCGAGTTCCTCGGCGACGGATTTCTGAGGTACCAGGTACGGAGGATGGTGGGCGCCCTGCTCGAGGTTGCCGGCGGCCGCCGGGACGCCGCGTGGCTGCTCGGCCTCGTCGCCGCACCACAGCCCGGCGCCCGCATCCGGACCGCTCCCGCGACCGGGCTGACGCTCGAGCGCGTGCACTACCGGCGGATTCCCTCGATGGCGCCCGCGCCCAACGTCAACTCCTGAGTCACCACTCGCCGGGGCGGCGGCACGTGCCGCCCCGCCGCGCCGAAGTATCCTGTTATGGTAGACTTCGCGACCCTGGTAGAAGGTGATGCAGCCTCTAGACGAGATCGCGCGAACCGGAACCCGAGAACGCGAAATTCTGGAGGGCCTCGACCCGCTCCGGCTTCCCCGCCATGTGGCAGTGATCATGGACGGAAACGGGCGCTGGGCGAAGGCTCGGAGAATGCCGCGGGTGGAAGGTCATCGGGCCGGCATCCGGTCGGTCCGGCAAACCATCGAGACCGCCGCCCGTCTCGGCCTCGATGTGATCACGCTGTTCGCGTTCTCCACCGAGAACTGGAAGCGTCCGCGGCACGAGGTCCTGACCCTGATGGGACTGCTGAAGGAGTACCTCAAGCGAGAGCTCGAAACGCTGCGCGCGAACAACCTCAGGTTCCGCCCGATCGGCCGCCTCGATCAACTCGATCCTTCGGTGCAGCGGGAGCTGCAGCGTGCCGTCGACGGCACCGCCCACTGCACCGGAACGCTGGTGCAGATCGCCCTCAACTACTCGGGGCGCCAGGAGTTGACCGACGTGGTCCGCGCCGCGGTGACCGAGACGGGCTCGGGTCGCCTCGACGAGACCGGCATCGACGAGGAGTGGGTCGACGCCCATCTCGCGACCGCCGGCGTTCCCGACCCCGATCTCCTGATCCGCACCTCGGGCGAGCAACGGATCTCGAACTTCCTGCTGTGGCAGCTGGCCTACGCAGAGATCTACTTCTGCTCCGCCCTGTGGCCGGATTTCGCGACCATCGACCTGCTGTCCGCGATCCTCGAGTACCAGCGACGGGAACGGCGCTTCGGCGGCTTGAACGAGGGCGGCAGCATCCTGAATCCCGCCGGGGCGCAGGGCGCGTAGGACCGATGCACGGTCAACGCATCGCGGTCGCACTGGTGGCGGTTCCTGTTCTCGCCGCGGTCATCATCTGGTCGCCGCCGTGGCTGTTCCTCTCGGTCCTCGGGGGGGCGGCGGTCCTGGCGTGCGACGAGCTGCTCCGAATGTGCCGGGCGAGCGGCTTCCAGGCGGGACGGTGGTTCCCGCTCGTGGTCGCGGCCGGGATCCTGGCGTGCGCCTGGATCGGGAACCTCGAAGGGCTCGCCGTCGCCCTCATCGCAGCAGCCGTCCTGCTGCCGACAGTGCGCCTCCGCAGTGCTCACGGACCAGCAGGCAGCCTCGGCGGGGTCGCGGCCGAGGCCTTCGCGGTCCTCTGGATCGGCACCACAGCGGCCTGTTTCGGCTGGCTCCGGCTGTGGCCAGCTGACCGGCTCGGCGTCTCGCTGACGCTCTTCTTCCTGTTCTGCGTCTGGGTCGGCGACTCCGGCGCCTACTACGTCGGCCGCTGGCTCGGAAGCCACAAGATGTCCCCTCGGGTCAGCCCCAACAAGACCGTGGAAGGCCTCGTCGGAGGGGTTGCCGCGACCTATGCGGCGGCGTTCCTGGCGTGGAGGGTCGGGCTCGAAATGCGGCCGCTGGATGTCGCCGCAGTCGCGACCATCCTCGCCCTCGCGGCACCGACCGGCGACCTGGTGGAGTCCATGTTCAAGCGTGACAGCGGGGTCAAGGACTCCTCGACCATGCTGCCGGGCCACGGCGGTCTGTTGGACCGGACCGACAGCCTCTTCTACCCGGCGCCGGTCGTCCTCGCCTATCTGGCGGCGGTCGGCGTCGTCTGAGGGCCGGCGTGGCGGCACCACCGACGCGGGGGGCCGGGAAATACCGCGGTTTCCGTGATCGTTCGGAGGAAAGATGATCGTCACTCTGGCATCCTTCATCATCGTCATCGGTGTCCTGATCACCATTCACGAGGCCGGCCACTTCGCGGTCGCCCGCTGGCTGGGCGCGCCGGTCGACGTGTTTTCGATCGGGTTCGGCAAACGTGTGTGGGGCATCGAGCACGGCGGCACCGACTACCGGATCTCGATGATCCCGCTCGGCGGCTACGTCCGCATCCGAGGTCTCGGCCCGGACGAGTCCGACGTCATCGGCAAGGGAGAGGACGCGACCGAGCTGCTGCCGCGATGGCGGCGGGCGCTGATCCTGCTCGCGGGTCCGATCACCAATGTCGCCGGGGCAGTTCTCTTCGTGGCGCTCGCCTTCGCCATGGGGGTGGACGTGCCCGCCTACCGTGAGCAGCCGCCGGTCGTTGGCTGGATCGCACCGGACTCTCCCGCGGCCGCCTCCGATCTTCGTACCGGCGACCTCATCCGAGCGGTCGACGGCAGAGCGATGACCGACTGGAGCGAGCTCGAGATCGCCATGCTGACCGCCGGCGGGAGCCACATCGAGCTCGAGGTGGAGCGCGACGGCGGCGTTTTCAACCAACGGGTGGCCCTCGAGCGCGACGATGTCTACGGCTTCGGAGTCTCCGGCATCGAGCCCCGGATCGAGGCGGTCATCCAGCCCGTGCCCGGCGAGCCGGCCGCGGCCGCCGGCGTCGAGGCGGGCGACCGGATCGTGTCGGTCAACGGTGCCGAGGTCGACCAGTACTATGACCTGCCCCGCCTCATCGAGCCGCTGCCGAAGCAGCAGATCACTCTCGGTATCGTGCGCGACGGCGAGCACCTGCTCATCGACGTCACCACCAGGGCCGCCGGAGACGCGGGCAAGGTGGGCGTGGGGCCGCTGATGCCGACGACCCGGCGGCAGCTGGCCCCACTGGCTGCGCTCCGCGCGGGTTTCGTCGAATGCCGGCGCATGACCTACCAGACCTTCCGCGTCATCGGACAACTGCTCACCGGACAGACCTCGATGCGGCAGATGTCGGGGCCGGTGGGCATCGCCCGCATCTCCGGTGATGCCGCCCGCAGCGGCCTGCAGGCACTGATCATGTTCATGGGGGTCATCTCGCTGCAGCTCGGCATCTTCAACCTGCTGCCGATTCCGATTCTTGACGGCGGCCATCTCACGATCATCGCCTTCGAGGGTTTGATTCGCCGTGACCTCTCGTGGAAGGTCAAGGAGCGGATTCTCGAGGTCGGCTTCTACCTGCTGGTGTTGCTGCTGGTGGTGGTGACCTTCAATGATGTCGTCACCCTCCTCCCCGAAGGCATCCGTGACCTCTTCTCCCGCGGCTGACGGCGTTTCGCGCATGTTACATTTGCGAAGATGAGCTCGACGACCCGCCTCCGCCTGTCCGCGCTTGGGAACGGATCAGCCGTCGGGCCGCGGCTGCGTGCGAGGTTCCCTTGAAGACGTGGCTCCGGTGGGGACTGATCGTGTTGGTGGCGACGGTCTCGGCCGGCGTCACCTTCTGGTTCGCCCTCGTGCACACCGTCCACCGCGGCACCCTGTCGGTTCCAGACCTTCACGAGCGGACGGTCGAGCACGCGCGCCAGCAGCTGCACGATCTCGGGCTCGAGCTGGAAGTGGAGGACCCGGGGGTCTTTTCGAGCTACGTTCCCCGCGGCGCGATCGCGCACCAGGAGCCGCCACCGGGCTTCAACGTCAAGGCGGGATCGACGGTGACCGTTCGCACCAGCCTCGGCGGTGAAACCGTGCAGGTGCCCGACATCCGCGGAGCATCGCTGCAGACCGCGGAGCGGGAGATCGAGGCTGTCGGGCTGGTTCCTGGCGCCCGCGCCCGGGTCGAGGGGCAAGGGGCAGCGGACCGGATCATCGCGACCGGCCCACCCGTCGGCCAGGAGGTCGCGCCGATGGTGGCCGTCGACCTGCTCGTCAACACCACGCCGGCGGAGAGCTACTGGATCATGCCCGCGCTGGTTTCGCTTCCGATCGGGCGGGTCGAGCGGCTGTGCGCCGCCAACCGCCTGCGCCTCGGGCGCGCTCGGGAGGTGCAGTACCCCGGGGTCGCACCGGGAACGGTCCTGCGGCAGTATCCCCCCGCAGGCTCGCCGGTGGCGCCGTCCGAGATCATCACCGTGTGGGTGAGCCGATGACGATCCGGATCGCCCCCTCGCTCCTGGCCGCGGACTTCTCGAACCTGGCGGACGAGATCGCCGACGTCGAGGCGGCCGGCGCCGACCTGCTGCACCTCGACATCATGGACGGACACTTCGTCCCGAATTTGACCTTCGGCCCGGCGGTGGTCCAAGCGCTGTCGCGACGCTGCCGCATCCCGCTCGACGCGCACCTGATGGTGGCGAATGCGGACGCCTATATCGACGACCTGGCCTCCGCCGGGGTCGCTCGCATCGCGGTTCACATCGAGGCAGCGGTCCATCTTCAGCGAACCCTCCAACGCATCCTCGACGCCGGCATCGAGGCCGGTGTCGCGATCAACCCCGCGACCGCCGTGTCGCAGCTGGAGGAGGCGCTGCCGTGGACCGGCTTCCTGCTCGTCATGTCGGTCAACCCCGGCTTCGGCGGGCAGCGCTTCATCCCCGAGAGCCTTGACAAGATCCGGCGGCTGCGCTCCCTTGCCGGCGCGCGCCGGCTCGAGATTTCGGTCGACGGCGGGGTCGACCGCGACAACGCCGCCGAGCTGGCGCAGGCCGGAGCCACGACCCTGATAGCCGGCTCCGCCATCTTCGGCACCGAGGACCGAACCTCCGCGGTGCGGGAGATCCGCGATGCGGCAACGAAAGGAATGAGCGGATGAAGAGGCTCGTCACCGGCGCCATCGCGCTCGCGACGGCGCTCGCGGTCATCGGCGGGTGCGGCAGCGGCGGCCCGCGTCAGAATGAGATCCTCGATCAGTTGGCCAATCTCGACAAGGAGACGATCTACCAGCAGGCCGAGGAGCTGTTCGAGGACAAGGAGTACGCGAGGGCGAGAGAGCTGTACGCGTTCGTCTACGACAGCTTTCCCAACGATCCGCTCGGACACAAGGCCGCGCTCCGCGTCGCCGACACCTTTGCAGTCAAGAAAGATGTGACAAATCTCACAGAAGCGAGACTTCGTTACCGCGATTTTGCCAACCGATACCCGAACGATCCTGATCGGGATTACGCACTGTTGAAGGTCGGCGACACCTACTCGGCGAGAAAGCTCCGCCCCGATCGTGATCTGAGCGATATTCGCGAGGCTCTGGCCGCATATGAGCAGCTCATCACGATCTACCCCGACTCCAAGTACGGCGACGAGGCCAGAGCGAGAATCAATGATCTCAACGAGTTGCTCGCCGAGCACGAGTGGCTCGTCGCCAAGTTTTATCTCCGAAATAAGTTCTATCTTGGGGCGCTGTGGCGCCTCGAATATGCGCGTGATAATTACGAAAATTACTCGCGAATCGACGAGGTGAACAGCAAGATTGAAGAGGTCCAATCGCTCATGGAAGAGCGTGACAAGGAGTGGAAAAAGCGACTCGAAGAGCTGGGAAAAGAAGCCGAGGATTGACGGATCGACCGGCCATGGGTTAACCTCAAGTAGTGGTTTACTCAGCCGGGAGACCGCCTATGAGCGCCAAGATTCGGCTCGCCATCGCCGCCCTTTTCCTGCCCGTGGTCGTCGCGGCGCAAACGGTGGCCCCGCCACCGCAGCCGCTCCATTTCGTCGACGGTCACTGGACGCCCTATGATCCGCCGACGGAGTTCCCTGAAGATGCGATGGTCCACACCATCGTCAGGGGCGACACGCTGTGGGATCTCGCAGCCCACTACCTCGGCGATCCCTTCCTGTGGCCGCAGATCTGGGAGCGCAATCCCTACATCATGGATTCGCACTGGATCTATCCCGGGGACCCGCTGATCATCGATCTCGCGGTCGAGCAGGCGGTGCCGATCGAAGAGGAGGGTTTCCCCGAGGACACCATCACCGGTTATGACGAGGAGTTCGGTGAAGTCGACCAGGCGATGCCCCACCCCCTGGGCTCGTCCGCCGACGTCTACTGCTTCGCCGAACTCGTCCAGGACGAGTCGATCTTCCCGTTCACCATCGCGGCCGCCGAGGAGATGCAGACCCAGTTTCAGTTTTCAGAGGGCGATGTCGTCTATCTCGACGGCGGTGTCGAGCAGGGGGTGCAGGCGGGCGACCGGTTCTTCATCCTCCAAAAAGAGCGCCGGCTCCTCCACCCGGTCTCCAACTCCGACCTCGGAATGGTCTACCAGCAGGTCGGCCAGCTCAAGGTGCTGTGCGCCCAGGAGAACACCTCGATCGCCGAGATCACCTACGCCTGTGACCCGATCCTGATCGGCGACGTGCTCAAGCCGTTCTCGCCCATCCCGGTACCCCTGGTCATCGATCCAGATGCGTCCGATCGGTGCGACGAGCCGAACGGGAAGCCCACCGGCTACATCACCTACAACCGCGACGACCAGATCGAGATTAGCCCCTACTGGTTGGTCTTCGTCGACATGGGTGCCGCCGAAGGACTCTACCCGGGCGCCTTCGCCACCGTGTTCCAGGACAATCCGGTGGACGGCATGCCACGAATGGTGCTGGGCGAGCTCGGTATGCTGAGGGTCGATGAGAACTACTCGACGGCCATCGTGACCCGCTCGTGGCGACCCCTCGCCGTCGGCCACAGGGTCGAGATCAAGTAGCCCGCGGGCGCGGCGTCAACCCGTGCTGCCCGACTGGGTGTGGGACGAAACCGACCGCGCCCTGATGGGGGCGGCCCTCGAACAGGCCGAGGCGGCGGGTGGTCGCGGCGAGGTTCCCGTCGGCGCGGTCATCGCACGGACCGGAAAGGTCCTCGCACGAGCCGGAAACCGTAGAGTCGAACTCGCCGACCCCACTGCACACGCCGAGATCCTCGTGCTGCGGGCCGCAGGTCGCCTGCTCGGTGACTGGAGGCTCGAGGACTCGACCCTGTACGTCACCCTGGAGCCATGCCCGATGTGTGCCGCCGCCTGCCGTCAGGCACGGGTCGGGCTGGTGGTGTGGGGCGCCGCCGACCCCCGCGCCGGCGCCTGCGGGTCGGTTCTCGACCTCGCGGCCGACCCGCGGCTCGGGCCGTCGATCGCGCACCGCGGCGGGCTCGAGGCCGGGCGCAGCGAGGAGCTTCTGCGCCACTTCTTTGCGAAACGGCGGCAGCCGTCGTAGAATGCGAGGCCCAGGCGCGGAGAGG
>CAZSTH010000072.1:0-19985 GCA_964609835.1 uncultured Thermoanaerobaculia bacterium
TCGCGGATCGCGGTCAACGGTGGCCGTGACGGTGGCGGTGATCGGTGACGGTGATCGGTGGCGGTGACGGTGGCGGTCCGCGGTCGCGGTCGCGGACTGCGGATCGCGGACGCGGCCCCGGTCGCGGCCCCGGTCGCGGTCGCGGATCGCGGTCGCGGACGCGGCCCCGGTCGCGGATGACGGTCCCGGTCGCGGATCGCGGTCGCGGCCCCGGTCGCGGCCCCGGTCGCGGATCGCGGTCGCGGTCAGCGGGCGCGACCCCGGTGGCGGGCGGCGGTCGAGGGTGACGGATCGCCCGAGCCGGGGCCCTGCTCCGACCCTCATTCCGCCGGATGCAAGCCCTCGAAAAACTCCAGCAGCTTGCCGACGGCAGCGTCCGGCGATGCGATCGGGAGGGTGATCTCGCCCGACGGACTGACCTTCGACCCCGGCAGTGAGGACACCATCTGACCGAGCTGGGCGGGCGGCTCGATGGTGTCGTCCAGGCGCAGCTTCCAGAGCCCCGTTCGGCGGCTGACCGACGTCACACCCGCCCGGCGCGCCGCCATTCGCACGCGCTGGGCGAGCGCCAGGGCATCGACCTGCGGCGGCGCGGGGCCGTATCTGTCCGTCATCTCGTCGAGCAGCTCCTGCATCGACTCCTCGTCGCTGCACGCGGCGAGGCGCTTGTAGAAGCTGAGACGGAGGGACGGCTCCGGAAGGTAGCGCTCCGGCAGCTGCAGCTCCATGCCCAGCCGCAGCTCGACCTCGCGCTGCGAGGTCGACGGGCGCCCCTCGAGCTCGGCCACTGCCTCCTCCAACAGCTGGCAGTAGGTCTCGAAGCCGACTGCCTCGAGGAACCCGTGCTGCTCGGCACCGAGCAGGTTGCCCGCGCCCCGGATCTCCAGGTCGCGGGCCGCGATCCGAAAGCCGGCGCCGAGCTCGCAGAACTCCTGGATCGCGGCCAACCGCGCCCGCGCGGCCGGAGTGAGGGCCCGTCCCGGCGGCACCAGGAAGTACGCGAAGGCGAGGCGCTCCGATCGGCCCACCCGCCCGCGCAACTGGTACAGCTGGGCGAGTCCGAAGGTGTCGGCCCGGTTGACGAGGAGGGTGTTGGCATTGGAGATGTCGAGGCCGTTCTCGATGATCGCGGTGGCGAGCAGCACGTCTGCTTCGCCGGCGAGGAAGGCGTGCATCGCCTTCTCGAGATGGCGCTCCGACATCTGGCCGTGTGCCACGACCACCGATGCCTCCGGCACGACCCGTCGCAGCCACTCCGCGATACCGCCGATCGAGCGCACCCGGTTGTGGACGAAGAAGACCTGACCGCCACGCTCCATCTCGTACAGCACCGCCTCCCGCACCACGTCCTCCGAGAACTCGAGCACGCTGGTCTCCACCGCCTGGCGGTCGCGTGGCGGCGTCTCGATGATCGAGATATCCCGCAGCCCGCTCAGCGACAGGTTGAGCGTCCTCGGAATCGGGGTCGCGGACATGGCGACCACGTCGACCTCGGTGCGAAGCTTCTTCAGACGCTCCTTCTGGGCGACGCCGAAGCGTTGCTCCTCGTCGAGAACGACCAGCCCAAGGTCGCGGAACCTGACCCCCGTGCCGAGCAGACGGTGGGTCCCGATCACGATGTCGAGGCGTCCGTCGGCCAGGCCCTCGAGCACCCGTTTCGAGTCCCTCGCCGAAGAAAACCGGGACAACATGTCGATCTCTACCGGGAAACCCGCGAAGCGACGGCGGAAGGTCTCCAGGTGCTGGTCGACGAGGATGGTGGTCGGCGCGAGAACCACAGCCTGCTTGCCCTCGAGGACCGCCTTGAAGGCCGCGCGGATCGCGACCTCGGTCTTGCCATAGCCGACATCGCCGCACAGCAGGCGATCCATCGGCCGCTGCGACTCCATGTCGGCCTTGATCTCCCGCACCGCCCGTTCCTGGTCGATGGTCAGGTCGAAGTCGAACGCGTCCTCGAACTCCTTCTGCCACGGGGAATCGGGCGAGAAGGCGTGGCCCGAGGCGCCATGGCGGGCCGCCGCCAGGCGCAGCAGTTCGGCGGCCAGCTCGCGGACCGCCTTCTTGACCCTCGCCTTGCGCCGCCGCCAGCTCGAGCCGCCGAGGCGGTCGAGAGTCGGGTGGACATCGGCATCGCCAACGGCGTACTTCTGGATCAGGTCCGCCCGCTCCACCGGCACCAGCAAGCTGTCGCCGCCGTGGTAGGCGAGCACCATCATCTCCATGTTCCGTCCCTCGACCGTCATCCTCCGGAAGCCGGTGAATCGTCCGATCCCGTGGTCGAGGTGAACGATGAGGTCACCGGGCCTGAGATCACGGAGGTCGGACGCGAAGACACCCGGGCCGCGGCGACGTGGGGACGGTGCGGGAACGGCCGTCAGATCGCGACGGCCGTAGACCGCCAGGCCCCCGTCCCACACGAAACCGCGCTGCGGGCCGACGGCGACGATGGCCACCTCGCCGGCGGACGGCAGGCGCTCGACCGGTTCGACACCGCCCTCGCGCAGGAGGTTCGCGAAACGGCGCTCCTCGCCTTTCGATGCCACCACCAAAACCTGTGCGGCGTCCTCTGCGCGCCGCGCGCGCAGAGTTGGAACCAGATCGGGCAGCCGGCGCACGAAATCCTCGGCCGGATGCGTCGACAGCCGTCGCCACGAGGTGGCGCCGTCCACCAGCTCGAGCCGATCGAGCCGCAGCCGCGGCCTCTCGAGCACCGGTCGCAGCGACTCCGGCTCGCGCACCAGCATCTCCGGCGGCGGGAGTTCCATGGATCGTTCGCTCAGCACCCGCCGCTCGCGGCCCTGTACCGACCACCAGCGGCCGAGCTCGCCCAACACCTCGTCGCGGTCGCACACGACCACGTGATCGGCGACGTCGGCCCAGGAGGACGGCGCGTCCGCGAGGTGGAGCGCGCCCCACCACAGCCTCCGCTCCGCTCCTTCCACCATGTGGCCCGCGAGCGCCGGAAAATCTCGCTCGAGCAACGCCGCAACCTCCACCAGGCGGTCCGGGGTCGCCGGGAAGAGGTCGAGCGGCAGCACCTCGGCGCTCGGCAGGGGATCGCCGGCGGTCCGCTGCGTCGACGGGTCGAACGGTCGCAGCGACTCGATCCGGTCGTCATCGAGCTCGATCCGCAGACCGGACTCGCCGCCTGCGTGAAGATCGATGACCCAACCCCGAACGGCGAACTCCCCGATCTCCTCGACGAGGTCGACGCGGTGGTAACCCGCGACCGCCAGGCGCCGGGACAGGCCGGAAGGATCGAGCCGCTCGCCGGCAGCGAGCCGGATCACGCTGTCCGCGACGGTACCGGGGCCAGGTGCCGGGCAGCCGGCAACCCGCGCGGCGCACACCACCAGATCGATCTCATCTGCTGATAGGCGGCGAACGACGTCGATCGCCTGCCGGCGGGCCGCCAGCGGCGGCTCCGCGCCGAGGTAGAGGCTGGCGATGGATGCCGGCACGACGCCCACCCTTAGAGACGGAGTCAGGAGTTGGAGCCCGGCCGCCAGATCCTCGGCCTCAGCGATGTGCGGCACCACGACCAGGGCCCGGCCGGCAGGCCATCCCGAGTTCGCCAGCCCCGCCAGCGCCAGAGCGCGCGCACCGGGCGCCACACCACCGACGGCGAGACCGTCTGCGCCGTCGTCGAGCTGCCGCGCGAGTGCGCGGAGATCAGGGAGCGGAAGGGTCATGATCTTCGTTCCGGGCGCCTGTTCTTCGACTTGCTCCGCGGGCCTCGAGAAGGGGACGCGGACGGTCAGAGCGCCGGCCGCACGACGGCGGAACTCACACCATCTTCAGCAGGTGTCCCATCTTGAGCTTCTTGGCCTCGAGATAGGGGCGGTTGCTCTCGGTGGGTGGTATCTCGAACGGCACCCTCTCCGCGATCTCGAGCCCGAAGCCGCGCAGCGCTGTGTACTTCTTGGGATTGTTGGTCATCAGACGCAGCCGACGAACACCGAGATCAACCAAAATCTGGGCGCCGGTGCCGTAGTCCCTCGGGTCCGCCTTGAACCCGAGATGGAGGTTTGCCTCCACGGTGTCCTCGCCCTGATCCTGGAGCTCGTAGGCGCGCAGCTTGTTGAACAGGCCGATGCCTCGCCCCTCCTGCAACAGGTAGAGCAGGATGCCCCGGCCCTCCTCGGCGATTCGGAACATCGCGGCCTCGAGCTGGGAACCGCAGTCGCACCGCCGGGACGCGAAGACGTCGCCGGTGAGGCACTGCGAGTGTACGCGCACCAGCACCGGCTGCTCGGGGTCGATGGTCCCCATCACGAGCGCGACGTGCTCCTCTCCGTTGACCCGGTTGCGGTAGGCGTAGATCCGGAAATCGCCCGCGTCGGTCGGCAGGGCCGGTCCGGCGACCCGCTCCACCAGCTGCTCGTTCCGCATCCGGTAGGCGATCAGATCAGCCACGGTCAGGACGCCGAGGCCGTGCTCACGCGCGATCTCCACCAGGCGCGGAAGCCGCGCCATCTGACCGTCCTCGTCCATGATCTCGCACAACACCCCGGCGGGGGTCAGGCCCGCCAGGCGCGTGAGGTCGACCGACGCCTCGGTGTGGCCGGCTCGTTTGAGCACGCCTCCGAGCCGCGCCCGCAACGGGAACATGTGTCCCGGACGGCGGAGGTCTTCCGGACTGGTGGCGGGATCAACGAGCGCCTTGACGGTGGCCGCCCGGTCGTGGGCGGAGATGCCGGTCGTCGTGCCGTGGCGCGCCTCGACGCTGACCGTGAACGCGGTCTCGTGGGTGGAGGTGTTCTTCTCCACCATCATCGGCAGATCGAGCTCGTCGCAACGCTCGGGGGTCAGCGATACGCAGATCAACCCGCGGCCGAAACGAGCCATGAAGTTGACCGCCTCCGGCGTCACCTTGTCAGCCGCCAGGATCAGGTCGCCCTCGTTCTCGCGGTCCTCGTCGTCGACCACGATCACCTGCTCGCCGCGCGCCAGCCGCGCAACCGCCTCCTCGACGGTCATGAACACATCATCCCTTTCGGCCATCACTGCTCCCGTCACCGTGAGCCCACGGTGGCTCTGCATCATAGCCGCCCGGCTCTCGCCCTGCAAGAAGTCGTCAGTGGAGCAAACGAATTCCCCAGGGCCCGGTCCTCGATCCCCAGCCAGAGGACCGCGATGCCGCGAGACACTCGCAGGTCGTGCCGCTCCGGGGGAGCGCGACGGCGGCAGCCCGTGTCCCGACCGGCGTACAATCGCGAATCACCGATGCCGCACGACGTCATCTACCTCGACCACAACGCCTCGACCCCGTGCGACCCGCGCGTGATCGAGGCCATGGAGCCCTACCTGCGCGTGGTCTGCGCCAACCCAGCGAGCCGAAGTCACGGTCCGGGTCGCGAAGCATCGACAGCTCTGGAGATGGCCCGCGATCGGATCGCGGCTGCAGTCGGAGCGAGATCGCCAACCGAGATCATCTTCACCTGCGGAGCCACCGAGGGGAACAACCTGGCGCTGGTCGGCGCAGCCGCGGGCGGGGAGCGGCGAGGTCGCCACCTCGTCACCCAGGTCACCGAGCATCCATCCGTGCTCGAGCCGATGCGCCACCTCGGTCGCCACGGATGCGAGGTCACCGAGGTCGGAGTGGGCAGCGACGGCAGGGTCAGCCCCGAGGAGATCACCGCCTGTCTGCGCGACGACACCGTCCTGGTGAGCGTGATGCTGGCCAACAACGAGACCGGCACCATCCAGCCTGTGAGGGAGACCGCAGCGCGCGCCGCCGATCGAGGCATTCGCGTGCACTGCGACGCCGCCCAGGCGGTCGGCAAGATCCCGCTCGACGTCCGGGAGCTGGGTGTCGACCTACTGACGGTGTCGGGCCACAAGCTCTACGCTCCCAAAGGCATCGGCTGCCTGTACGTGAGAAAGCGACGGCCGCCGCTGGTCGCGCGGCCGCTGCTGTTCGGCGGGGGCCACGAGCACGGGCTGCGTTCGGGCACGCCCAACCTACCCGGCGCCGTCGCACTGGCGCATGCCGTCGAGCTCGCCATCGGGGAACTCGAACGGGAGGGGCGGCGGCTGGCGCGGCTTCGCGACCACCTCGAGGCACGTATCACGAACGGGCTCGACGGTTGCTTCATCAACGGCAGCCGCGACCATCGGCTTCCCGGCACGACCAACATCTCGTTTGCCGGCGTCGACGGCGGCGCCCTGCTGGCATCACTGCCCGACCTGGCTGTCAGCTCGGGGGCGGCGTGCACCACCGGCCACCCCGAGGCGTCCCCCGTGCTGCGCGCCATGAAGGTCGCGCCGAAACTGGCGCGGGCCTCGCTCCGGATCAGCCTCGGCCGCTTCACGACCGCCGAAGAGATCGAGCGTGCGGCAGCGCGGATCGTCGAGGAGGTCGAGCGTCTGCGCGCACTCTCAGGCCGCTGAAGTCCGCCCGCGGAGGCCGGCGAGGACTCGCGGCGCGCCGGCCTTTCGTCACTCGTGGTAGAGGAGCACGCCCTCGAGCGACGTCTCGAACTCCTGCACCTCGCCCCGCCACCGTTCGAAGAGAGAACCCAGATCACCGTCACCATCGATGAGCTCGCGGGCGGCGGCGGACCCGGTGAGAAGGTCGATGGCAGGCACGTCGCTGACGAACTCGTACGGTTCGCGGCGCCACCGAAAATCGCGCGGGTGCAGCCTGTGGATCGTCTTCAGCAGCTGCAGGCCCAGGGTCACCGGCTCGAAGGCGACGCGATCGGTCACGTGGACAGCGAAGCCGTGACAGATCGCTCCCGCGTGCTTACCGAACTGCGGCCGGAAGCGGACCGCCCTCAGAACAACGCCGTCGAGACCGAGTCCACGGACCGCGTCGACCAGCCGGCGGGCGTCGAGCCACGGCGCACCGACGAGCTGGAATGGCGTGGTCGTGCCGCGGCCCTCGGAAAGCGTCGTCGCCTCCACCAGGCACAGGCCCGGGTAGACAGTCGCCGTCTCGAGGCTCGGCATATTGGGGCTCGGCGGGACCCACGGCAGGCCGGTCTGATCCCACCATCTGCAACGCCGCCAGCCGCGGCACGGCACCACCGCCAGCTCGAGGTGCGGATAGCGCTGTCGGTGCAACAGCAGCGCGAGCTCTCCCAACGTCAACCCGTGGCGGATCGGCGTCGGTAGCTGCGACACGAAGCTCTCGAAGCCAGCATCGACGAGGCCGCCGGCACGGCGAACCCCGCCGATGGGGTTCGGCCGGTCGAGGACCAGGATTTCGATGCGCGCCGTCGCGCACGCGCCCATCACCGCATCCATAGTGGCCGCGAAGGTGTAGTGTCGGCTGCCGATGTCCGGCAGGTCGACCACCATGAGCTCGATGTCGGCGAGGTCTCGCGCCGACGGGCGCAGGGTCGCCTCCGACGCCCCGTAGAGCGAGATCACCCGCGCACCGGTCTCGGGATCGACCTCGTCGTCCACCGCCTCCATGTCCTGCGCGATCCCGTCGAGCCCGTGCTCGGGCGCGAACAGCCGCTGCGGCGGGCGTCCGGTCGCCTTCGCGATCGCGAGACGCGCCGGCTCGAGCCGGGACGTCACCGCCGCCTGGTTCCCCAGCAGCGCCCATTCGCGCCCGCCGATCAGCTCAGGTGCTTGCAGAAGGCCCTCGAGGCCGGTGACCACCCGCGACATACGGATATACTACTTCGCCCCGCCTTTCGACTGCGCTCGTGTCCGGATCGCGCCGCTCGATGAAACTTTCTCCCGCCCCGCGGCATTACCCGAATGGGAGGATGACGACATGAAACCACGCTTCGCACTCGCCGGCGCCCTGGCCGCCGTCCTTTCGGCCGTGGCTCCCGCCACCGCCCGCGAAGCCGAGCATGCCACCTTCGCGGGAGGCTGCTTCTGGTGCCTGGAGGCGGACTTCGAAAAAATCGAGGGCGTGCTGACGGTCACCTCCGGTTACACCGGCGGCACCGTCGAGGATCCGACCTACACGCAGGTCTCCTCGGGACGCACGGGTCACACCGAGGCGGTCAGGGTAGTGTACGACCCCGAGGTCGTGACCTACGACGAACTGCTCCAGGTCTTCTGGCGCAACATCGATCCGACGGTGACCGACCGTCAGTTCTGCGACGTCGGCAGCCAGTACCGATCGGGGATCTTCTACCACGACGAAGGACAGCGCGCCGCGGCCGAGCAGTCGAAGGCCGACCTCGAGGCCGACAGGCCGTTCCCGGAGCCCATCGTCACCGAGATCTCGGCCGCAGGCGCTTTCTACCCGGCCGAGGCCTACCACCAGGACTACTACAAGAAGAACCCGATTCGCTACTCCTACTACCGCAAGGGGTGCGGTCGCGACCAGCGGCTTCAGCAGCTTTGGGGAGAAAGCAGATGAACCAACGAATTATCGGTTTCGCGGCAGTGGTCGTCGTCGGCGTCGGAGCCACGTTGATCGCCACCGCCGGGAACGCCAATCAGGCGAACCAGCGACCCAATGGAGGCACGACATTGAGCGATCAGGAGCTGAAGGAGCGGCTCACGCCGCTGCAGTACCACGTCACCCAGGAGGACGGCACCGAGCGGGCGTTCCAGAACGAGTATTGGGACAAGAAACAGCCCGGCATTTACGTCGACATCGTGTCGGGCGAGCCGCTCTTCGCATCGATCCACAAGTATGACTCCGGCACCGGCTGGCCGAGCTTCTGGAAGCCGCTGGTCGGAGAAAACATCGTCGAGAAGAAAGACCGCAAGCTGTTCATGGTCCGCACCGAGGTTCGTTCGGCAGGGGCCGACTCACACCTCGGGCACGTCTTCGAGGACGGCCCGCGCCCCACTGGATTGCGCTACTGCGTCAACTCTGCCGCGCTGCGATTCGTCCCCGTGGAGAGGCTCGAGGACGAGGGCTACGGTGAGTTTCTCGGCCTGTTCGGGGAAGCGGCGCCGACCGGGCGCTGAATCCGACAGCGCGAGCGCTCCTCGCGACGCGCTGCGGGACCGCCGATCTGATGTAGCCTCATTCGCGATGTGGCGCTGCCACCATGCGACGCTGGCCCGCACTGCTTACCACCTCGGATTGCGAGGTCCGCGAGGGGTCGTGGGACGCGGCGTTTTCGACCCGAGGGGGCGCGGAGACGACCTCGACAGTACGTCGAGCGGACGGAGGCGAGAAAACGCAGCACATCACGGCATCTCACAGGCTGCAGTATCGGGTGGGCGAGAAATACGGGCTAGAGTAGCCACAGGAGGACGGAGCCATGGGCGGTAACAGGCTGCGGGTGGCGCTGATCTTCGGCGGGCGCTCGGGCGAGCACGCGGTGAGCGTGGTGTCCGCGCGGTCGGTGGACCGGGCTCTCGACCGTGGCCGGTACGAGGTGGTGGCGATGGCGATCGACCGTGACGGCCGGTGGGCGGACGGAGAGACAGCGGCCAGGCTGCTCGCCGACGCGCCGGAGCGCACCGACCGGGTGGGCGACTTCAGCGGCCGCCGCCCGCTCGACCCGCGGCTTGTCGAGGAGAACTTCGACGTGGCGTTCCCGGTGCTGCACGGGCCGTACGGAGAGGACGGCACCATCCAGGGTCTTTTCGAGATCCTGGATCTGCCCTACGTCGGCTGTGACGTCGCGGCCTCCGCGGTCTGCATGGACAAGATCTTCTGCAAGAGCCTGCTCCACCGGGCCGGGCTCCCGACTCCGGACTGGCGCGAGGTCTACCGCGCCGCCTGGGACCGCGACCGGGGCGCCGAGCTCACCAGCTGCGGCGAGCTCGGCCTGCCGGTCTTCGTCAAACCCGCCAGGCTCGGATCGTCGGTCGGGATCAGCAAGGTGAGCGACGCGCGGGCCCTCGGCGATGCCCTTGATCTGGCCCTCGCCCACGGCCGGCGGGCGCTCGTGGAGTGCGGCCTCGACGCGCGTGAGATCGAGGTCCCGGTGCTCGGCAACGATGCTCCCCGCGCCGCGCTGCCGGGCGAGGTGGTGCCCGGCCACGAGTTCTATGACTATGAGGACAAGTACGTCGACTCGGACTGCCGGCTGCTGGCGCCCGCACCGATCGACCGCACGACGGCCGAGGCGGCGCAGCGGATGGCCCTCGAGGCATTCTCGACCCTCGGCTGCCGCGGGATGGCGCGGGTCGACCTCTTCCTCGAACGCTCGAGCCCGCGTCTGTGGATCAACGAGGTCAACACCATCCCGGGCTTCACGGCCATCTCCATGTACCCGAAGCTATGGCAGGCGTCCGGCCTCGAGTACCCCGATCTGGTCGACGAATTGATTCGGCTCGCTCTCGAGGAGTGAGCTTCCTCTCCCCATTTTGCGGCCGTGAATTGCCCAGCGATTTCAGGGATATTCGACGTACTCGGGCAATCCCCGGCCGCAAGAAGGGGGAAACTTGACCTCCGCAAAGGACGGGAATATGGTCCGCCGGTGGAGAACCCGGCGCGGAGCCATGCAGCCAGGGCCTCCAGGAGAGGGACAATGAAAAAGATCACACGCGACGAAGCACTCGCGTACCACACCGGCAAGCGCCACGGTAAGACCGAAGTCGTGCCCACCAAGCCGTGCATCACGCAGCGCGACCTGTCCCTGGCCTACACTCCCGGAGTCGCCGAGCCGTGTCTCGTCATCGCCGACGATCCCGAGCTGGTCTACGAGTACACCAACAAGGGCAACCTGGTGGCAGTGGTCTCCAACGGTACCGCAGTCCTCGGTCTCGGCGACATCGGGCCGCTCGCCAGCAAGCCGGTGATGGAGGGCAAGGGCGTACTGTTCAAGCGGTTCGCCGACATCGACGTCTTCGACATCGAGGTCGAGAGCAAAGAGACCGAGGAGATCATTCGCTTCTGCGAGCTGCTGGCCCCGACCCTCGGCGGCATCAATCTCGAGGACATCGGCGCGCCGGCGTGCTTCGAGATCGAGGAGCGGCTCAAGGAGAGCTGCGACATTCCGGTCTTCCATGACGACCAGCACGGCACCGCCATCATCTCGGGCGCCGCGCTGGTCAACGCCCTCGAGGTCGCGGAGAAGAAGATCGAGGACGTCAGGGTGGTTTTCTCAGGCGCCGGTGCGGCCGGGATCGCCTGCGCGGCCTTCTACATCTCCCTCGGGGTCCGGCAGGAGAACCTGCTGATGGTGGACTCCAAGGGGGTCATTTACAAGGGCCGGACCGAGGGGATGAACCCCTACAAGGAACGCTTCGCGGCCGACACCGACGCCCGCACCCTGGCCGACGCCATGCGCGGCGCCGACGTCTTCGCCGGAGTTTCGGTGAAGGGCCTGGTGACGCCTGAGATGGTGGCGTCGATGGCCGACAACCCGATCATCTTCGCGATGGCCAACCCCGATCCCGAGATCCCGCCCGAGGACGCTCTCGAGGTCCGCCCGGACGTGATCATGGCGACCGGGCGGTCCGACTATCCCAATCAGGTCAACAACGTGCTCGGCTTTCCGTTCATCTTCCGCGGCGCCCTCGACGTCGCCGCGTCGGCCATCAACGAGGAGATGAAGCTGGCGGCGGCGCGCGCCCTCGCCGACCTCGCCAAGGAGGACGTGCCGGACTCGGTGGTCCGCGCCTACGGCGGGCTGCCGATCAAGTTCGGGCGCGAGTACCTGATTCCCAAGCCCTTCGATTACCGCGTTCTGCTGTGGGAGGCGCCGGCGGTGGCCGAGGCCGCGATCCGCTCGGGGGTCGCCCGCAAGCCGTATGCGTCGAAGGAGGACTACATCCGCGAGCTCGAGAACCGGATCTCACGCACCCGCCAGGTGATGCACGACGTCTTCGACCAGGCCATCGCCGATCCCCGGCGGATCGTGTTCCCCGAGGGCGAGGCCACCAAAATCGTGCGCGCGGCGAAGGTCCTCGCCGACGAGGGCATCTGCCGGCCGGTGCTGCTCGGCTCCCACAAGATCATCGGGCCCCTGCTCGCCGAGCACGAGGTGTCGGAGGGGGCGGTGGAAATCATCGACCCCGCCAACGACCCCGATCGCGAGACCTACGCCGAGGTGCTGAGCAGATTGCGCTGGCGCAACGGCGTCACCATGGACAATGCCCGCAAGCTGATGCGAGACCCGGTGTATTTCGGCAACATGATGGTCCATCAGCGCAGGGCCGACGGCCTGATCGCGGGCCTCACCATGTCCTACCCGGAGACCATTCGGCCAGCGCTGCAGATCCACCACACCCGCGAGGGGATTCACCGGGCCGCCGGCATCTACCTGCTGCTGTTCGAGGACCGGATGTTGTTCATCGCCGACACCACGGTCAACCAGGACCCCACCGCCGAGGAGCTGGCCGAGATCGCGTTCCTTGCGAGCCAGGCCGCTGAGCACTACTTCCACGTGACGCCGCGGGTCGCCATGCTGTCGTACTCGAACTTCGGCTCCAACATCGACCACCGCTCGCAAAAGGTGCGGGACGCGGTGGCGATCGCCGAGCAGCGCTGGCCGCAGCTGGTGATCGAGGGCGAGATGCAGGCCGACACCGCGATCGAACCGAGCATCGCCCACGACGCCTTCCCGCTGTCGCGGATCAAGGGTGACGCCAACATCCTCGTGTGCCCGGACCTCGAGTCGGCAAACATTGCCTACAAGCTGCTGTGGCGGCTCGGCAAGGTGGAGGCGATCGGCCCGATCCTGACCGGCGTCGACGCCGCGGTCCACGTCCTGCAGCGGGGCGTCGACGTCAACGACATCGTCAACATGGCGGCCCTCTGTGTGCTCAAGGCCCAGCGCTGGCAGTGAGCGGCTGATCCGGGAGCCGGGGGGCCGTCCTCCGGAATGAGGCGGCGCAGGCCGCTGTTGCCTCGGGGCAGGTCACCCGACAGCGCCATCACCGGAACCTCCTGGAGGCGACGATGCAGGACACTCTCCAGACCGTGCTCGCCCACAAGGGCGCCTCGGTCCACTCCGTGATTCCGGAGACCCCGGTCCTCGACGCGGTCCGCAAAATGAACCGGGAGCGGATCGGCGCCCTGCTGGTGTGCGAGACCGGCGAGATGGTCGGCATCTTCACCGAACGCGACGTGTTGATCCGCATCGTCGACGAGGGGCGGGACCCGACGACCACCAGGGTCGTGGACGTCATGACCTCGAAGGTCGTGGCGGTGCGTCCGGACACCCCGGTCGAGGAAGCGATGGCCATCATCTCGGAGCGGCGCTTCCGCCACCTGCCGGTGCTCGACCAGGGGGCCCTCGTCGGGGTGGTGTCCTCCGGCGACCTCACCCGGTGGGTGAGCCGCAATCAGGAGGGCCACATCCGGCACCTGGAGAACTTCATCACCGGCAAATATCCGGTCTGACTCCCGAACGCGGAGCGGCAGGCGCTTCGGGTCTGGGGGGACCGTTGTACACTGGAAAGCGAACTCAAAACGCGCTCGGAGGAGAAGCCATGAAAGGTGTTTGGAAGTCGATCGGTCTCACGGCCCTGGCAGTGGTCATGGTAGTCATTACAGCAGCGCCTGCCGCGGCAGAGGACGCCAGCGGCGGTCTCCGCTACTCGGTCACGGTGTCCGAGTTCGAAAACCGTGCCGGCTGGCACGGGCAGTGGAACATCGGACACGCCTGGGGCACGGTCCTCACCGACATGCTGAACCAGACCGGGCGCTTCATCGTCCTCGGTGAGACCGACATGCGCGCGGCCGCGCTCGACGAGCAGGACTTCGCGGCCTCCGGCCGCACCGCCGGCGGCAAGAAGGCCCCGGTCACCGGCCAGATGACGCCCGCGCAGATCCTCGTTAAGGGCGCCATCACCCACGTCCAGGGCGACACCGGCGGGGCCGGCGGCGGCGTCCGCATCAAGGGCTTCAGAGTCGGCGGTTCGGGCGGCAAGGGCGAGGTCAACGCCACCATCTACATGGTGGACTCGACCACCGGGCAGATCCTGGCGTCGCAGAGCGTCGTCGGCACGCACAAGCGCAAGGGCCTCAATGTCGGTTATGCGACCGGTGATTGGGGGGCGGCCTTCGGCGGGCACAAGAACGACAACGTAGGGCTTGCGGTACAGGATGCCTGCGCGCAGGCAGTCGAGTTCATGCTCGCCCAGATCCCCAACATCATGTGGACCGGCTCGGTGGTTCTGGTCAAGGACGGCAAGGTCTACGTCAACCGCGGCGCTCGCGAGGGCGTATCTACCGGTCAGCAGTTCACGGTCGGCGAGGTGGAGGTCCTGCGCGACCCCGACACCGGGGAGGTCCTCGACGAGAACATGACCGAGCTCGCCCGGCTCCAGGTCAATCAGGTCAAGGACAAGCTCTCTATCTGCGACGTGGTCTCCGGTGATCACTCGGCGATCTCGAAGGGCATGACGATTCACAAGAACTGACGAGTCGGCCGAAAAGGACCGGGGGCGGTGTCGTCGGCACCGCCCCTTTTCTGAGATATACTGCGCCGAGGTCTCGAACGAGGCGAGGTTCTCGATGGTGATGCAAAGAGCGGTTATTGTCGGCTTGCTCACACTGGCCGGTGTCTCAGCGCCGGCGGTGGCGCAGAACCGCGACTTCCGCGTTGTGGACAACCCGTTCCAGGGCGAGTTCGAGTACCGCGTCAACCACGAGATGGAGCCGCTCGTGGAGATCGACGGGGTCCGTTGGAGCCGCTTCGCCGTGCTGCTCCGTGGCGACCGTGCGCTCGATCCGGAGCGGGAGAACCCCGTCACGATCGAGCTCGACTTCCAGAACACCACCTCCGAAAAGGCCCGGATGCAGGTCGTGATCCTCTTCGAGGACGCTGACGGCAACCCACTGGTGCGGGTGAACTACTCGCCGTTCAAGATCGGCGGCAAGCGGTTCCTGGCGACCGACCAGAAGTTCAAGATCGCGGGGCCCGTGCTCACGGAGACGGCCAAGGTCTACCTGTTCTGCGAAGTCCAGCGCTGATCCCAGGCGGAGTCCGGGGCTACCAGGCGGTCTGGCGATTCAGCAACCCCAAAAACTCCTCGCGAACCAGCCGGTCGGCGAAGCAGCCGCGCAGGGCCGAGGTCGTGGTCAGGGCGCCGGCCTTCTTCACACCACGCATCTCGACACACAGGTGGCGGGCCTCGATCACCACCATGACTCCTTGCGGCTCGAGCTTGGTCCACAGGAACTCGGCGACCTGTTCCGTCAGCCGCTCCTGAAGCTGCGGACGCTTGGCGTAGAACTCGAGGATGCGCGGCAGCTTCGACAGGCCCACCACCTCCGACTCCGGGATGTAGGCTATGTGGGCGTGGCCGTAGAAGGGCACGAAATGATGGGCGCACATGGAGTAGAAGGGGATCTCCTTCTCGATCACCATGTGGTGGTAACCTTCGTCATTGGGGAAGGTCGTGATCTTCGGCTCGGCGCCCTCGCGGAGACCGTGGAACATCTCGAGGTACATCTTCGCGACGCGCCGCGGCGTTTCGATGTAGTTGGCGTCGGACAGATCGAGGTTGAGCTCACGCATCATCGCTTCCATGTGAGAAGCCATCGCTGCGACGATGCGTTCGTCGTCGCCGCTGGGTATGGTGCTGTCACCGTTCGGCTTGATTGTGCGACCGAGCCCGTTCCTGCTGTCGATCGAAGCACTCTCAGACATCATGCGTCTCCTTACGATCCAGAGGATCGACGGCTATCGTACTGTATTCCTTCCTGTTCAACCAGCCGCGGGCCACCACATCCTGCCGCATGATCGCGGTGCTACCATCCGAGAGGTGACCGCGAGGATCCTCACCACCGGTTCGGACGGACAGCTCGGCCGGGCGATTGCGACGGCCTGCGCGGGGCGGGGGATTTCCTGCCGGGGCCGGGATCTCGACACCCTCGACATCCGCGACCGGAAGGCGGTCCACGAGTGGGTCATCGCCGAGCGTCCGACGGCGGTCGTCAACTGTGCGGCCTTCACCGCGGTGGACGACTGCGAGAGCCGTACGGAGGAAGCGATGGCGGTGAACGGGCACGCAGTCGGGCACCTCGCAGAAGCATGCGAGCGGATCGGCGGCCTGCTGGTCCAGATCTCGACCGACTATGTTTTCAGCGGCGACAGCACCCGCCCCTACCGCGAATCGGATCCTCCGAACCCCGCCAGCACCTACGGCCACAGCAAGCTGCTGGGCGAGGAGAAGGCGCGCGCCGCGACCCGCCACCTCGTCGTGCGCACGGCGTGGCTGTTCGGACGCGGCGGCAAGAACTTCGTCGAGGCGATTCGGGGACAGATCGAACGTGGGGCCGAGACCCTCCAGGTGGTCGCGGACCAGCGCGGCTGTCCCACCCTCTGCGATGACCTCGCCCAAGCAGTGCTCGACCTGATCGATGTCGGCGCCGAGGGTACCGTCCACGCGGTCAACTCCGGCTCGACCACCTGGCACGGCTTCGCGATCGAGATCGCCCGTCGGATCGGAATCGGCGTCAAGATCGACGCCGTCACCAGCGACCGCTTTCCGCGGCCCGCCCGTCGTCCCGCCAGCTCGGTCCTCGACACCGCGCGGCTGGAGGCCCTCCTCGGCCGCTCCATGCCCACGTGGCAGGATGCGCTGGCGCGCTACCTGGCGACCTCGTGAGGGTGCTCGTCACCGGCGCTGCGGGGTTTGTGGGACCAGTGCTGGCAGGGCATCTCGCCGAGCTCGAGCCGGCGCCCGAGATCTGGGGGTTGGTGTGGCCGGGAGACGAGCGGACTCCGCCCAGGTGCCTGCGCGCGATCGCGGGCGATCTCACCGATCGGGCGTCGCTGGTGGCGGCGCTCGAGGCGTCCCGGCCCGACGTCGTCTACCACCTCGCCGCAGCCTCGTCGGTCGCATCGTCGTGGCGGCACCCCAACCGGGTGCTCGAAATCAATCTCGGCGGGTCCGTCAAACTCTTCGAGGCGATCCGCGAGCTCGGGCTCGATCCCACGATGGTGGTCGCGTCGTCGGGAGAGATCTACGGCTCGGTGCCGGAGGACAGGCAGCCGATCGCAGAGGACAGCGCCCTGCGGCCGCTGTCACCCTACGCGGCGAGCAAGGCCGCCCTCGATCTCGCCGTCGAGCAGTACGGCCTTCGCTTCGGTCTCCGCTCGATCCGGCTGCGGATGTTCCACCACACCGGGCCCGGACGTCCACCGGCCTTCGTCGCGTCCGGCTTCGCGCACCAGCTCGCGTCCATCGAGCGCGGCCTCGCGCCTCGGCGGCTGGCGGTCGGGAACCTCGAGGCCGTCCGCGACTTCACCGACGTCCGCGACATCGCCCGTGCGTACCATCTGGCGGCCGCAGCAGCCGAGCCGGGTGAGGCCTACAACGTGTGCTCCGGGCGCGGCATCTCCATCCGCGAGCTGCTGGATCGGCTCCTGGCCCTGTCGGGTGCCAAGGTCGAGATCGTGACCGACCCGAAACGGTTGCGAACCGCCGACATCCCGCGACTGATCGGCGACAACCGCAAGTTCGCTGCCGCCACCGGCTGGCGGCCGGAGATCCCGCTCGATCGGACCTTAGCGGACCTGCTGGAGTGGTGGCGGCAGCAACTCGGCGCGGCGTAGTCGCCGCTTTCCCCTTCGACCCCGGCCTCTTGTGTCACGGGTGTCGCCGTGGCACAGTGCGGCCACGGGAGGCGACACATGGACATGGCCCGCCGTAACCGGATCGCGCAGTGGGTCTTCGACTCGCGGTCGATTCTCGGACGATTCCACCTGTGGCTCGAGGACGTGGCGATCAAGGGCAACGACCCCGGTGGCGGCGAGATCTCGTTCGTGGGCGGCTCGCTCGAGCGAGCCTTCGTGGTCACGGCCGCCGTCACCGCGCTCGGGACCCGGCTCTTCGGTCGCTGGGCGGAGGGCGCCGACCTCGACAAGGCCGGCATCAACCGGGTGAAGAAGGACGCCGACGCGGTCTCCGCCTACGCCCTGTCGGAGGCGCTGTGGTACCTGACCCGGAGCCTGCCAGAGAACCACGCGGTCATGGTCTCCCTGGGTGAGGGCCTGATGCCCAAGGCGGGCGAGACCCCCGAGATGGGGTCGAACCCGTTGCTCGGCTTCGGCCGCGTCTACGCCCGTCCGCAGGTGGCCCGGTTCCTCGACCGAAGGGTTCACCGCCTGGTCAACAACGTCGGCTACGAGTGGCCCGATTTCTGGCGCGACCTGCAGAACGCGGGCATCACCGTTTGGGGCGCCGCCATCGACACGCTCGAGAACACCTCGCGGTTCGCGAAGGGCGACCCGACCGGGCCGATGACCATCCTCCACCTTTTCGACCAGCCGCTCAAGGTCGCGCGCCCGTACGAGGGCTACATGGGCAACCTGGTGCTGCCGCGCGCGGTGGTGGATCGGGCCGCCGAGCACTCGCTCCTCATCGACTACCTGACACCGCGGGCGAAGGTGCTGGAGGCGATCCGGGAGACCTATCCGGACATCGCCCCCGAACACGTGCACGTGTGGACGCTGGGGGGCTCGAGCCGGGAAAACCGGCTCTCGAAACTGTGGGACGAGTGGCGCGCCTTGGACGTCCACCTCGTGGAGGACGGCTGGGCGATGCCAGGCACCGGCATGGAGGTCTTCACCGAATCGGGCACCTACGCCCCCACCTTCAGAATCGGGCCCTACACCGGCGACAACGGCGCCCGCCACCTCTTCATCTGTGACGGCTACTCCGCGTCGGCCGAGGCGATGCAGGCTGCCAGCCTCGATCCCATCCTCGGTCTGCGGACCTCGATGGTCCTGTTCTCGTCGCGCTTCAACGCCCCCGCCCACCGCGAACGGGAGGTCGTGACTCTCGATCCGGACGCCGCGGACTTCGAAGAGCAGCTGGTGAAGACCCTCGGCCGCGACCTCGCACCCGAGCTGCAGGAGGAGTACCGCTCGAGCCTGCGCAACGCCCGCGAGGCCCTGATCCCGGTCGACCGCCGGACCATCACCGCCGACGATTTCTTCCCGCTCAAGGACTGGCGGGTGCTCGCCCTCGCGAGCTACATGCTGCCGGACCCCTACACCGGCGCCCACGGCGTCGAGCAGCTGTCGGAGGACCGCTACCGTGTCACCACCCGCGCGGCGACCCGCAAGGGCGTGCTGGATGTCACCCTCGAGCTGCGTCTGATGGAGCCCATGGACGAGATGAGGATGGTCTTCTCCCCGCTCCTCGACCGCTTCTATTCCGGGCAGGACTACCGCAGGCGCGCGGTCAAGATCTCCGACTCGGGCCGCATCAGAAACGAGCTCCAGACCCTGTTTTCAGAGGCGATCGAGTACCTCCCGGAGGACCGTCTCAGGGTCCACTTCGACCAGGTGGACTACGCCGTCATGCCGGCCGACAAGCGCAATCTGATCCGTGAGGTTCTCGCCTGGTACAAGCACAGCCACCCGATCTGGTTCCAGTGGCTCGAGCTCGAATGAGAATTCGGTGTTCGGAACGCCACCTGCCCTTCCGTTTCACCCTCCAAGGCACGAAGACACCGTGGGGTCAGGGGCGCCGCGCACAGCGCGGTGCATTCCTGCCCTTCGTGCCCCCATGTCGTCGTGGTTCAAGCCCGAGGATCTGAAGACGGCATCTGATCGCAGGGTGGTTGGAGGGTCTTGAGCGTTTCGCGCAGCTCCGGGTCCATGCGGACCGGGCGCCCGGTGCGGTTGTCGACACACGCCAGCACGGTCCTCGCCTCGGCCGCAACTTCACCGCCCGCCTCCACCAGGTATTCGAAGTCGAATGACGCTCCACGCAGCGCCCCGACCCTCAACCACACGCGCACCTCAACGTAGAGCCCCACCGGGCGCCTGTAGTCGATCTCCAGACGTCTGACGAAGAACGGGATGTCGAGCGCCTCGCGACCTCCGAAGAGCTGGTGCCACACCTCGGTGCGGGCCTGCTCGAGGTAGCTCGCGAAGGTGGCGTTGTTGACGTGGGCAAAGGCGTCGAGGTCGCACCACCGGACCTGGATCGAGCACGAAAAGGGATAGCCGCGCATGAGAGGAGAGTACCACCCTGGAGGCCGGGGGTCGCGACCGTGGAACGCGGACGCCGACGGCGGTGGCGGTGAACGGTGGCCGTGGCGGTGGCCGTGGCCGTGGCCGTTACGGTGGCGGTGGCGGTGGCGGTGGACGGTGGCGGTCAACGGTGGCGGTGACGGTCGGCGGTGGCGGTCAACG
>CAZSTH010000073.1:0-19827 GCA_964609835.1 uncultured Thermoanaerobaculia bacterium
GCCCGAGACCGTGCCAGCGCCGCTGTCCTTCCGCTGCGCGATCCCGAAGTCCATCAGCACCACCCGGCCCGCACGGGTGATCATGATGTTTTCCGGCTTGACGTCGCGGTGGACCAGGCCCGCCTTGTGGATGGCCTCCAGCCCGGCCAGGAACTGCGAGGCAATGTCCTGGGCCTCCTTGAGGTCGAGGGGACCTCGGTCCTGCAGAACGCCGAGCAACGTCCCCCCATCCACGTACTCCATGGAGACCAGCTCGCGACCGTCGACCTCGATCAAATCGAAGATCCGGCAGACGTTTGGAGACACCACCTCACGGGCAGCACGCACTTCGCGGCGCAGCATGTCTCGTCGTTTTTCGTTCTTGAAAAGCTCCGGCAGCATCGCCTTCAGCGCCACCTCGACCCGCAGCTTGAGGTCGAAGGCACGCCACACCTCACCCATCCCTCCCCTGCCGAGCCGGGAGCGGATCTGGTAGCGGTCACCCAGTACCTTACCGGGGGCGAGGAAGCCCTCGGGCATGGCCTCAGTTGGCGCGCTCGGTACCGGCGCGCTGACGGGGGCGTCACCCGGCTTGTCGCGAGACATATCTCGACCTGATTTCAGGCGAAGTGTATCACCCGCGAGGTTCATCCCACGATGTCTGCGCAGGATGGAGGGGCTGCAACGTCAAGAAAGCCGCGGGTCCATTTCCAGGCTGATCGGTTCGCCGATCTCGATCGAAGAAAAGTCAGGGTGCTTCGGATTCAGAATGAAGTTCGGTTCGTGCGGCACAATGACGCTGGGGACTTCGAGGATGCAGGATCGCAAAGAGTCGGACCATTCGTCTCCGATCTGCTGCAGATCGAACGGCGCCGGGTAGGATTGCCAGCTCGTGGGGAGTCTGATGGGGTCAATCATCTCGACCAAACCGGCATTGAAGGTCACCGGAATTGAGACGTAGAATGGGAGGAGGCCCCTTTCGGCGTGAACCAATTGTTCCAAAAGACCCAGCGATGTGGACGCAGCCGTATAGACCACAGCGCGGCCCGAGCTGTGCCACCTTCCGCCAAAGAGGCGAGCGCCTTCGCCATCGAACGCGGTAGCTACGAACCCATGTTTCACCACCCGCCAGGCGGTAATGGTCAACTGATGACTCCGTGCTCGATGCGACCGATCAGGTTTTCGACTTCGCGCGCCCCGACGTCCGTTTTCACCATCTCGAACGGACTCACTTCCCCGAAAGCGCGGTTGGGCCGCATCATCCATGCCTGCGCTCCCTCTGAATCACCCTCGTAAAGCTCGATTGCGCGCGCAAAGACCCGCGCGAGCCGCACCAGCCGATCGGATTCGTCCGGTTGCATCCGGCCCGCCTTTTTCCTTCGTGCAAGCGTGCGGAGGGGGATCAAGGCTGCATTAGCAAGCTCCTGGGACGTCACATCGAGCCGGTGTTTCAACCTCTCGAAGGCGGCGTAGGAAAGCCCTTCGTCGAGCCGCTTCAGGAGCGAGGCGGTGTCGAAGGACCGCAGGCCGAGCAGCGACAGGTACTCGTGTTGGCCGGACGAGGTGGCAGGTACCGCCGCTGCATAGTCCGCAGCGGCTTCGGAAACATGCTGTTTCTTGGGCTGTCGTTTATATGGCATGATCGCACCTCCTGCCATTTGACATAAATATATGTGCCAGATGGCAGAATGTCAAGTCAACTCGAGATTCCGCGCGTTGAAGCGCGGAATCTCGAGTTGAATTCCTAATTCTTGATTCTATTGAATATAGCCGAGGCTTTTCAGCTGCTTCAGCGTCTCCTCGTCGAGGTCCTCCTCGGTGCGGAGGTCGGGATCGAGGGAGGCGACGGAGACCATCTTTTCCCAGGCCTGGAGGTGGCGGACCATGACCTCGAGCTTGTCGGCTTCGCTGTCCGCCAGGTTGTTGAGAGCCTGCGGGTCGGCGCCGAGGTCGAAGAGCTGCGCTCCGTCGCCGGCAATACCGCTCACCATGGCCATGCCGCCGAGGGCCACGAGTCGCTGGCCGCCCGACAGCGGCGACTCGGCGAAGGCAACGTAGGGCGGCTGGCCGCCGCCGCTGATGATCGGAACCAGGCTCGTGCCCTGGACGCCGGCCGGGGCGGGCTGCCCGGCGAGCTCGAGGATCGTGGGCATGAGGTCCACGACCTCGATGATCTTGGACACGTTCTGGGCCGTGCCGCCGCCCGGGTAGCGGATCAGCACCGGCACGTGGGTGACCGCCGGGTACAGCGACTCACCGAAAAGCTCGCCGTGCTCCTGGAGCGCGAAGCCGTTGCTGCCGAGAACCACGAGCGTCGCGCGCCGGTCGAGCCCGAGCTCGCCGAGCAGCTCCATGAAGCCCGCCAGCTGCGCGTCAATCACCTGTACCCGCGCCGCGTACCAAGTTCGCGCCCACTCGAGGTCCGCCTCGGCGAAGGCGATGGGATCACCGCCACTGCGCGAGGCGAGCACCTCATGGAGACGCTGCTCCATGCCCTCGGGCCGGCCACTGCCCGCCAGCAGGGCGCCCATCTGCTCGAAGCCGGCCCGCGACCAGCCGGCCAACACCATCAGGAAGTTCCCGTTACCGTTGTCGCGCAGCCACCTGCGCGCACTGTCGCCCGGCGCCGGCTCGATCTGGTACACGTCAAAGCCCTGGGCGAGGCCGTAGTCGCTGCTCGCCGGCGAGCCCTCAACGAAGGCGGCGGTGGCGAAGCCCGCTCCGCCGAGCATCTCGGCGAGCGTCGTCGCCTCGTCGGCGAGCTCATCGCCGGGCGCCCGCAGCCCGTTCGTCGTCGGGTAGAGACCACTGAACAGCGCAGCGAGCGACGGGGCCGCCTGCGGCGCCTGGGCGAACGCCCACTCGAAGCGCACCGACTCGGCGGCGAGGGCGTCGAAGGCAGCGGTGGCGGCGGGCGCTCCGTAGCAGCCGAGCCCGTCCGCGCGCAGCCCGTCGAAGGCGATCACAATCACCGGCCCGCGACCTGCCGTTTGAGCGGAGGACGACTCGCCGCCGTCGCCGCAGGCGATCGAGAGCGCGAGTGGAACGATGACGAGTGCGGCAACAGCGATCAAGCGTTTCATCTCTGCAACATCCTCCCGGCAAGGCGGAAGTCTAGCACGGCGCCCGGCATCCGTAGGCGCCCTGTGAACGGCTCCGAACTGCCCACGACCCGAAGCCGAAATCTCGACCCGCCCATGCTCTCGACCACCTCCGAAACCGTCGCAAACACCAAGACACCAAGGACACGAAGGACTCACGAAGCTCATTTAAGACCCATCTCAACGAAATCGATCGAATCGTCGACCGTCATGCCGGGAGTCGAAGGCTACCGAAAGGCAAAAGGCAGCTTCGTGAAGCCTTCGTGTCTTCGTGCCTTCGTGGTTGCGACGTGTGTGGGTGGGCGGAAACCCGAAATCCGAATTCGAGATGCGCTACCATCCATACCGGTTCGCCGCGAGCGGGCCTCAATTTCACTCAACGGAGTTCCCGATGCATGGCTACAGTAAGAGTCTTTCGATCGCAGTCATGATCCTCGCCCTCTCTGCCTGCGCCCAGGACCGGCCGCAGCCGCTCGAGAAGGGCCTCCTGCTGAGCCTGGCCGTGCTCGAGAGCGGACCCTCCGGCCCGCTGCCGCAGCCCGCGCGTCTCGGCATCCTGACCCACGACGGCGAGAGCTGGAGCTACCGATTCATCGAGGATCCCGACAGCAACGTCTTCCACAAGGCGATGGTCTTCGAGCCCGCCGGCGGACAGCCCGCCGTCCTGACGGCCGCAGGCACGAAGGCGATGGTCAAGCTGTGGGCTCCCGACGGCTCGTCGACGCCGCTGTGGGAGGAGAACTTCGGGGGCAAGTTCAGCCGCATGCGCGATCTCGAGGTGGGCGACATCGATGGCGACGGTCAAACCGACATCGCGGTCGCGACCCACGATCAGGGCGTCGTGGCGGTGCTCTACGGCAACGGCGACGGAGGATTCGAGGTCGACACGCTCGACAGCGAGCCTGACACCTTCGTGCACGAGGTGGAGATCGGCGATCTCGACGGCGACGGCATCCTCGAGATCTACGCCACGCCGAGCCTGCCCAACAAGCTCGACGGCACCCCGCAGCCGGGCTACGTGACCCGCTACGTGCCGGCGAAGGACGAGGGTCGGGTACTGGTGGCCGACCTCGGCGACCGCCACGCCAAGGAGATCCTGGTCGACGACGTCGACGGCGACGGCACCGACGAATTGTATGTTTCGGTCGAGGCGGTCGCCGGCGGGCGGGTCGAGATCCTGCGCTACGATGCCGGCACCGACCCGGCCGAGGGCCTCCACATCGCCACCATCGACGACACACTGTGCCGCTTCCTGACCGCCGGCGACGTGGACGGCGACGGCGTCACCGAGATGGTCGCCGCCGCCAGCAAGAGCGGTCTGTGGCTGCTCACGCCCGGCGCCGATCCGCGCGCCGAGTGGTCGATCGAGTCCATCGACCGCAACTCGGGCGGCTTCGAGCACGCGTCGATTTTGACCGACCTCGACGGCGACGGCCGCGACGAGCTCTACGTCGCCAACGACGACGAGGGCGAGATCAACCGCTACGTGTGGGTCGACGGCGAGCCGGTGCGCGAGCTGCTCTACACCCACCCTGAGGGGCTTTCGGGCTTCACGTGGAACTTGATGCCTGTTCCGGTTTCGGTCATTCCGTCGGAATGACCGAAACCGGAGGATACGGACGCGAACGCGGGTCAGGTGGGTTTTTCGTCTCCCAGCGTCACCGAGATCGAGAACCGATGCCCCTCTTCCGGGGTGCCGTCCGCCATCGCCAGCCCGCCGTCCGCCACGTTGCCGGCGCGCAGGATGTCCTCGATGACAGGTTGGAGCGCCTCGCGGTCGGCCGCGGCGCCGGCGATCGCGAGCCGGGCCACCGGCCAGCGCAGGCTCTTCTGCGCCGCGGTCTTGGCGCCGCGAACGGCGGTCATGACTTCCACCGCGGCTTCGAAGGTGCGATCGGACGGCGGCCTCGGCACCGCCTCGAGCTCGGCCGTGGTGGGCCAGGGTGAGGTGTGGACGCTCCTCGAGGCGTCGCCGCCCGCGAACCGCCACGACCACACCTCCTCGGTCACGAAGGGCAGGAACGGCGCCAGAAAACGCAGGTAGGCGCGGAGGCCCAGGCCGAGGGCGGCCAGCGCTGACCGCCGGCCCGGCGTGTCGTCGTCCGAGTACGAGCGCAGCTTGACGAGCTCCAGGTAGTGGTCGCAGAAATGCCAGAAGCTCTCCTCCACCACCTGCAGCGCCGCCGCGTAGTCGAAGTCGTCGAAGGCCCGGGTGGCGAGCTCGACGACCTTGCGCAGCCGCCCGATCAGCGCCACGTCGAGCGGCTCGGTGATGTGCTGAGGCTCGGGCATCTCGCCGCCGGCGCGGTCGAGCTGCATCAGCACGAAGCGGCTGGCGTTGAAGATCTTGGTGGCGAGCCGCTTGCCGACCTTGAAGACGCCGGGGTCGAAGGCGGTGTCGGTGCCGAGGCGGGCGCGCGCCGCCCAGTAGCGAACGGCGTCCGACGACCACTCGACGAGCAGGTCGTCCGGCGTCACCACGTTGCCCTTGGACTTGGACATCTTCTTGCGGTCGGGATCGAGGATCCACCCCGACAGCACCACGTGGTGCCACGGGATCTCGCGCTCGTGCATCCACGCCTTGACGATGGTGTAGAACGCCCAGGTCCGGATGATGTCGTGCGCCTGCGGGCGGATGTCCATCGGGAAGAGTTTGGCGTGCCGCTCGGGGTCGAGGCCCCAATGACTCTGGATCTGTGGCGTCAGCGACGAGGTTGCCCAGGTGTCCATGACATCGGGCTCGGCGGTGAAGCCGCCGGGCTGGTCGCGCTCTTCCTCCCGGTAGCCCGGCGCCGGGTCGGTCAGGGGATCCACCGGCAGCGTCGCCGGGTCGGCGTAGACCGGCTCATCGAAGATCGGCTGCCCATCGTCGTCGAGCGCCCACCAGACCGGGAACGGCACCCCGAAGTAGCGTTGGCGCGAGACGCACCAGTCCTGGTTGAGGCCCTCCACCCAATGGGTGTAGCGGGTCTTCATGTGGGCCGGGTGCCATCGGATCTTGTCGCCCTGCGCCAGCAGTTCCTCCCGGTGCTCGAGGATGCGGATGTACCACTGGCGCGTGGGCACGAACTCCAGAGGCCGGTCGCCCTTCTCGTAGAACTTGACCATCTGGTCGGTGGGCTCCGCGTCACCGACCAGCGCCGGCCCCTGCCATCCCGGCAGGGTTCCCTCACCGGCGAGCAGCTCGGCCATTCGTTTCTTGGCCTTGGAGATGTAGAGGCCGGCGATCTCGTCGTGGGCGCGCTGGGCCGTGGCGGCGTCGACGCTCTCGAGTGGCGGCTCGCCGAAGGTCGCGGGGAGCATCCTGCCGTCGCGCCCGATGAGCTGCTTGAGCGGCAGCCCCGAGCGCTTCCACCACTCCACGTCCATTGCGTCACCGAAGGTGCAGACCATCAAGATGCCGGTGCCCTTCTCCGGGTCGGCGTGCTCGGCCGCCACGATCGGCACCCGAGCGCCATACAGGGGCGTGATGGCGTGCTTGCCGAACAGCGGCCCGTAGCGCTCGTCGTCGGGGTGCGCGACAACCGCGATACAGGCGCCGAGCAGCTCGGGCCGGGTGGTGGCGATCAGCAGCTCGCCGCCGCCCTCGACGCCGAAGCGCAGGTTGTAGAACAAGCCCTGCCGCGGCCGGTCCTCGACCTCGGCCTGCGCGACCGCGGTCTTGAAGTCGATGTCCCACATGGTCGGTGACTCGACGTTGTAGACTTCGCCCTTCTCCACCAGGTCGAGAAAGCTGAGCTGCGACACGCGGCGGCAGTGGTCGTCGATGGTTGCGTACTGCTCCGACCAGTCGAGCGACAAACCGAGGTGGCGCCACAGGTGCTCGAAGGCCTTCTCGTCCTCGGCGGTCACCAGCGCACACGCCTCGATGAAGTTGCGGCGCGAGACCTCCTCGACCTCCTTGCGCTTCCCGCCCTTCGGGTCCGGCGTCCAGTCGGGGTCGTAGGGCAGGTGCGGGTTGCAGCGGATGCCGAGCAGGTTCTGGACCCTGCGCTCGGTGGGCAGGCCGTTGTCGTCCCAGCCCATGGGAAAGGCGATGTTCTTGCCGGTCATGCGCTGGTAACGGACCAGCAGGTCCTCGTGGGTGTAGGAGAAGACGTGTCCGACGTGGAGTGATCCCGACACCGTCGGCGGCGGTGTGTCGACCACGAAGGTCTCCTCTCGCGGACGCGACGGGTCCCAGCGGTAGATCCCCCACTCGTCCCAGCGGCGCCGCCACGTGTCCTCGATCTCGAGGTGCTTGTACTTCTTCGGGATCTCGATCGCTTCAGCCACGATGTTCCTCCGCTTCGGCGTACGCGAACTCGGCGTCCTCCACCCGCATCCGGTCCCGGGTCATCCAGCTGCCGACGTCGCCGTCGCCGGTGAGCACGGCCGCCAGCACCGAGTCGTCGTCGCCGAAAAGGTGCTTGCGCTCGGCGTTGTCGAACAGGCCTTCATCCTTGACCCACACCACGACGCGCCCGGCGTCGAGCTTCGCCGCGTCGAGGGCGTTGGGAAGGAAGGCTCGTACGTCGAGGTCGTCGCCGCGAACGATCATGATCGAGGAGCCCGTGAAATCGCGCGGCCCGCCGTGCAGCCAGTCGTCGACCTCATCACGCGTCAGAGCTTCCACCAGCCACGGGCCCATCACATCTCTCCCTCGTCTCGCTCCGTCGCGGCTGCGAGGCCGCCGCGCCGCAGGATGATAACACCGGGTGAATTCGGAATTTGGAATTCGAATTCAGGATCACCCCCACCCGCCCACGTCGCAAACACCAAGACACCAAGGACACGAAGAAATCACCAAGGCATTCCAGGCCCCTGCTCAACCGGAACGACCGGATCATCGAGTGTCTCCCCGGGCACCGATGTCCATCGGGACGCATCCGTCGTCCTTCGTGAAACCTTCGTGTCTTCGTGCCTTCGTGGTTGCGACGGCTTTCAAGGCGCCGGCACTCGGGACGCCACGACCCCAACACGGACAACCATCCTCAAATGAGTCAGTTGTGGGGCCACCTTCGGGACTGCCGAGTGGCCGGGTGGCGTCCGCCTCGTATCTCGCCATTGAAGATACCTGCTTGACAAGCTCGATCGGCTCCGTTCTCCTATGGGCCGCATGTCGCAAACCAAGCCCCTGATCATCGTCGAGTCGCCGGCCAAGGCCCGCACTATCGCGAAATTCCTCGGTCCCGGGTACGAGGTCGAGTCGTCCATCGGGCACATTCGCGATCTGCCGCCCAACGCCGACGCGATCCCGAAGAAGTACAAAAAGGAGTCGTGGGCCCGGCTCGGCATCGACGTGGACAATGACTTCGCGCCGCTCTACGTGGTGCCGCCCGACAAGAAAAAACAGGTCAACACGCTCAAGAAGAAGCTGGCGAAGGCCTCGGAGCTCTACCTCGCCACCGACGAGGACCGCGAGGGCGAGGCCATCGCGTGGCACCTGGTCGAAGTGCTCGAGCCGTCGGTGCCGATCAAACGGCTGGTCTTCCACGAGATCACCCGCGGCGCCATCGAGCGCGCACTGGCCGAGCCGCGCGAGATCGACAACCGGCTGGTGGCGGCGCAGGAGACCCGCCGGATCCTCGACCGGCTGGTGGGCTACGAGGTGTCGCCGGTGCTGTGGCGAAAGGTCCGGCCCAAGCTGTCGGCAGGCCGCGTCCAGTCGGTGGCGATCCGCCTGGTGGTGGCGCGTGAAGAGGCCCGCATGCGCTTCGTCGAGTCGGTCTACTGCGGCCTCGAGGCGACGCTGGCGGCCGAGGGCGACGGCGGCAGCCCCTTCACGGCCCGCCTCGCCGAGATCGGCGGCGACAAGATCGCGATCGGCAAGAACTTCGACCCCGACACCGGCGAGCTCAAAGGGTCGGTGCGCGTGCTCGACATCGAGGACGCGACACGGCTTGCCGAGCAGCTCGAAGCGGCTCGTTTCGAGGTCGCCGAGATCGCGCAGAAACCGTTCACCAATCGACCCTACCCGCCTTTCATGACCTCGACCCTGCAGCAGGAGGCCGGCCGCAAGCTGCGCTTCAACGCCCGCCGCACCATGCGCGTTGCGCAAAGCCTGTATGAGAACGGCTACATCACCTACATGCGCACCGACTCGCTGACCCTGTCGTCGGAGGCACTGAACGCCGCCCGCGACCAGGTGCGCGAGCTGTACGGCGGCCACTACCTGCCCGAGCAGCCGCGCTTCTACCGCTCGAAGGCGCGGAGCGCCCAGGAGGCGCACGAGGCCATCCGCCCCGCCGGCCGGCACTTCCGCACACCGAAGAGCTTGCGATCCGCGCTCGACGGCGATCAGTTCAAGCTCTACGAGCTGATCTGGAAGCGGACTCTGGCCTCGCAGATGAAGGACGCCACCGGGGTCCGCACCCAGCTCCGGATCGAGGCGCCCGTGCCGGACGATGGCACGGCCGTCTTCACGACCTCGGGCAAGGTGATCACCTTCGCGGGGTTCCTGCGCGCCTACGTGGAGGGCTCCGACGACCCGCAGGCGGAGCTCGCCGACCAGGAGAAGCTGCTGCCGCCGCTGGCCGAGGGCGATGCCCTGCAGGCCACCGCCCTCGAGCCCACCAGCCACACCACCCAGCCGCCGGCTCGCTACACCGAGGCCAGCCTGGTCAAGGATCTCGAGGCGCGCGGCATCGGCCGGCCCTCCACCTACGCATCCATCATCCAGACCGTCCAGGACCGCGGCTACGTCTGGAACAAGGGCCAGGCGCTGGTGCCCACCTTCACCGCCTTCGCGGTGGTCCGCCTGCTCGAGCGCAACCTGCCGGACCTGGTCGACTACGATTTCACCGCACGGATGGAAGACACCCTCGATTCCATCGCCAGAGGGGACACGGAGGCCACACCGTGGCTGCACGATTTCTACTTCGGCCTCGCGGACGACGATGAACAGCGCCTCCAGATCATGCGGATGGGGCTCCACGCCCTGGTGGCCACCGGAGACGACATCGACCCGCGCGAGGCTTCGCGGATCACCATCGGCGAGACCGCCCACGGCGACCGCGTGGCGGTGCGCGTCGGCCGCTACGGGCCGTACCTCCAGGTCGGCGACTCCGAGGTCCGCGCTTCCATCCCCGACGACATGCCGCCCGACGAGCTGACCATCGAGCGCGCTCTCGAGCTGGTCGCCACGGCGGCCGAAGGCGACACCCCGCTCGGCGAGGATCCCGAGACAGGTCAGCCCATCTACGTCAAGGTCGGCCGTTTCGGCCCGTACGTCCAGCTCGGCGACCGCTCCGAGAAGGGCGACAAGCCAAAGATGGCGAGCCTCTGGAAGAGCATGTCCCCCGACGCCGTCACCCTCGAGGACGCGCTCATGCTGCTGTCGTTCCCGCGCGAGCTCGGCCGCCATCCCGAGACCGGCGAGACCATCACCGTCCAGGACGGCCGCTACGGGCCCTACGTCAAGATGGGCTCCGAAACCCGCAGCCTGGAGAGCCAGGAGCGACTCGCCACCATCACCCTCGACGGGGCCGTCGCCAAGCTCGCCGAGCCCAAGCGCGGCCGCCGCGCGCGCGGCTCGTCGGCGCCGCTCGCCGAGCTCGGCACCCACCCCAATTCAGGCGATCCGATCCAGATCAAGGACGGCCGCTTCGGGCCCTACGTCACCGACGGCACCGTCAACGCCTCGGTCCCCAAGGGCACCGACCCCGCCTCCGTCGACCTCGACCAGGCGCTCGAGCTGCTCGCCCGGCGCGAGGAGAAGATGCGCTCCCAGGGCAAGGACCCTCGCGCGAAGAAGAAGCCCAACCGCCGCAAGAAGAAATAGTAACGTCGGTCGTTTGGCGGTCCTGGCTCCGTGCCCGGGCCCTTCCGTGCGAGGCATGTGCTCGTGACGGCGGAGTGCGGAGCACGAAGCCGCATGGTGCAGGCAGCCTGTCCCGGCGCAGCCGCAGGCGAAGTGGGATCCCGCCCGCACATCTCGAACGACAACCTCTGTTCACTGACCGGAGGACCACCCCATCCGATGCCCGGATGAGGACGGCACATCGCTCTCGATATCGACATCTGCTTTATCCTCGGGTTGGAGAACTCGCCCATGCGCGTCAACGACGACCTTGCTGCACGCCTCAAAGAGGTGCTCTCGGCACGCGAGGAGATTCTCGAGTTCTACCTCTTCGGATCCCGCACGAGGGGTGCGGGCGCAGCCCACAGCGACATCGACGTGGCGGTCTTCATCGACTCACGTCTCGCGGATCCAGGCCCGTACGGATATCAGTCCGGGCTCACGACCGCGCTGATGGGCGCCCTCGGCACGAACGCGATCGACGTCGTGATCCTGAACGACGCCCCACCGCTCCTCTACCACCGCGTGCTGCGCGACGGTCACCGCTTGTTTGCTCGCGACCTCCGGGCGACGACGGTTCGGGAGGGGCGTGCGCTATCGCGCCATTGCGACTTCCTGCCTCAGTTGGCCAAAATCGACGCCAGCCTCGGCACCTCCGGACCTGGAAAGGCACGGTGACCATGACCCGCGGCGAGATCGAGACTTCACCCGTGGTTTCCGCAACATACCTGGTTTCCGCAACGTCGTTATCCACGGCTATCTCGACCTGGATCTCGAGCTCCTGCGTCAATTGCTTCACGAGCGACTCGGCGACTTCGAGACGTTCGCCGTACACATCGAGACTTTCCTGGAAACCCTGTAGGACCCACGTGTGACTATGACCGTTTGGAGACAAAACGACTCGACCCATTGATCTCGTCCACATTTCCACGTATCCGGTGTGCACGAAAAATGTCACCATCGCCCTTGACGAGCAGCTGGTCCGCGAAGCGCGGAAGATCGCCGCCGATCGCTCCACCACCCTCAACGCCATGATTCGCGAGTTCCTCGAAGAGCTCGCCCGACGCGAATCACGCGCAGCCAAAGCCCGCCGCCGCATCGTCGAGCTGTGTCGCGAGACTCGGGCCGAGGTCGGGCCCCGCACCTGGTCGAGGGACGAGCTCCATGAACGCTGACGCCTTCCTCGACACCAACATCCTGATCTACGCCGTGTCGTCCGATCCCGGCGAGGTTCCGAAGAAGGAGAAAGCACTCGAGTTGATCGAACACGCCGACTTCGGCTTGTCGGCACAGGTGCTCCAGGAGTTCTACGTCAATGTCACTACCAAGATCGCGCTGCCGCTGGCACCCGATGAAGCCGCCGCACTGCTCGAGCAATTCAAGAACTTCCCCAGCGTCTGGACCGACTACCCGCTGATCGTCTCCGGCATCGAGGCCTCTTTGAAGTTCGGGGTCTCGTACTGGGATGGGGCGATCATCGTAGCTGCCGAGCGCCTTGGTGCCACCACCCTGTTTTCGGAGGACCTGAGTCACGGCCAGCGCTATGGCTCGATCAGCGTCGTCAACCCGTTCCTGGCGGAAGGATCAGGCAGCGTCCACGAGGCCGGTTCTCAGGACTACGGGTGAGCGTCAGCGGCCCTCAGAGAATTCTCCACCACGTCATCTGGTCTGTTGCCGCGATCGTGGAAGGGAAGGAGCAATTCCGAAATCCCAAATCAGGGATCACCACTCCGGGACCGTCACCCAGTCGGTGGAGGATCGAGGTCGGGCGTGGAAGGAGCCATTGAGTTCAAGATGTAAGACAATTACTTTATCGATCGACATGATGTAAGATATTCATAATTGAAGGGACGAAGTAGCATGCCCCAGACGGTGGTGTCCTCGAAATACCAGGTTGTGATCCCGAAAGAGGTCCGTGAGCAGCTTGACATCGAAAAGGGCCAGATCCTCCAGGTGGTGGTCCGCAACGGCGTGATCACGCTGGTGCCAGATCGACCGCTCGCCGAGCTTCGAGGTTTCATCAAGGGGCTCGACGACGCCGGCCTCCGGGACAAGGAGGATCGCTTGTGATCCTGGTGGACACCTCGGGTTGGATCGAGTACTTCACCGACGGGCCTCTCGCCGACGCATTCGCTCCCTACCTCGAGAACCTCGCTGAGGTCATCACACCCACGATCGTCATCTTCGAGGTCTACCGGGTGATCCGGCGGCAGCGCTCGGAGGAGATGGCGACCGCCGCGGTGGCGCAGATGCAGAAGACGGCGGTGGTCGATCTCGACCAGTTTCTGGCGCTGACCGCCGCCGATCTGAGCATCGACAACGGCCTCGCCATGGCCGACGCCATCGTGTATGCGACCGCGAGGACCAAGGGCGTCGAGGTGGTGACGGCCGATGCCGACTTCGCGGGTCTCAGCGGCGCCACGGTCTTCTCCCGCTCCTATTGATCTCCGCCCCTTCCGGCACCGTGTCTCAATAGTCCGGGCCGGGTGAGCGGCATTCCGAATTCCGAATTCCGAATTCCGAATTCCGAATTCGCATTACCACTCCGGCACCTCGGCCCAGCCGGGGAAGGGGCCGACCTCGATCTTCCAGCCGGTGGAGGACTCGGAGTCGCGAACCGCGCGGAGGTTGGTCAGCGACTTGAGCTTCGCCAGCAGGCTCGTCGTGCGGCAGGGTGTGGAGGGGCGGCTTCGAGAGATCGGGTGTGGGCCGGAGGCGGATTGTCTCGTCCTGTCCGCTCGATGTAATCCAGCGGCCGTCGGGCGAAACGGCGACGCTGGCGAGGGAGGAGATGGCTGCGTTTCCGGGAGTTGATCACCTTGTCAAGGTAGCACCGATGTGCTACTTTCGAACTGAGGCCGTCAAGTGACGGGACCAGGGAGGCTAGCGATGGTGAGGCAGACTCGAATTCGAAGGGCGGGCGGATCGCTCGCCGCGACAATTCCGAAGGACCTGGTGGACCGGCTCCAGCTCGAGGCGGGGGATGAGATCTTCGTCGTCGAAACCGACCGCGGACTGCTCTTGACGCCATACGACCCGACCTTCGAGAAGGCTCTCGACCTGTATCGTCGAGGGGCCCAGACGTACCGTAACGCGCTGCGCGAGCTGGCGAAGTGACCGAGCCGATCTGGCTCGACAGGCTGATCGTCGAAACCGTCCACTTCGATCAAATCCACCTTCACGGCGGGCTCCCTGGAATCCGAGATGAGAACGCGCTCGAGTCCGCGTTGGCGAGACCGCGGAATCGACTGGCGTACGAAGGCGGCATGGACTTGAGCGAGTTGGCGGCTGCCTACGGCTACGCGCTCACCACCTCGCATCCCTTCAACGACGGGAACAAACGGCTCGGCCTTCTCGCGATGTACGTGTTCCTCGGTCTCAATGGCTGCGAGATCGTGGCTGAGGAAACCGAGGTCGTCGAGCTCATGATCGCCATCGCCGACGGACGTCGATCGGAAGCTGAGATCGCCGACTGGTTGCGCGACCACGTTCGGTAACCGAACCGACAATCACCTCGGCACCGTCTGAGACCCCCGCAAGGGATCATGGTCGAGCTTCTGAGAGGCCGAACCCGGACGCGGTCAGGCCAAGCCAGATCTTGCGTGCGAGGCGATCGGAGATCCCCGTGTGTCGCGGGACCGCCTCGTTCTTACCGAAGTTCGGGTTGAGACAGAGCGAGTGTGCGGACCCTCTACGCTTGGGGACTCAACCGTACTTTCCGAGGTGTTTAAGAAGTTTGGTTTTCAGTCCCATCGCAGACGTTAAGAGGACCCTGCGATGGAAGACAAAAACATCAATGCAACCTGAGAGCTTGGCGTTGAGCTCGTCGTGCGGCAGGGCGCGGAGGGGCGGCTTCGAGAGGTCCGGCGTCGGTGCGCAAATCTGGAATTGAAATCCGGATTTGCACCAACAAGTCATTCATGGTATAAGAAGTCATGCAGCATCAGTGGTTTGTCGAGCGCTCGCTCTCGGCCACGCTGACCAGCGCGGCGGAGCAGTTCCCCGCTGTGGTTCTCACCGGACCCCGCCAGTCCGGCAAGACGACGCTGATTCAGCACCACTTCGGTCGGACGCACCGCTACTGCTCCCTCGATGATCCTCTCATCCGCGAGCAGGCCATCTCCGACCCCAACCTGCTGATGGCCCGATTCGAGCCGCCGGTGATGTTCGACGAGATCCAGTACGCTCCCACGCTGCTGCACACCATCAAGGCGGAGATCGACCGTCGGCGCGGCGACCGGGGTCGGTTCGTGATCACGGGCTCGCAGGCCTTTCCCCTGATGCAGGGGGTCACCGAGAGCCTCGCCGGCCGCGCCGCCGTGCTCTCGCTGCTCTCCCTCGATCAGCGCGAGCGGCTCTGGATACCGGGTGGCGACCTCTCGCCCCGCAGCGCACTCGAGAACGCAGCCGAGCCCGACCGCAGGAGCCCGTTCGAAAGTGTGGAGGAGCTTGCCGTGGCTCTGCTCCGTGGCGGCTTTCCGGAGCCGGCCCTCGACAGCGGCATCGACATGACGCTCTGGCAGGCGAGCTATGTCCGCACCTATCTCGAGCGCGACGTCCGGACGCTCCGCGCGGTCGGGGATCTCGGTGAGTTCGAGCGCTTCCTCTTCGCCCTTGCCGCCCGCTCCGGGCAGCTCGTCAACTACTCCGCCCTGGCCCGCGACCTGGGGCTCACCGGCAAGACGGTGAAGGCGTGGATCTCGGTTCTCGAGGCCAGCGGGCAGATCCTGGTGGTGCGGCCCTACCACGCCAATATCGGCACCCGGTTGGTGAAGTCGCCCAAGGTCTACTTCCTCGACACCGGCACCCTGGCCTACCTCCTCGACCTGCGCGAGCCGGGTCAGGTCCTGCGCGGCGTCGCGGCGGGGCCCGTGTTCGAGGGTGCGGTGCTGGGCCAGCTGCACCGGCTCTTCGTGCACCGGGGCGAAACGCCGCGACTCTACTTCTGGCGCACCGCGAAGGGCCATGAGGTCGACTTCGTCGCCGAGATCGGTTCGACCTTGATCCCGATCGAGGCAAAGCTGACGGCCACGCCTTCGACGCGCGATGCCGCGGCAATCGAGCGCTTCCGGGGGTTGTTCGGCGACAGGGTCGGGCGGGGGCTCGTGGTGTGTCTGTACCGGGAAGCCGTACCGCTCACAGCCGCAACCACCGCAGTGCCCTTCGGCACGTTCTGAAGCGCGGGTAGTGGCCCTCACCACTCCGGCACCGTCTCCCAGCCCGGGATGGGGGCATGGCCGGCAGAGTTTTGAGTTCCATCGCAGACGTTGATGGAACATTGCGATGCAATTCAAAATTGAGAATTCAGAATTGAGAACCTGCGATGCTCACCAAGTCGGCACCGTCTCCCAGCCGGGGAAGGGGTCGTGGGTCAGCTTCCAGCCGGTGGCGGACTCCTCGTCGCGTACCACGCGCAGATTGGTGAGGGTCTTGAGCTTGGCGATCAGCTCCTCACGCGGCAGGGAGTGGAGCGGCGGCTTCGAGAGGTACGGCATGGGCCAGAGGCGGATCGTGTCGTCCTCACCTGCCGAAGCGATCCATCGTCCCAGCGGATCGATGGCGATGTGGAGGATTTCGCCCTTGTGGCCCGCGAGAATGTGTGGTTCTTCACCCGTGACTCTCCCCACCCGAATGATGCCGTTGCGGTCGCCGGTGACGGCGATGGAGCCGTCCTGGTCGAGGGCCATCGCACATACCTCGGAGCCATGCGTAGTGAGTGGAGTCGACAGACCTGAGTCGAGATCCACGAAGACAGGCGTTCCCGCGGCGTCCTGCAGCTTGCCGGCCCCCGGTTCCTCGATGAGCAGCAACCGACGGCCGTTCCGACTCGCCGTGAACGTTGCGACACCCTCCTCCACCAAGATCTCGTGCCGACCGCTCTCCACATCCCACGCCACGATCCCCTGGGTGGTTGCGGCCAGCAACCGACCATCGCTCGAGAAACGGACGCCGAACCGGAGCTCCGCACCGGGCAGTTGAAGCAGGGCCTCTTCGGTATCGGACTCGAGGTTCCAGACGCGGAAGACAGCACTAGAGAGATCGTAGACTCCTGTCAAGAAGGCGAGATAACGACCTTCAGGGTCGAACGCGACAAGAAAGGTCCCAGGCCCCCAGTCGGAGGGATCACCTATGAGAACCGGTTCACGGCCGTCATTCGTGCCGACCCACAGCTCGCCCGAATCGTCACCGACCGCGAACCGCTCTCCGTCGGGCGAAACGGCGAGACAGTGCAACAGCCCTTTTCCGGCTTTGAACGCGACACCTCCCGGAGGAGGAACCGGCTGTTGAAGAGGAACGACCGTGACGGTGTCGTCGGCGGAGTACACCAGAAAACGGCCCTCCGGATCGAAGGCCAGCCCGCCCACCCAGAGATTGAGGTCGACGCGGATCACTGCCGGCTGAGGCCGGGCGAGTGGCCACATCGTCAGGCCGAGCATGTGATTGGTGGCAAGCCAGCGGCCATCAGGGCTGACAGAGACCTCCTGGACGTAGCCGGCCGGTCCCCGGCGAATGGCGATCGGCTCGGCGGCCGCGGGGGCTTGGAGCGACCAGAGGCGGTTGTCCGGCAGCGGGCCCCTGGTCGCGAACCACGTGCCGAGGGAGTCCATCGATCCGATATACCCCATCAGCCCCACGTCTTCGATCCGCCGCAACAGGCGAAATTCGAGCTCATCGACGGACCAAACCAAGATCTCTGAGTCTTCGCCGGTCTCGGTCTGCAGGGCCATCCCCAGCAGACGGCAGCCATCCGCTGAAAAATCGACCATCGTTCTGGGTGGCGCGACAAGGGTTCGCGGAGGTTCCTGCCCAGTTGCGTCCCACACCTGGATCTCACCTGAAAGGAGAACGGTCAGGAAGAACCGGCCGCTGGGGTCGAACCTACAACCGTGGAAGGGCTCGCCTTCAATTCGGCGCCCAAGCCGTCGCCGGTCCGAGAGATCAGAACCGACGTTCACGACTGAAACATCTCTCCCGTCAACGAGCGCGAGCCACGGTGAGGCGGGCGCCATACACAGGCGAGACCCTTGGCGGACCGACGTTTGCAGCTGGATTTGACCGATGCGTTCATGCCGCCCATCGGCGTGCAACGCGTCAACGGCAACCATTTCGCCGGCAGCGTCGCCGGTTGCGAATAGCGCTCGCGACTCGCCGTCGTTGGTGTCAATCGCGACCTGGTAAGGTCCATACACGAGGAGATCTTGCAGTCGTGTTGAGGCAAGAAGTCGGCCATCCTGCACCGACCAGAGTGCGAACTGGCCGGCGTCAGTTGCGTGACCAAAAGACACGAAGAAATCTCTGCTCATCCGAAACGATGCGCTCGTCCTTGTCGTGCCGGTGTCAGATGGAGCTTCGAGGGCGCGCTGGCTCCCGTCTCGACGAATGATGGACATGGAGCTCGAGCCCTCGTGTGTCTGCACGAGCCACTCCCCATCCGGGCTGAAGAGAGTGCCGATGCTTCTCCGGTCGTTGACGAGGAATGCCGTCGGAGCTTGCCACAGAGCTTCGAGCGCGAGCATTCGCGCCCGTTCGCTGTCGGCCAACTCGAGGCTGGAAGTCGCGTTGGCCAGGGCGGCCGTCGGGTAGTCTTCTAATTGCATTTGGCCGAGAGCAATGAGCTGTTGAGCTTCGGCACGGCGCTCGCTGAGAACGCTTCTGCGCCACATCGTTGTCGTCACCGCGCTCACCGTGGCAGCGACAAACAGCAGGGCCGTCACGGCCAACCGGCGACGTCGTTTGCGCCGGTTCGCGTACGCCGTCATCGCCGACGAAAAAGCCTCCTCGGCGTCGGTCAGTCCGCCCGAATAGCGCTCACGCCAGACCTGGTACTCGCGGAACGCGGTACCGGTCCACAGGCGGTCGTCGTGGCGGTCGTGCTCGTCCCAGGCGCTGGCGGCCTGCCGCAGCTCGTCGCGGAGCTGCGCGCCCTCCTGGTCCTGCGTCTGCCAGCGGACCAGGCGCGGCCAGTTGGCGAGCAGGGACTCGTGGATGATCTCGACGCGGCGGGTGGGCTCGCGATCCTCCTCGCGGACCTCGTACGAGGTGAGCAGCCGGGCGTCGATGAGCTGGCGAAGCACCTCCTCGGGCGATTCTTCGGACGAATCGCAGAAGACGAAGAGGAGCTCGGACCACTCACGGACGGCGCGGGTGCCTTCGGCGGTGACGAGGTTGCGGAAGAGCTCGCGCACGATGGGGAGGCGCTCGTGGCCGATGCGATCGACCGTGGCCTCGGCGTGGCGGGCGAGGGCGCCGCCGACGCCCCCGATGTCTTGGTATGCCTGGCGGGTCAGTAGGCCACTGTCGCGGTCGCGCTTCTCCCACACACGGGCAAGGGCGAAGGCCAGCAAGGGAAGCGCGCCGCGTTCCCCCTCGACTTCGGCGAGGATTTCCTCGACCAGGTCGTCGTCCTCGAAGCGGTAGCCGCATTTCGTTGCGGGCTGGGTGAGCGCGCGGCGCAGGGCGGCGCCCGTGGGCGGATCCAGCACCGTCATCTCGTGGAAGATCGGACGGAGCGACTCGAAAGCGTTGCACGAGGCCGCGAAGTCATCCCGCATGCTGAGCAGCACGTGGATGTCCGCTTCGAGCACGAAGCGCCGCAGCAGGTCGGCGAAGCGATGCTGCTCGTCCGGCGTGTTCTGCGTGAAGAGCTCCTCGAACTGGTCGACCACGAGGAGCGAGTGCGAACTCTTTTCGGCCCAAGCCGCGAGGACCCGTACGGCGATGTCGGGGTGGTCGAAGCGGGGTAGAAGCTCCACCACGTCCGGGTCGCCCGCCATCTCGCGAGCAACGACCGAGGCGAGTGAGGAAATAGCTGCATTTCCGGGAGTGGTCCGGAGGAGTCGCCATTTGGATGGCGCATGCGCGCCAAGCCCCGCCGCGATGAACGAGGATTTCCCGGCCCCGGAGGGACCCATGATCGCGAGCATCCGGGGCGGCCCCTCGAGCTTGCGCCACATCTGCTCGACCTCG
>CAZSTH010000074.1:0-19526 GCA_964609835.1 uncultured Thermoanaerobaculia bacterium
GTCCACCACCGCCAGCACCACGCAGTCCGCGGGCAGGTGCGGCCAGGCGCAGCGCAGGAGAAAGCTCGCGCCCCAGATGTCACCGGCCTCGACCTCGTGGCCGAGATCGAATCGCGGCACCCCGGGAGCGCCACGCAGGAGCGCCCCGTGCAGCACACCGACGTAGTGGTCGCGAAGCCCGAAATCGGTCAGCAGTGCGAGGGACGGCATGCCGCAAACCTAACACGCGATCCCGGATTCCCCGCCCCGAATTCCGAAACGGGCGGACCCGGGGACGCGCTACCATGGGCGCTCTGGAGGCGGACGATGCGCGAAATGCAGCTCTTCCTCGCCGGCGAGTGGCGCGACGGCAGCGACGAGATGGTGATCCGCTCGCCCTTCGACGGTCACGAAGTGGCCAGGGTCGCGCACGGAGGGCCCGCCGAGCTCGAGGCGGCGGCGACAGCCGCGGACCGTGCCGCCCCTGTCTGCGCTGCGGTCCCTGCGGCGGATCGGGGGTCGGTCCTCGAGCGCGCGGTGGCGCTGCTCCGGGAGCGGCGAGAGGCGCTCGCGGAGGCAATCTGCGAGGAGGCCGGCAAGCCGATCTCACTCTCGCGGGTGGAGGCCGACCGGTGCGCCGACACTCTGGCCGAGGCTGCGGTGGTCGCCCGCCATCCCGAGATCGAGGCGAGGGAACTGTCAGGCTATGCCTCGGGCAGCGGTCGCCTGGCCCTCGTGCGCCGGGTGCCGGTCGGTCCGGTGCTGGCCATCACCCCGTTCAACTTTCCCCTCAACCTGGTGGCCCACAAGCTGGCGCCGGCAATCGCGGCCGGCTGCCCGGTGGTGCTGAAGCCCGCGAGTCAGACCCCCGGCCCGGCCCTGATGCTCGCCGCGATCCTCGAGGAGGCCGGGCTGGCCCGCGGCGCGCTGTCGGTGATTCCGTGCAGCGGTTCCGATGCCGAGGCCCTCGCCGGCGACGACCGCTTCGCGGCCTTGACATTCACCGGATCGATGGAGGTGGGCTGGCGCCTCAAGGAGCTGGCCTGGCGGCGGCGGGTGACCCTCGAGCTGGGAGGCAACGCCGCAGTCGTGGTCGAGCCGGACGTCGACGACGAAAACGCCGTCGCGCAGCGGATAGCGGCCGCCGCTTACGGCTTCGCCGGCCAGTCATGCATCAGCGTACAACGGATCCTGGTCCACGAGGACATCTACATGTCGATGCGTCGAGCGCTCATGGATGCCGTCGAGACAGTGGCCTTCGGCGACCCGGGTCACGAGGGCGTCCTGTGCGGTCCACTGATCGACGGGTCCAACGCCGACCGGGTGGAGCGCTGGATCGGAAGCGCGCGGGATGCCAAGGGGCGCCAGATCGCGGGCGGCGAGCGCGAAGGCTCGGTGATTCCGCCGACCCTGCTCGAGGAGGTGCCGACCGACCAGCCGGTGATGAACGACGAGGTCTTCGGGCCGGTCGCCTGCCTCGATCCCTACGAGGACTTCGACCAGGCCATGCTGATGGTCAACGACTCCCGCTACGGCCTCCAGGCCGGGATCTTCACCCGCGACACCGGCAAGATCCAACAGGCGTGGGCGCTGCTCGAGGTCGGCGGCATCATCCACAACGACGTGCCGACCTGGCGCGCCGACCCGATGCCCTACGGCGGCGTCAAGGACTCCGGCGCCGGCCGGGAGGGTCCGGCCTACACCTACCGGGAGCTGACCGAAGAGCGGGTGCTGGTGCTGCGTCGATAACAACCGGGGCAGCGATCCGGGGCCGTCTCCCGTGCCGAGCAGGCTCTCCAGTTCTTCGACTCCGTTCGCGCCCGGACCCGGCGGCTGCCGCACCCTGCGGGTTGATGATCGACAACCCGCCCGCCAGCCGAGACGGTTGCCGGTGGCCGTGGCGGTCAGCGGTGGCAGTCGACGGACGCGGGCGCGGGGGCGGAGGACCCGTATAATGGATCTGCATCGGCGCCCCGCGGAGAGTACTGCATGGCCAACCCGGAACACCTCAATCAGCTGCGCTCGGGAACCTGGAACGAGTGGCGTGCGGCCCACCCGACCCTGGCTCCCGATCTCATCGAAGCGCAGCTCGCGGGCCAGGACCTGGGCGGCCTCGACCTGTCGAAGGCGCACCTGCGCTCGGCAGACCTCAGCGGCGCCAGGCTCGACGGCACCAACCTCAGCCGAGCGATCCTCGAGGGCTCCAGCCTCAAGAACGCTTCGCTCCGTGAGGCGGTCCTCGACAACGTCCAACTCGATTTCCTCGATCTCTCCGACCTCGACCTCAGCAGGGCCTCGCTGCAACGCGCCACGCTGCGCGGCGCCAACCTCACGCGCACCAACCTGCGCCATGCCAACCTCTCGCAGGCGCAGATGGAAAGCGCCCTCTTCGATCACTCCGATCTCTCGGGAGCCCTCCTCCACGGCACGTCGCTGCGCGGCGGCCGGTTCGAGGGTGCCGTGCTGCGCGGCGTCGAGGGAGAGTCGGCGATCCTCGACGGCGTCGAGTTCAACAACCTGAGCATGGAGGGCGCGGACTTCGCCAACGCCCAGGGTGACAACGCCCAGCTCAAGGGCTGCCGCCTGCAGCGCGCCAATTTCCGCAACGCCGCCCTCCGCAACACCAACTTCCACGGTGCCGTCCTCTGCGAGGCCGTCTTCGACGGTGCTCAATGCGAGGGCGCGAGCCTCAGCAACGCCGACCTCGAGCGGGCGAGCTTCGTCGGCACCAACCTCTCCGAGGCCGACCTCCGCAACTCGAGCATCATCGGCGTCGTCTTCGACGGCTGCAACTTCGCGGGCGCACAGCTCGCCGAGCTCGACTTCCGGTCGCCGAGCCTCGGCAGAGTGTCGTTCGCGACCGCCAACCTGCGCAAGGCGGTGTTCTCGCGCTGCGAGCTGCGGGCGGCCAATTTCCGCGAGGCCAACCTCGAGCAGGCGGATCTGCGCCACGCCTTCATGGAAGGCGCCAACCTGCGCCGTGCAAACCTGATCGACGCCGCCGCGCGCCACGCCGACCTCAAGCAGGCCAACCTCGAGGAGGTGCAGGCGCAGGGAGCCGACCTCTCGGGCACCAACTTGATCCTCGCAAAGGCCGCCGGCTCGAAGATGATCGGCGCCGACTTCCGCTTCACAGACGCTGTCGGCATCGATCTCGGAGGCGCCGACATCCGCTACTCCGATCTCCGCAACGCCGACCTCACCAAGGCCAACATCACCGGGGCAAAGCTATGGGGCTGCAAGGTCCGCAACACCAAGCTGCCGTCGTCGGTAGGCCATCTCAAGCTGCTGCTCAAGGTCAGCCAGATCTTCCAGGGCTTCGGCCGCCGGGCCGAGAAGATGAAGCAGAGCCGCGAGCAGAAACGGATCCGGCAGGTTGCGGAGCTGGTGCGCGAGCGCGAGGCCGACCGCCAGCGGCGCCGACGGTGAGGCCGAACGCGCGGGCCGTCGCTTTCCTCGCGGCCGTTTTCGCACCGGCAGTAGTGGTCGCGCAGGGCGCCCTCGATGGGCTGCCAATCGTCGCCATCCGCTTCGAGCGCTACAACATCTTCGACACCTCGAACCCGAAGACCGACGCGTGGCTGTACCGGGCGGCCAACTCCCTCCACATCGTCAGCAAGGAGCGTTTCATCCGCGCCAATCTGCTGTTCCGAGAGGGCGATCCCTACTCCGAGTCGCTGGCAGCGGAGAGCGCCCGCATCCTGCGTCAGATCGACCAGATGAATCCGGTGGAGATCACCGCGCACCGCGTCGAGGGCGGCGTCGAGGTGACGGTGGAGACCCACGACAAGTGGAGCCTGCAGGTGGGCGGAGACTTCGACTCCTTCGGCAGCCGCTCCGAGTTCGGTCTCGGCATCACCGAGGAGAACCTGCTGGGGCTGGGGAAAGCGGTGTCGGTGGATTACTCCAACCGCGAGGAGAGAAGTGCGTTCTCCTACCGGTACTACGATCCCAACCTGTTCTTCTCGCGCTGGCAGGTGGAGCTGATCCATGCCGACCTGTCGGACGGCAGGGTCGACGAGTTCGAGATCGGACGTCCCTTCTACTCGCTGGCGACGCAGTGGGCCTGGGGAGGTGAGGCGCGGCGCGAGAGGCTGATCGAGACGCTGTATGCGGACGCCGAGCCGGCGGTGAGCGGCGGCCGACGTACCGAACTGGTGGAAGCGTGGTGCGGTGCACGGCTGCCGGGAGCGGGCCGCGCCACGCGCCGCCTGATCTTCGGCTGGGAGTACCGGAGCGACCTCTACGACAACTGGCGGCAGGAGTCGACCGGCCTCCCCTACCCGGAACCGGAGGGTCTCACGATCTCCGGTCCGAGTCTCGGCCTGCAGGTGATCGCCGACCGCTTTCTGGTCGTCACCGGCTTCGAGTCGTGGACGGCCCAGGAGGACATCTCGTTGGGTCCGGACTTCTCGGCATCGACCGTGATCTCGCACCCCACTTTCGGAGGCGATAGCTGGCGCCTGCCGTTCACCTCCCGCCTTCACGCCGGCGTGCGCAGGGGTCCGTGGCTGGTTCTGGCCGACGTCTGGACGTCGGGGCGACTGCAAGACGGCGGTACGGCAAACCTCGTCTCGGGCTTCCAGATCAGTGCCGGACAGCTCGGCAGCCGGGGTTGGCAGGCCCGTCTGCTGACCGAAGACTCGAATGGCCTCGACCTCGACCGCCAGCTCACTCTCGGCGCCGACATCGGCCTGCGCGGATGGGAGCCTGACACCTTTGACGGCACCGGCCGCGCGCTGCTCAACCTGCAGTGGCGCACCATGCTCATGGAGGAGGTGTTCGGCCTGTTTTCCTTCGGGGTGCTGATCTTCGCAGACGCCGGCGCCACCTGGGACCCGCGGGTCGGCAACGACACGGACGGGGTGAAGGTCGACGCCGGCGTCGGGCTGCTGTTCGACATTCCGCGGCTCAGCAGGGCGAATCTCCTGCGCATCGACGTTGCCGTGCCCGATGACGGATCGGGGCCGGTCATCAGCCTGTCTACCTCGTCGATCTTCCGGATTCCAAGGGCGAAAAGATGGGTGTACTGACGCGATTCCGCGAGCCAGCGGCGCAGGCTCGCGGAATCGCGGAAAAGGACATCAGATGAGGCGAACTCGGTTGACCTTCGCGCTGATCATGTTCTGTGTCGTTGCCATCGTGCCGCATGCCGCAGCGGCGGGCCGCGACCTCGAGACCTCGAGCGAATCGGTCGCGATCGAGGTCACGATCGAGGACCGGGAGGACCTCGAGCGGCTGACGAAGATCGTCAGCATCGATGACGTGCGAGGGCTCGAGGTGTCGGCGGTGGCAACGGCCGCGCAGCTGCGGCAGCTCGGCCGGGCCGGTTTCCGCTGGCGGCGGGCGCTCTTTCGCGATGTCTCGAAGGCCATCGCCCGCTGCACCGAAGGCTGGGAGGCCGACCCCGATCGCGCTTGGGGCTGCTACCCGAGCTACCAACAGTACGAGGCGTACCTGTCGCACCTCGCCGCCACCCGGGCCGACATCTGCCGCCTGGTCGACCTCGGCGCCACCGCCAACGCGATCCGGCCCCACCGGTTGTGGGCGCTGGTGATCACCGACAACCCGACCGTGGACGAGCCGGAGCCGGAGGTCCTGTTGACCTCCACCATGCACGGCGACGAGACCGGCGGCTACGTGCTGATGCTCCGCCTGATCGAAACCCTGCTGGCCTCCTACGGCAGCGATCCCGAGATCACGGAGCTGGTCGACTCCACCGAGATCTGGATCAACCCCAACGCCAACCCGGACGGCACCTACTTTTCCGGCGACGACACCGTCGCCGGCGCAATCCGCTACGCAGTGACCGCAGCAGGGACGAGTTCAGGCATCGATCTCAACCGCAACTTCCCACAGCCGTTTCCGGATGGCGGCGGCGAACCGGATCCCACCACTTGCCCGTCGGGGTGCCGGTTAGAGACTCTCGCCATGATGGGGCTCGCCGAGGCCGAGGACTTCGTGCTGTCGGTCAACTTCCACGGCGGCGCCGAGGTCGTGAACTACCCGTGGGACAGCGTTCCGCGCCGCCACCCCGACGACGACTGGTTCGAGAACCTCGCTCGCGACTGGGCCGATCTCGCCCAGGCCGACAGCCCGGCCGGCTACCTGACCGACCAGAACAACGGCATCACGAACGGTTGGGACTGGTACCCCATCGACGGCGGGCGCCAGGATTACATGGTCTTTTTCCACGGCTCGCGCGAGGTCCTGATCGAGCTCTCCGACACCAAGCTGGTGCCGAGCGACGAGCTCGAGGGGCTGTGGCAATGGAACCGCCGGGCGCTTTTCGATTTCATCGGCCACGCCCACCGCGGTATCCGAGGTATCGTGACCGATCACGAAGGTCAACCACTCTCGGCAAGCGTCGAGGTCGTGGGTGTCGACCGATCTGCGGACGGTTCGAAGGCACGCACCGATCCCGCAGTCGGCGACTTCCACCGCCTGCTGCGTCCCGGCCTCTACGACCTTCGCATCACCGCCGCCGGCCACCTCCCGAAGACGATCTTCGGGATCGCGGTCACCGATGGGGCTGCGACCGAGGTTGACGTGATCATGCAACCCCAGCAGGTCCGTCGCCCGTCGCGGCGGGTGGCGCCGCAGGCCGAGTGAGCCGTCAGGCATAATCTCGAGCCGCCGTCCGTTGGATCACGAGTGCCGCAGCGACCGGCTGCATCCCCCGAAGGAGATCATCATGGACGACGACGCAGGACTGAAACCGACCACCCGCAACCGCCAGGAGATCCCCAGCGAGTGGACCTGGGACCTCGGCCACATCTACCCTGACTGGTCAAGCTGGGAGGCCGATCTCGAACGCTTGCGGGGGCTGATGGACTCCTATCAGGAGCTGAAGGGAACGCTCGCGGAGGGCCCCACGAGAATCCTCCAGGCCAGCCGGCTCTCCGACGACCTCGGCCAGCTCGCCTACAAGGTCTACCAGTACCCCGGCCTCATGCAGAGCCAGGACACGCGGGCCAACGACGTCCAGGCGCGTCTCGAGCAGGTTCGGCTGGCGCTGGCCGCGTTCCGCGAGGCGACCGCGTGGTACACCCCCGAGCTGCTGCAGATCGACGAGGCGACAATGCTGCAGTGGCTCGACCGGACCCCGGAGCTCGCGCCCTACCGGTTCGGCATCGAGGAGAGCTACCGCAAGCAGCGCCACGTCCTCGACGAGGACGGCGAGCGGCTGCTCGCCTTCGCCTCGACCTTCAACGGCACGCCGTCGCGGACCTACAGCATGCTGTCGGACGCCGACGTCCAATTCCCCACCGTCACCCTGTCGGACGGCCGCGAGGTGGTGGCCAGCCACGCGAACTACTCGCAGGGGCTGCATTCGCTGCGCCGGCAGGAGGATCGGGAGGCCCTCTTCAAGGCCCACTTCTCGATCTTCGACCGCTCCCCCAACACCTATGCCGCGATCTACAACGGTGTGCTGCAGCGCGACTGGTTCATGGCGCGCTCCAGGCACTACGACTCGACGCTCGAAGCCAAGCTCGACGACGACGCCATTCCGGTGGCGGTGGTGGAAGACCTGATCACGACGGCTCGCGACGGCAACGGCCCTTTGCAGAGGTACCACCGAATCCGACGGCAGGCGTTGCGGGTCGAGCGCTACCGGTACTTCGACGCCTACCTGCCGCTGGCCGACGTGGACTGGCCGCTGCCCTATTCATCGGTGGGCCGCCGCATCGTGGACTCGGTGGCGATCTTCGGGCGTGACTACCAGCGAACCGTCGAGCGGGCGTTTTCGGAGCGCTGGATCGACGTCTACGAGAACGAGGGCAAACGCTCGGGCGCCTTCTCAGCCGGCGTCTACGGCGTCCACCCCTACATGCTGCTCAACTACGCGGACACCCTCAACGACGCCTTCACGGTGGCCCACGAGATGGGCCACACCATGCACACGGTGCTGTCGCACGAGGCCCAGCCATTTGCCACCTCCTCGTACTCCATCTTCGTCGCCGAGGTGGCGTCGATGACCAACGAATCGCTGTTTCGCGACCTCATGCTCGCCGAGGAGACCGACCCGGCGCGCCGGGTCACGCTGCTTCAGCACGCCATCGACGACCTCGCCGCCGGCTTCTACCGGCAGGCCATGTTCGCCGACTTCGAGCTCCAGGCCCACCGCGCGGTGGAGGACGGCCGTCCGATCACCGCCGCGGTCCTGCAGGAGATCTACCTCGGCGTGCTGCGCGGGTTCTTCGGCGACGCGCTCGATGACCAGGAGTGGTACCGCAACACCTGGGCGCGGATCCCCCACTTCTTCGGCTCGCCGTACTACGTCTTCCAGTACGCCACATCGAAGGCCGCCGCCAGCCTGCTCCACCGCCGGATGACCGGCGACCGCGACCATGATCGCAGTGCAACGGTCGAGTCCTATCTCGAGCTGCTGCGATCGGGCGGCAACGATCACCCGGTCGCCCAGCTCGCCACGGCGGGGGTCGACTTCTCGACCAGCGAACCGGTCCAGGCTCTCGTCGCCGAGGCCGACGCGCTCGTCACCCAGCTCGAGGCGGAGCTGGCGAAGCTGGTTTCGTGATTCTCGACTCGATCCGCTCCCTCGCTGATTCATCGAGGGACGGCGTGTGTGGTCGAATCGCGAGAATCGAGTCTCGAGCATCGGGCGGGCTTGCGGGCACGTGGGAGCCTGCCGGCACCCTGAGGTCATCAACCTGACCGGTGCGTTCTGCTGCCTTCATACATCTCGAACTGGAGGAGCCGGCACTCGATGGGACCGTTCCAGAGGGGGATGCGGCGCGCGGGCTTGAGGCCGATGGACTTGGCGAGCCTCGGCTCGCCCACCAACATCCAGGCGGTGGCACCGGCTGCCTGCTGCTTGAGGCTGTTGCCGAGACGCCGGTAGAGCCCGAAGAGCCTCTCGACCTCGCCCACCCGCTTGCCGTACGGCGGGTTGGCGACGATCACGCCGCCCTCTCCCCACGGCAGGTGGAGGTCGAGCGCATCGCGCTGCTCCACCTCCACCCACCGGTCCATCCGCGCCGCCTGCAGGTTGCGCCGCGTGGCGCGCACCGCGCGGTCCGCGCGGTCGCGGGCGACGATCGGCCGGGGAGGCTCGCGGTGGCCGCGGCTCGCCTCTCGCGTCACCTCCTCGAAGACCCGGAGGTCGTGCCACCCCCACTTCTCGAACGCGTAGGCGCGGAGCAGCCCGGGCGGCGTCCCCGACGCGATCATTGCCGCCTCGACGGCGAACGTGCCGGTGCCGCACATCGGATCCAGCAGCGGCTCGGAACCGTCGTAGCCGGCGATCAGGAGGATCCCGGCGGCCAGGGTCTCCGCCAGCGGCGCCGGGCCGCCGCGCGGACGGTAGCCGCGGTGGGACAGCGGCTCGCCCGAGGCGTCGAGGCTGAGCGTGGTGGGGCCCTGCTCCACCAGCCGGAGGTGGAGGATGACATCGGGGTTGTCGCGGTCGACGTCCGGGCGCCGCCCGGTCTTCGCGCGCAGCCGGTCGACCACCGCGTCCTTGACCACCTGGCCGGCGAAGGTCGTCTTCCGGAAGGCGCGGTGGCGACCAACGACCTCGACGGACAGCGTCTGGCCCTTCTTGAAAACCTCTTTCCAGTCGACCGACGCGGCCAGATCGTAGAGCTCGTCGCGACCGGACACCGCACCGCGCACCGCCGGCAACAGCACCCGCATCGCCGTCCGCAGGCGCAGGCTCGCGTCGTACAGGGTGCGCAGGTCGCCCGCGAAGGCCACCGACCCGCGATCGGGCGCCACTGCATCAGCACCGAGGGCGCGCAGCTCGTCCGCGAGCACGCGTTCGAGCCCCCGCGCGCAGGTCGCCACCAGCTGCTGGTTCTTGCCGACCTCGATCATTGGCGCACCCTACCGAAGAGCGCATCTCAGGACAAGTAGGTTTTGGCTCTGAGCTGCGGATCGCTCGCGGCCCGTGGAGAGTCAAGGCCCTTGCGAGCTCTCAAACCATCCCGTTGCTCGGGCCCGAGCCAACAGCTGAAGGCTCATAACCGCTCGCCGAAATCTGCTCGCCGTCGAAGTCAGCCGCGCGACGCGGCGGATCACTGCCGTTCAATGAACTCGATCTGGTACCCGTCGGGGTCCTTGACGAACGCGATCACGGTCGTGCCGTGCTTCATCGGTCCCGGCTCGCGCGTCACCACGCCGCCGCACTCCCGCACCCGGTCGCACGCTCTTTCGATGTCGTCAACGCCGACGGCGATGTGGCCGAAGCCGTCCCCGAGGTCGTAGTTGTCCGTATCCCAGTTGTGAGTCAGCTCGAGGACCGTGTGCGACTCCTCGTCGCCATAGCCGAGGAAGGCGAGCGTGAATCGCCCCCCGGGATAGTCCTTCTTCCGCAGCAATTCCATCCCGAGTGCTTCGGTGTAAAAGACAATCGACGTCTCCAGATCACCCACCCGAATCATGGTGTGCAGAAACCTCATGTCAAACTCCATTCCGGATGACGGGCTCGAGTCGCCACCCACCCCACCTCGTTTCACCACGAAGACCCCATGTCACCACGAAAATCCGCGCCGCGCGAAGCGTGGCGAACCGGGACTCTTCCTGCCTTCGTGCCTTCGTTGTTCAAGAACACTCGGGTTGCACGCATGAGGGCCTGATCAGTAATCAGAGGTCATGATGAAGACCGGCAGGCCCTCGAAGCGGCGGTACTTGGGACGCAGCCGCTCGGTGTTGTAGAACTTGCCCACGTCCACCACCTTCTTGCGACTGGTCACGACGTCGATCGGCACGTTGTCGTAGCGGCCGTTGCGGACGTTGATCAGGCGCCCCGACTTCCCTTCCAGGATCAGGTCCATGGCGAGGTTGCCGAAGGCCATCGGCACAACCGAGTCGAGGGCGTCGGGATCACCGGAGCGCACGAGGTAGCCGAGCCGCTGGTTGATGACGTTGACCCGGTGGCCGTTGTTGAACTTCGGCGACAGCTCGCGCAGCGCGCGCGCCACCCGGTCGCCGATGCCTCCCAGCTTCTTGTGGCCGAACATGTCCTGCTCATGGTCCTCGAAGACCATCTCGTCGAGGCCGGTGAACTTCGACCCCTCCGACACCAGGACCACGGAGTAGTTCGACGGGTTCATGTCGCGGTCGCGCGACAGCAGCTCGCACAGCAGCTCGATGTCAAAGGTGTGCTCCGGTATCACGCAACGGTTGCCGGCCCCCGCCATGGTCGGCAGCAGAGCCGTGAAGCCCGCATAGCGGCCGAAGACCTCGATGACCAGAAAGCGCTCGTGGCTGCCCGCCGACGTCCGCAGCGCGTGGGTCATCTCGATGGTCCGGGTGACGCAGGTCGAGAAGCCGATGCAGTAGTCGGTGCCCGGGACGTCGTTGTCCATGGTCTTGGGCAGCGCGATCACGGGCACGCCCCGCTGGTGGAGGTGGACACCGTAGGACAGGGTGTCGTCACCACCGATCGGAATCAGGGTGTCGATCCCGAGGTGCTCGATGTTGGCCAACACCTCCTCGGTGAGATCGTTGACGTCCTCGGCATAGGTGTCCCGAAGGTGGTCGGGCACCGCCGTCTGGGGCACGTGGGACGGCCGGGTGCGCGAGCTGTGAAGGAATGTGCCGCCGGTGCGGCCCACCTTGTTGACCACCTCTTCGGTCAGGTTCCACACAAAGTCCGAGCCGTTGTTCCTGGAGCGGTCGATTTCTGTGAGTCCGGCCCATCCGCGCCGGATCCCCAGCACCTTGTAGCCCTCGCGCAGCGCCCGCACCGTCACCGCGCGGATCGCCGGGTTGAGACCCGGGACATCGCCGCCGCCGGTCAGAATGCCGATCGTTCCCTTGCTCTTCCTCACGTTCGCCATTGTTGCCGCACTCCTTCAACAGCCCTCACGGCAGAGAACACGGGCGCCAGCCGCGCATTCCGCCGGCCCTCCCGATCAGACCGTGGACGCGGGTTCCACCACCGCCCAACGCACCGGCTCACCGGCGCGCAGCGGCACGACCACGTCATCGCCGAACGGGTAGTTCTCGGGGACGATCCAGCTCTCCCGCCGCAGCAGCAATCGCTCGCGATTCGGCGGCAGGCCGTAGTACTGCGCGCCGAACCGTGACGCGAAACCCTCGAGCATGGACAGGGCGCCGGCATCCTCGAAGGCCTCGACGTAGAGCTCGATGGCGGCGTGCGCCGAGAAGACCCCGGCGCAGCCGTGCGCCGCCTCCTTGGCGCGCCGCGGGTGCGGCGCGCTGTCGGTGCCGAGGAAGAAGCGCGGGTTGCCGCTGGTGGCAGCCCACACCAGCGCCTCCCGGTGGCGCCTCCGCTTGAGCACCGGCAGACAGTAATGGTGCGGCGCCACGCCGCCTGCGAACAGGTCGTTGCGGTCGAGTACCAAATGGTGGGGGGTGATGGTGGCGGCCACGCCCGGCGGCGCCCGCAGCACCCACGACACCGCGTCCGCCGTCGTGATGTGTTCGAAGACGACCCGCAGCCCCGGTACGCGGTCGAGCAGCGGGTCGAGCACGCGATCGATGAAAACCATCTCGCGGTCGAAGACATCGACGTCGGGGTCGGTGACCTCGCCGTGCACCAGTAACGGGAGGCCACTCTCCGCCATCTGCTCGAGCACCGCCATGACGTGGCCGAGATCCGTCACCCCGGATTCGGAGTTGGTGGTGGCGCCGGCCGGGTACAGCTTGACCGCCACCACATCCTCTGAAGCCACGGCTCGCGCCACCTCCTCGGTCGACGTCGCATCCGTCAGGTAGAGCGTCATCAGGGGCCGGAAACCGAGGCTCTCCGGGACCGACGACGCGATGTTCCGAGCGTAGGCCTCCGCCTCCTCCACCGTCGTCACTGGGGGCACGAGGTTGGGCATGACCACCGCGCGCGCAAACCTGCGAGCGGAATGCCGAACCACGTCGGCCATGCCGGCGCCGTCGCGGAGGTGGAGGTGCCAGTCATCGGGACGCGGAATCTCGATCTCGGCCGTCATCACGTTCGAATCATCGCATACCCCACCCGCTTCCGCGGTGGCGCTGGAATCGGCTAGAATGCGACCGAACCGGTGACGGTGAACAGAACATGACGCAACGGATCACCATGGAGGACCTGGCAAAGGCGGCGCGCAACCTGGAGCGCCTCGCGGTCTTCGTCGGCGAGCGGCGCTCGTGGCTGCTCGCAGACGGCTGCGAGGGTCCCGCGATGGCGACCCGCGAGACCGCCCACTCCCTCGCCGACCTCCTCAGCGGCTGGTTCGAGGACCTCGACGACGCCGCGGTCGCGATCATCCGCCCGACGCCATTGGAGCCGGCGAGCAAGATCTCCGCCAATCGGATGTCCCGGTTCTCGGAGTTTCTCGACCAGCTCTACGGCTGGTTCGAATCCCACCAGCACGGCGACCTTCCGGACGCCGCAGAAGAAATGGTCGCCTCGATCCGGGCCTCCCTGACGGCGACCGCGAATGCCCTCACCGAGCTGCTGGGGCCGGCCGCTGCGTTCGCGGAGGCTGCGCCGGCCGAGGCCCCTCCGGCGCAGGAGGCGGCGCCGCTGACGAGCCCGGATCTCGGCCCGGTGGCAGAGGTCGACATGCGCGCGCGGCTGGTCCTCGAGGACACCACCGAAACGCCTCTGCTACAGGAGTTCCGCGGCGTCGTCGAGCTCACCACCGAGGCCAAGCAGCAGGTGCGCGAGTTTCTCGAAAAGCAGGGGGTGGTGATGGAGGACAACGACCTCCGCCGGCTCCACGACAAGGTCCTGAAATGGGTCGAGGGCACACCCGAGGGGCGGGTGCTGGTGATCAAGATCAGCGGCCTGTCCGGCAAGCCGCAGCCGTACTCGAGCTATCAGGCGCGGGAGTCGGTCGCATCCTCGGAGTCGACGGACGCGCCATGAGCGCGGGTCCGGGATCGGCGCTCGCGTCGCTGGTGCGGCGATTCCTCCCGAGGCTGCGCTACCCGTACCTGTTCGTCATACTCGCCGCCCTGCTGCTGGTGGATTTGGTCGTCCCCGACCCGGTGCCGCTGGCGGACGAGCTGATCCTCGCCGTACTCACCCTGCTGTCGGCGACCCTCACCACCCGCCGCGACCACCCGCCGGACCGCGGCGATCGCGAGCCCGAGGAAAGCGCGCCGCCGGCCCCCAGCGACGTCCTGCCGCCCGGCGACGAGTGATTGTCAGTCCTCGTTGACCAGGCGGAGCGGCGACAGCACCAGCCGCGACGGCGGCGAGCCGAGATCGGCCCGGATCGTCACCAGGAAGCGACCGCGCCGGCCGTGCAACGGGATCCGCAGCCGGCCGCGCGGCTGCTCGCGGGCCGACACCAGCCGGCGCACTGACGGTCCGCCGCCGGCTCGCCCGTCGACCAGCTGCTCGACCTTGACCTCGCAGCCGCCGCGGGCGCTTTGGAAGCGGTGACCGACGATCAGCGCGTCCACCATCTCGTGCATCTCGAACTCCAGGTGGAGGGTACCCGAGCCCCGGAGGACCACAGCCTCTCGCTCGCGGTCGAGGGTCGCCGGCACCTGCAGGCGCCGCCGCTCCCGGGCTTCCGCCGCGTCATTGAAAAAACCGATCCGGCGGACCAGGACCGCCGGCAGGCGGCGCGAGTCGAGGGCGCGCTCGGGCAGGCTGATCTCGACACGGTTGCGCCCGGCCACCAGCACGCCGGGAGGGATCTCCGCCGACGCCGTCGACCACTCGCGCGCCACCCGGAGCTCGCCGCACGGTGCGCCGTTGATCGAGAGCGAGAGGGTCGCAACCCCTCCGGGTCCCCGTGCACTCCGGCACTCGATACCGAAAGCCGCCACCGCCGCTACCGGCAGCTCGGTATGAAAGGCCGCCCGTTCGGCGATGATCCACGTTCCCTGCGGCTCGGGCTCGGACCAGCCGCCTGCCTGCAGCTGCGGAAGCTCGACAACGGAACCTCCGGCATCGGGCCGCCGGAAATCGACCACAGGCTGGGAAGCTCGGAATTCGACGGTGGCCTGCTCGAGCAGGACCGGCAGTTCGTCGGGCGGCGTCGACAGGCTGCGGACCGCATCGGCGGCCGCCACGAGCACGAGCACCGCGGCCACCGACAGCGGCAGCGGCCGCAGCAGCTGCCGCGGATCCATCAGCTTTCCGGAGCGCCGGGCCCGGCGCCGTGGCGCAGCACCTCGAGGAAGTCGGCAACCCGATAGCCCGAGACCGCTGCAGCGTCGCCGGCCCGCGCCCCGCACTCGTCCAACGCCTCGATCTCGGCCGATCCGCCTCCGGTACGGAGAGTGGCCGCGGCGGCGGTTCCCACGAGACCCACGAGCAGCCACTCGAAAGCCTCGCGATCGAACCACAGCTCGCCGCCGTACCGGTTGACCCCGAGCCGGCGGCGTGCGGGCTCCGACTCCAACGCCGCGGCGACGGCACCAACCAGACCCGCCGCAGGCCCCCGGTCCGCCTCGTGCCACCCGTCCGAGGCGATCGCCAGTCCGAGGATCGCGGCCCCGCGCTCCGCCGCGCTCCGCCGGCGGCCGAGCTCACCCAGGCGCGCGGCGACCTCGGCCGCGAGGAACCAGCTCTCGAAGCGCTCGCACGCGCCTTCTGCCGTCTCATCCCCGCGGCGACTCGGCGACAGCAGCGGGCGCACCAGGGCCCACGCGATCAGCAGCAGCCAGGCCGAGGGCTCACCGAGAGTCAGAGCGAGAATCGACGCCGGCCGCCGCTCACCGGGAACCTCGCGACCCGAACGCAGGCCCTCGCCGAGGGCGAGCACGGCCTCGAGATCGGTGAGGATCGACCGTTCGATCTCATCGGCATCGAAATCGCCCGGGGCCCGGTCGACGGCGGCGGCCGCGAGGCGCGGCACCTCCTCGACCGCCAGCTTCCGCATCGCTGCGGCGGCGTCCTCGTCGGCCGCCGCGGCCAGTCGCTGCAGCACGTCCGTCGAGGTCATCTGCCGAATCGGATCGAGCAGAGCCGCCTCCATCAGCCGCCCCAGCTCGTTATCCACCGACCACACGCCGCGGTCTCCGAGCTCCCGGGCTAGGCGGTGATAGGGGTGCTCGGCGTCGGCCCGCACCCGCCGCATCTCCGGAAAGCAGCACAGCTGGTAGGCGCCGAGCGAGAACCCGAGGCCGTCGTCGCGGATCCGGCCAGCCGACCACAGGTGCTCGAGGCCGGTGACCAGGTCACGGGCGATCCACCAGCTGTCGCCGTCACCGCCGCCAAGAGCATCGACGACCGGCACCCGGTCCAGCTCGCCACCGCCCCCTGCCCCCGACCGGCGCACACCTGTCGACATGCGCAGGCGGCCGCGGGTGTCGCCGCAGCGGTTGTGGTAGACAACCAGGCTGCGGCTGTCGCCCCAGAGATTGGTGTAGGCGAAGACGTTCTCGTCGACCGAACCGTGCTCGGTCTCGAAATCGAAGAGCAGGAAGTCGTCCGACTCCGCGAAGAGGTGGCGATTCCGGAGCAACGGGAAGATCTGCAGCTCGTGGCGGTCCACCAGCCCCTGGTTGGAGCTCTCGTCCCATCGCGGACGGTGGAACTCCATGCCGTACTTCTCGGCCAGGCCCTCGATCTGGCCGTGGCCGAACATGGGCAGCCCCGGCATGGTCACCATCAACGTCAGAACCCCGAAGTACTTGTCATCGGTGCCGAACTGGTCGACCGCGGTCCGTTCGTCGGGGTTGGACATGAAGTTGACGTACCGTTTCAGGATCTGCGGATCGAACTCCAGGGTCGAGCGAATGAGCTGCCGATACTCCGCGTTGCGCTCATCGCGGAGCATGTTCATGAAGGCAGAGTTGTAGACCCGGTGCATCCCCAGCGTCCGCACGAAGTAGCCTTCGAGCAGCCAGAAGGCCTCTGCCAGCAGCAGCGTGTCCGGCGCTTCCTCCGCCACGCGGTCCACCACCTCGCGCCAGAACTCGCGCGGCATGGCGGCGTCGAACTCCGCCCGGGTCATCCCGAACTCCGCCCGCGACGGGATTGCGCCGGCAGCACCCGGTGCGGGAAACCACAGCCGGTGGTAATGCTGGCGGGCCAGGGTCATGGCGGCGTCGAAGCGGATGACCGGCGACCGGCGGGCCACCGCCAGGATGGTCCGGATGACAGCCTCCCGGACCTCCGGGTTGAGGTAATCGAGCTGGGCGGTGTCGTTCCAGGGCATCGAGGTGCCGTCGTTGCCGTGGTAGATGAAGCGGACGTCGCCGGTGTGGCGATCGAGGCGCTTGAACACCACCGCCGCGTCGCTCTTCTGCCAGTAGTGGTCCTCGATGAAGATCCCGACCCGATCATCGTCCGCGAGGTCGGGGCCGTCGAAGGTGTAGGACGGGAATGGAGAGTGAGAGAGCGAGAGGAACCAGTCGGGGTGCTCGATCACCCACCGCGAGTCGATGCCGACGTGGTTGGGGACCATGTCGGTTGACAGCCGGATCCCGTGCTCCCGGGCGCGGTTGCGGAGATCCTCGAACGCGGGCTCGCCGCCGAGCGCGCCGGCCACACGGTAGTCCTCCAGCGAGTAGGCGGAAGCCACCGCCTCCTGATCGCCCATCATCCGTTTGATGCGCTCCGAGGCCCGGCTCCGCTCCCAGATCCCGATCAACCACAGGCCGGTAAAGCCCCACCGCTCGAGCCGCTCCAGCTCCTCATCGGGAATCCCGTCGAGGGTCGAGATCTCGCGTCCGTAGCGCTGGCTCAGCTGCGCCAGCCACACGTACGCGTTCTTCGCCAGCAGCACCAGCCGCGGCATCCAATCCCGGTCGACGGAGTAGCGCTCCCCGCTCTCCGCCAGCACGCTGTAGTCCGGCGGCTCCACCGGTCCCGGCCCCGGCGGGAAGACCGGCCGGTGCTCTTCCGCCAGGAAGTCGATAGCGCCCAGCACACGCGCGAGCTCCGGGCCGAGCATCTCCCCCCAGCTCGTGCGGATGAAATCGAGCTGGCCGCGCAGCGAGTCGGGCGCGGCCCGTACCGGCCCGAGCAGGAGATCGAGCAGGCTCTCGCCCTGTCCGCCCGGAACGATGGACTCGGACAGCCCCAGCCGCACGCTCGCGGTGGTCGTGTCATAGGTGGGGAGGCCCCGCAGCCGGCGGTCGTCGAAGAGCTCCCGAAACGGCCCGAAGGCCGGGTTCCGGTTGGCCAGCCACAGCAGGACCAGCTCCTCGAGGATCGCCTCGCGGTGCGGCTCGCCGCCGGTAGAGGCCGACAGGTACTCGTCCCCGGCGACCTCGCCAGTGTAGACGGACCGCGGAGGGAACTCACCGACGAACTCTCGCAGCAGCTCGTTCAGCGGTTCTGGACCGAGATCCCGTTCGAGCGCCTCCACCGTCCTCGTCCACAGCCGCGGGTCGACATCACGCCGGTGCCGCGCCACCGCGAGGTGCATGGCCTCGTCGATCAGGCCCAGGGCGTAGAGGTCGCCCGCGTTCACGGACCGCTCGGGAGCGAGCAGGAGGTTCAGACGATGGGCGAGCTCCCGCGCCGCCCGGAAATCGGCAAAGACGACGTTACCGGTGATGCCGAAGAGGGCGGCGTCAATACCGCACGCGTCGCGCACACGCCGCGAGATGTGGAACTCGCGCGAAACCGCCACATGCTGCCAGTGTTCAGAGCTCATCATCATGCTGTCGGGCCGCGACCATCATACGGGGGTTTGATTTCAGATTTCGGCTTTCGAATGTTGCGTCACGAATCCGAATCCGGGTTGGCCCGCTTGCCATCGAGAAGCTCGACCGTCAGCGGGCAGTGATCGGAAACGTCCCAGAAGGTGCCGTCCTCGGCGCCGGGCCGCGAGATCAGGTCGCCGCACTCCAGTCGCGCGCAGTGCAGCCACGGCCGCACCGGGTCCGCGACCACGTCGGTCGAGAACCCCCGCACCAGGACATGGTCGAGCAGCGAGGCGACCTGCACGCCATCTCGCTCGCCGCGTCCCTCCCAGTACTGTGAGCAGCCGGGTTCGTTGCCAAGCCGCTCCAGGCCTGCGCGGCCGAGCAGGGCATCCAGCGACTGCAGCTCGCCGTCGAGGCCGCCCCGCGGCGTGCCGGCGGTGTTGAAGTCGCCGGCGACGACCACGTCCGGGTCGTCGACCTCCTCGACCCATGCGGAAATCCATTCGGCGAGGGCGCGGTTCTGGCGCCGCCGGCTTGCGAAGCCGTCGACCGCCGCAGCGTGATGGACGGTGACGAAGGTGAAATCGAGGCCGCTCGGGCGGCGGCTGCGGAAGTAGCCGCCGAAGCCGGGCCGGAGCGCCGGGTCGAGGGCCAGCTCGTCGATCTCGAACGGCTCCCCGACGAGCTCGAGGACCTTGCTGTCCCACGCGATGGCGAGGTGCTGGCCGTACTGGCCGCCGCCGCCCGACACCCGGACCTCCATCGCACGGTCGCGAGACGCACGGCGAAGAATCGGCGGGAAACGACGGCGATCATTGACTTCCTGCAGACCGAGCAGATCACCGTCGAGGCCACGCAAGACATCCTCGAAATCGCAGATGTTGGTCCGTCGCGAGTAGGGCAGGTCGACGGTCTGCGGGCGCTCGTCGAGTGGGAAGTTGCGGACGTTCCAACTGACGATGCGCAGCCGGTCATCCCCGCTCCGGCTCCCCGGCACGTCACCTACCGTGACCCCGGGCCCTGCA
>CAZSTH010000075.1:0-19479 GCA_964609835.1 uncultured Thermoanaerobaculia bacterium
GACGGGCGCGCAGGCGTACTCGACAGTACGTCGAGCACCCGGAGATGAGAAAGCATTGCCGGGTGCGGTGCATCGACGGCCGCAGCAGGAAGTTGGTGAGATATGCGCGCTAGATCTTGTCAACTCCCTCGTGTGGTGATCGTCTTCGTCGTCGTGACTGTGAACTCGTCGGATCTCCCGTGCGCTCGCGAAATACCGGGGCGATGGCGGCGGGGTCGTCGGTCATGATGCCGGTGGCGCCGGTTTCGAGCAGCCGTCGCGCCTCGTGCGGCTCATCGATCGTCCAGTACTCGAGGCGCAGCCCGAGAGCGCGGCAGCGGGCGGTGAAGCGCCCGCCGTCGAGCCGCACTGCGCCGTGCCGCACGGGGACGTGGGCGGCCTGGCCGGCGATCCGTCGCCTGGCGATGGCCAGGGGTAGGAAGCGCAGCAGAGCGACCTCGGCCCTCGAGAGGGTGGTGCGCCCGCGGTAGCCGCGCCGCCGGATCTCGCGCACCACCCGGGTGTTGAAGCTGGCGAGGGTGACGTCATCCTCGGCGCCGTACCGCGACAGGACCTCGAGCAGCGGCGGCACCGCCTCGGGCCGGTCGGGCTTGAGGTCGATGCTCATGGGCACACCGGCGAACGACTCCAGAACCTCGTAAAGCGTCGGCATCCGCTGGCCGTCCGGCCCGAGCCTCCACCGCCTCACCCGGTCGAGCGTGACCTCGGCGATCCGTTCCAGATTGCCCGCCATCCGCCACCCGTCGGGATCGTGTGCGACCACGAAATGGCCGTCGCAGGTGGCGTGGATGTCGAGCTCGAGGGCGTTGGCGCCATCGGCGAGCGCCCTCTCGAAGGCCGCGATGGTGTTCTCCGGAGCGTGTGCCGGGGCTCCGCGGTGGCCGTAGAGCCGGAGCTCAATGTGCTGGCTCATCGGACTCATGGTACAGCGGGTCGCGGCGCGGGGACGAAATCGAGGGCGGCTGCGGTTACTACAGTGGACATCGAGCCTGGAGAGCGAGCATGGACATCAGCAGCTTCCTTCCGAACGATCTCTTCAAGGGACAGGTCGTCTTCATCACCGGCGGCGGCAGTGGCATCAACCTCGGCATCGCGCGCTGCTTTGCCGCACTCGGCGCCGATCTCGGGATTTGCGGCCGCTCCGTCGATCGGCTCGAGGGCGCCGCGCGGGAGCTCGAGGCGCTGGGGGCGTCGGTGGTGGCCGAGGGGGCAGACGTGCGGAATTTCGAGGCCGTCCGGTCGGCTCTGGAAACTGCGCGTGACAGGCTCGGCCCCGTCAATCACTTGGTGTGTGGCGCCGCGGGCAACTTCCCGTGCCCCGCCGAGCAGCTGAGCCCCGGCGGCTTCAAGGCGGTGGTGGACATCGACCTGCTCGGGTCGTTCAACACCTGTCGCGCAGCGTTCGATCAGCTCGCAGCCACCCGCGGCACAGCGCTCTTCATCTCGGCTGGGATGTCGTTCGTGCCCTACGCACTGCAGGCCCACGTCTGCGCCGCCAAGGCCGGCATCGACCAGATGATGCGGACCCTGGCCCTCGAGTGGGGGCGGTACGGCATCCGCGCCAACTCGATCGCTCCCGGTCCGATCGCCGACACTGAGGGCATGCGGCGGCTGGCGGCCGGCGACGAGAAGCTCGATCGCGAGCTGCAGGCGGCGATCCCGCTCGGACGCTACGGCACGGTCGACGAGATCGGTCACGCTGCGGTCTTTCTCGCGTCGCCGTTGGCAGCCTACATCACCGGCACGCTGCTGGTGGTGGACGGCGGCCAGAACCTCCCTGGCTCGGGCGCCATGAGCCACGTCATCGGCGAGGCGGCCAAACGCCAGCGGGATGCGCGATAGAACCGCTGCGGATGGATACAATGGCCTCGGTGAGGCGCCGATGAACGGCCCGCTGTCCGACTACCCCGGTCTCGAATCGGCGGTGCGCGATGCGCAGGAGGTGTCGGCCCGCCTGTGGGACCGCGGCTGGGCCGAGAGCAGTGCGGGCAACCTGTCGATGGATGTCAGTGATCTCTGCGGTGGCATGCCCGCGATGCCCGCCAGCAGCCGGCGGCTGCCGCAGGCGTTTCCCGGACTCGCTGGGAGAACCCTGCTGGTTTCGGGCAGCGGCTGCCGATTCAGGGACTTCGCGCTCGACGCCGAGCGTACCAGCCTGTTGCTGCGTGTCGACGACGTTGGAGCCTCGTGCTCGGTTGCCTGGGGAGGGGCGGGCGATGGTGGCCTGCGGCCCACCTCCGAACTCCCCACCCATCTCGCCATTCACGACGAGATCGCTCGGCGAGGGTGGGGTCTGTCGACCGTCCTCCACACCCATCCGACCGAGCTGATCGCGCTCAGCCATCTGGAGGACTGCCGGGTCGAGGCGGAGATGAACCGGCTGCTGTGGTCCACCACTCCCGAGGTCAAGATCTTCCTGCCGCACGGAGTGGGCCTGGTGCCGTACCGGGTGACGGGAAGCGGCGACCTGGCGGAGGCGACACGGTCCGCGGTCGCGAGGGGCCGGCGGGTTGCAGTGTGGCAGTTCCACGGCGCGCTGGCCCTCGGTCGATCCGCTGACGAGGCCTTCGATCGTCTCGATGTGGCCAACAAGGCGGCGAGGGTGGCGCTGCTCTTTCGTGCGGCCGGCCAGCAGGGCGGCGGGCTGGGCGCCGCGGAGCTCGCCGAGCTCGAACGGCTGTCCCCTCCGAAGCCCTGAGATTCTCGTCATGGAAACACCGCGGAGAACGAGAATCGGAAAAGACATGAGCCTTCCTCGGTTGTGCTGTCCCGGAGGGGATGGTCGGCAATTCCGAATTCCCGGTTCAATACATCCCCAGTTCGAGCTTTGCGGCCTCTGACATCCTGTCCGGGGACCACGGCGGGTCCCATGTGATCTCGACGGTGGCCTTGCTGACGCCTTCGACGCCCTCCACCTTGAGCTGTACCTCGGGGGGCAGGATCTCGGCGACGGGGCACGCGGGCGAGGTCAGGGTCATCAGGATGGAGGCCTCGTTGTCGGCGTCGATGGTGACCTCGTAGACCAGCCCGAGCTCGTAGATGTTGACCGGAATCTCGGGGTCGTAGATCGTCCGCAACACCTCGATCACTTGATCACGAAGGTTGGAAGTCATTGGCGTGCAGATCTCCAATTAGGAAGTAGGAATTAGGAATTAGGAATGTCGCCCACCCGCCCGGCGCGATGCAGCTCTGGCGGGAGGGGTGGGAATTCCTAATTCCTAACTCCTCATTCCTCATTCGGTTGTCACCGAATCATCATCGCCACCGATCGCGGCGTTGAGCGTGTGCCACGCCAAAGTCGCGCACTTGACCCGCACCGGGTACTCGCGAACGCCCTCGAAGACCTGCAGCTTGCCGAGCTCGACGCCCTGCTCTGCGGCGACGCCGGTCAGCATGTCGCGGAAGCCGTGGAAGATCTCCTCGATCTCCGAGACGCGCTTGCCTTTGACCGACTCGGTCATCAACGAGGTGGAGGCGGTGCAGATGGCGCAGCCCTCGCCCTGGAAGCTGATCTCCTCGACGACCCCGTCCTCGATCCGCAGATAGACCTTGACCGTGTCGCCGCACAGTGGATTGTGGCCGTCGGCGGTGTGGTTGGCGCAGTCCATGACGTAGCAGTTTCGCGGCCGCTTGTTGTGGTCGAGAATGACCTCCTGATACAGCTCGCGCATGTCCGACATCAGCCGAAGACCTCCTTGACTTTGTGCAGACCGGCCGCCAGCGCTGCGACCTCGTCCTCGGTGTTGTACATGGCAAACGACGCACGCACCGTCGCCGAGACTCCGTAGCGTGCCATCACCGGCTGCGCGCAGTGGTGCCCGGCGCGGACCGCTATGCCCTCGGTGTCGAGGATGGTCCCTATGTCGTGCGGGTGGATGCCACTCATGACGAAGGACACCGCCGCGGCACGGCGATGGGCGTTGCCCACGAGGCGCACACCGGGAATCTCGAGCACCGCTTCGGTGGCGCGCGTCAGCAGCAGCTGTTCGTGGGCTGCGACGGCTTCGATGCCGACGGCGTCGAGATAGTCGAGCGCCGCAGCGAGCCCGATCGCGCCCTCGATGTTCGGCGTGCCGGCCTCGAAGCGGTGAGGTGGTTCGTTGTAACGGGTCCCGTCGAAGGTCACGGACAGAATCATGTCGCCGCCACCCTGGTACGGGCCCATGTCAAGCAGGTGCGAGCGTTTGCCGTAGAGGACGCCGATGCCGGTGGGACCGTAGACCTTGTGGGCCGAGAAGACGTAGAAATCGCAGTTCAGATCGGCGACGTCGACGCCGAGGTGGGGCACTGACTGAGCGCCATCCACCAGCACCGGGATGCCTCGCGCGTGGGCGGTCTCGATCATGTCGCGAACCGGGTTGACGGTGCCAAGGGCGTTCGAGATGTGCACGATGCCGACGATCCGGGTGCGGTCGCTCAACAGCCGCTCGTACTCCTCGAGCAGGAGATTTCCGTCGTCGTCGATCGGGACCACCTTGAGCTCGGCCCCGCGCTCCTCGCACAGCATCTGCCACGGCACGATGTTGGAGTGGTGCTCCATGGCCGAGATCAGGACCTCGTCGCCAGCCTCGAGCCGCGGCCTGACGAAGCTCGATGCCACCAGGTTGATCGCCTCGGTGGCGGATCGGGTGAAGATGATCTCGCGGCTGTCGGCGGCGCCGATGTGGTCCTTGACCGTGGTTCGCGCCTGCTCGAAGGCGACCGTCGCGCGCTGCGAGAGCAAATGGATGCCGCGGTGGACGTTTGAACAGTCGCGCTCGTAGAAGTTGCGCACCGCGTTGATCACCTGCCGTGGCTTCTGGGTGGTCGCGGCGTTGTCGAGGTAGACCAGCGGCCGGCCGTGCGCCTCCTGGTGGAGGGCGGGGAAGTCGGCCCGGATTGCCGCCACGTCGAGCGCGGCAACAGGCGCGGTGCGAACCGTCACTCGACGCTCCGTTCGTTCGTCATCGAGTTGAGGCGGGCCTCGACGTCGGCGCGCAGGCGGTCGCGTAGGTCGTCGATCGGCATCCGATCGAGCACCTCGCCGGCGAAGGCGGTGGTCAGCAGACGCCGCGCGGCGGCGCGGCCGATACCGCGGGTCCGCAGGTAGAAAACGGCGTCCTCATCGAGCCGCCCGACGGTCGAGCCGTGGGTGCAGCGGACGTCGTCGGCAAAGATCTCCAGCTGCGGGTTGGAGTTGACGACGGCGTCGTCGCTCATCAGCAGGTTTCGATTGGACTGGTTGGCGTCGGTCTGCTGGGCGTCCTGGTCGACGATGATGCGGCCGTTGAAGACGGCGCGCGACTGTCCCCCGAGAATGCCCTTGTAGAGCTGGTGGCTCTCGCACCGGCCCGCGCGGTGGCGGACCGTGAGGTGGGTGTCGGCCTGCTGGCGGCCGTCGGTGAGGTAGAGGCCGTCGAGGACCGCCCCGGCCTGCTCGCCGCCGAGCACGACCTTGATGTCGTTGCGCGCGAGGCCGCCGCCGAGCGACAGGTTCTGCGAGCGATAGCGGCTGTCCGCCGCGAGATCGACGGTACGGGTCGACAGAAAGCTGGCCTCGAGACCTTCCTGTTGGATCACGACGTGTTCCAGAACGGCTGCGCGGGCGAGCGTGATCTCGCTCACCGGGCAGGTCAACGAGGCGTTGTCCGAGCCCACGTGATGCTCTTCGAGCGTGGCCCGGCTGCCGGCCTCGGCGACGACCAGGATTCGCGGCGCGCGGACGATCGGCTCACGGCCGGTGCCCGCCACGAACAGGAGCTGGATCGGCCGTTCGACGGTCACCCCTTCCGGCAGGTGAACGACCGCGCCATCGGTGAGAATGGCCGAGTTGAGCGCCGCGAACGGATGCTCGTCCAGATCGGTGAGTTGTCCCAGGTGGGCAGCCACCACGGCCGACTCCGACGCCGAGCTCAGCACCAGATTGGACACCGTGACGCCATCGGGCAGCTTCGGCTTGGCCGAAAGGTCGGGTGAGAAGAGGCCGTCGACGAAGACCAGCGTGTGGCACTCCGCACGCTGCCAGCGGGTGACGTCCACCCGCTCGGGCGAGGTGGCGGGCGGCTCGAAGACCGCCTCCTCGATGCCTTTGAGTCGGGTGAAGCGCCACGACTCGCGGCGTCGGCTCGGCAGGCCGGTGAGCTCGAAGCGCTCGCGGCCGCGCGCGCGCAGGTGGCGCAACAGCTCTGGAGCAGGACGGCCGGCGGAGGCCTCGAGCACGCGTTCGAACGGACCGGACGCGATCGTGGTGCCCATTCAGGCACCCGCCGGAGCGGTCTCGAGCCACTCGTAGCCCTGGGTTTCGAGCTGCTCGGCGAGCTCGGAACCGCCCGAACGCACGATTCGGCCGTCCATCAGGACGTGCACGAAATCAGGGACGATGTAGTTGAGCAGACGCTGGTAGTGGGTGATGACGACGAACGATCTCTGCGGGCCGCGCAGCGAGTTGACGCCGTCGGCCACGATCCTCAGGGCGTCGATGTCGAGTCCTGAATCGGTCTCGTCGAGGATCGCGAGCCGCGGCTCGAGGACCGCCATGTGGAAGATCTCGTTGCGCTTCTTCTCTCCGCCGGAAAAGCCCTCGTTGACCGGCCGCTTGAGGAGCTGTTCGTCGAGCTCGACGAGCTGGGCCCGGTCACGTGCCAGCGCCAGGAAGTCCATCGCGTCCAGCTCGTCTTCGCCGCGGTGGGCGAGGATGGCGTTGAGCGCGGTGCGAAGAAAGTAGGTGTTGCTGACGCCGGGAATCTCTATCGGGTACTGGAAGGCGAGGAAGATACCCTCGCGGGCCCGCTCTTCGGCCTCGAGCTCGAGAAGATCAGCTCCCGAGTAGGTGATCGATCCGTCGGTGACCTCGTACTCCTCGCGCCCGGCGAGAACGCTCGCGAGGGTGCTCTTTCCGGAGCCGTTGGGACCCATGATGGCGTGCACCTCGCCCGGTTCGACGGTCAGGTCAATGCCCTTTAGGATTTCGTTGCCATTGATGGCGACGTGGAGGTTTTTCATTTGCAGCATGTCAGCTCCGAGAGACCAAAGGTTTGAATTTTGAACCCTGAATTTCGAATGGCCCCCGCCTGCCCAACGTCTCGTGGGGGGCGGGCGGGAAGTGAGAGTTCAGAAGTGAGAACTGAGACTCGTGTTTTCATCCCACGCTGCCTTCTAGAGAGACGCCCAACAGCTTCTGGGCTTCGACCGCGAACTCCATGGGCAGCTCGCGAAAAACCTCTTTACAAAAACCGTTGACGATCATCGACACCGCATCCTCGGTGTCGATGCCGCGCTGGTTGCAGTAGAAGATCTGGTCGTCGCCGATCTTCGAGGTGGTGGCCTCGTGCTCCATCTGAGCGGTCGGGTTGGCGATCTCGATGTAGGGAAAGGTGTGGGCGCCGCAGCGGTCGCCGATCAGCATCGAGTCGCACTGCGAGAAGTTGCGGGCGTTGTCGGCCCGCTTGGCGACCTTGACCAGCCCGCGGTAGGTGTTCTGCCCGAAGCCGGCGGAGATCCCCTTGGAGACGATGTTAGATCGCGTGTTTCTGCCGAGGTGGATCATCTTGGTGCCGGTGTCCGCCTGCTGGTGGCCGGCGGTCAGCGCCACCGAGTAGAACTCGCCCACCGAGTCGTCGCCGCGCAGGATAACGCTCGGGTACTTCCAGGTGATCGCGGACCCTGTCTCGACCTGGGTCCATGAGATCTTGGAGCGGTCGCCCTTGCAGAGGCCGCGTTTGGTGACGAAGTTGTAGATGCCGCCGGCGCCCGTCTCCTTGTCGCCCGGGTACCAGTTCTGCACCGTCGAATACTTGATCTCGGCGTCCTCGAGGGCCACCAGCTCGACCACCGCGGCGTGCAGCTGGTTTTCGTCGCGCATGGGTGCCGTGCAGCCCTCGAGGTAGCTGACGTAGGCGCCCTTGTCTGCGACGATCAGTGTGCGCTCGAACTGGCCGGTGTTGGCGGCGTTGATGCGGAAGTAGGTCGAGAGCTCCATCGGACAGCGGACGCCTTCCGGGACGTAGACGAACGAGCCGTCGGAGAAGACCGCGGAGTTGAGGGACGCGAAGAAGTTGTCGGTGTGCGGAACCACCGAGCCGAGGTACTTTTTGACGATCTCCGGATGATTCTGGACGGCCTCCGAGAACGAGCAGAAGATGATGCCGAGCTCGGCCAGCTTCCCCTTGAAGGTGGTCGCCACGGAGACGCTGTCGAAGACCGCGTCCACGGCGACACCGGCGAGGAGCTTTTGCTCCTCGAGCGGGATGCCGAGCTTCTCGTAGGTGGCAAGGATCTCGGGATCTACCTCGTCCAGGCTCTGGAGCTGCTTCTTCTTGGGCGCCGAGAAGTAGGAGATCGCCTGGTAGTCGGGCCGGTGGTAGCGCACGTTCGGCCAGGTCGGTTCCTGCATCGTCAGCCAGTGCCGGTAGGCCGCCAGCCGCCACTCGAGCATCCACTGCGGCTCGCCCTTACGCGACGAGATCTCTCCGATGACGCTCTCATCGAGCCCGGGCGGCAGGGTGTCCTGCTCGATCTCGGTGACGAAACCGTGCTCGTACTCTCGGTTCGCGAACTCTTCGATGATCCGATCCTGGGTTGCCATCTCTTCCCCTTGTGCGGTGTGCGGCGTCCGGTGCGCCCCGGTCAACCGGCGGCGCGACCGACCACCGGCAGGCCCGTGCTCGCCTCGCGACCCGAGGCGGGCTGCCGTGGCGGATGAACGAGGTCGTCAACGGTCACCCCGGCGAGGAAATTTCCGATGACGACGCCGAGGCCCTGCCACACCGGCTTGATGCCGCAATCCGGTTCATTGGCGCAGCCGTCGCCCGAGTTCATTCGGCTGCAGAAGCCGTCGTCGAAGATGCGGTCGTCGAACGCTGCGAGCACCTTCGCCAGCGTCAGATCGGCAGGCGGCCAGCGTAGCGAGTAGCCGCCGTTGCGTCCCCGTTCGGAGACGATGATGCCCGCCTCGCGGAGCGGCGTCACCACCTTGGCGATGGTCGCCTCGGGCAAGCCCTCGCGTTCGGCGAGCTCCCTGATCGTCAGCTGCCCTCCTTCGCGGGCGAGCCGCGTCACTAGCCGGAGCCCGAACTCCTCATGTTTGGAAACCCGCACTGCGCGCCTCCCTCGATGAGGGCAACACGAAATGTGGAAATCGAATTCCAGATTTAATGACGATCCGCGCCCGTTCGGCGGGCGCGGATGTCGAAACCATCAGTGCTGCAGGTTCTGCGTCGAGCCCTGCTGGGGAGCGGCGGTGGTGAACTGCAGCCGGCCCTCGCGGAACTCGCCGCCCCGCAAGGTGTGTGCAAGGGCCTCTCCGAGTTCCTCCACGAGGTGGATCTCGAGCGTCTCGAGAACCTCCTCGGGCAGGTCCTCGAGGTCCGACTCGTTCTGTTTCGGCAGCACGACCGTCGTGATGCCCGCGCGTACCGCGCCGAGCACCTTCTCCTTGACACCGCCGATCGGCAGCACGCGCCCCGAGAGGGTGATCTCGCCGGTCATCGCGACATCATTTCGGGCCGCCCTGCCGGACAGTGCCGAGACCAGCGCGGTCGCCATCGTCACGCCTGCGGACGGCCCGTCCTTGGGGATGGCGCCCGCCGGCACGTGGATGTGGACGTCCTGCTTGAACCCGTCGGCGGGAATGAAGAGCTGGTCGGCGTGGGCCTTCGCGTATGTCCACGCGGCACGAGCCGACTCCTTCATGACGTCGCCGAGCTGGCCGGTCAGCACCAGCTCGCCCTTCCCGGGCATGGGCGAGGTCTCGACGAACATGATGTCGCCGCCCACGGGGGTGTAGTACATACCGGTCGCGACCCCGATCTGGTCCGACGCCGCCGCCTGCTCGGGGTGGACCTTGGGGCGCCCCAGGAGCTCGGCCACCTCGTCGGCGCCGAGATTGGCGGTGTCGAGCTCGCCAGCCGCTATCTTGCGCGCCACCTTGCGCGCGAGGCGGCCGATCTCCCGCTCCAGCTGACGCACGCCCGACTCGCGGGTGTAGCGGCTGATGACGGCGCTGACGGCCTCATCGGTGATCGTGATCAGCTCGTCGTCGAGGCCGGTCTGCTTGATCTGGCGCGGGGTGAGGTAGCGCTTGGCAATCTCGAGCTTCTCGGCCTCGGTGTAGCCGGCGAACTCCACCACCTCCATGCGGTCCTGGAGCGGCCCGGGGATGTTCTGCAGGTAGTTGGCGGTGCAGATGAACTGGACCTCCGAGAGGTCGAAGGGCACGCCCATGTAGTGGTCGGTGAAGGTGTCGTTCTGAGCCGGGTCGAGGACTTCGAGCAGCGCCGCGCCGGGGTCGCCCTGGTATGAGGCGCCCAACTTGTCGACCTCGTCGAGGAGGAAGACCGGGTTCTTGGATCCCGCCTGCTTCATGCCCTGGATGATTCGCCCCGGCATGGCACCGACGTAGGTCCTGCGGTGACCACGGACATCAGCCTCGTCGCGGACGCCGCCGAGGGAGATCCGCACGTACTCCCTGCCCATCGCGCGCGCGATCGACTTGGCGACCGACGTCTTGCCGACGCCGGGCGGTCCCGCGAACAGCAGGATCGGGTTGCGGCTGCTGGTGTCGTGGATCGAACGCGGCTCCTCCTCGGCGGTGTCGGCGTCGTCGCGTTCCACTTCGGAACGCTGCTGCAGGATGCGCACCGACAGGAATTCCAGGATGCGGTCCTTGACGTCGCCGAGCGCATAGTGGTCCTCCTCGAGGATCGCTGACGCCTCCTGAACATCCAGACGCTCCTCGGTGCGCTCGCTCCACGGAAGCTCGCACATGGTCTCGAGGTAGGTTCGGATGACCTGCGCCTCCATGCCCTCGGGCCCCATGCGCTCGAGCCGGCTGAGCTCCCGGTCGACCTCCGTACGGGCGGCGTCCGGCAGGTCGAGGGACTCGAGCTTTTCGCGCAGCTCCTCGAGGTCCTCGCGACCCCCGTCATCGCCGAGCTCCTTCTGGATCGCCTTCAGCTGCTGGCGCAGGAACATCTCGCGCTGGCGGTCACCGAGCTCCTCCTGGACCTGTGATTTGATGTCCTCCTGCGCGTCGAGCACCGCGATCTGCTTCTGGATGTGGAGCAGGACGGAGCGCATGCGGTCGTCGATGGAGAGAGCCTCGAGCAGATGCTGGGCCTCTTCCGGCTTGAGGTCCAGGTGTCCGGCAACCAGATCGGCGAAGCGACCCGGCTCGGTGGCCTCGGCCAGAAACTGCTGCACCGCTTCCTTCGGCATACCCGCGCGGCGGCCGAGCTCGGCCGCGCGCTCGCGGGTCTCGCGATGGAGCGCGGTGAAGGCCGGGGACTCCGGATCGATGGGCGGCATCTCCTCGGCCTCGTGGATCGTCGCCATCAGGAACTCGTCCTGCTCTTCGTACCGGAGTGCGACCGCCCGGTAGTTGCCGTTGAGCAGTAACCGCATGCCGGAAGGGCCTCGCTGCACGGGGCCGATGGTGGCGACCGTGCCCATCCCGTACAGGATCTCCGGTGCCACGTCCTCCACGTTTTTGCGCTGGGAAACCACGAAGATTTGTTTGTCCTCGGTCCGCAGGGCGGCCTCGATCGCGCGCAGCGTTCCGGCGCGTCCAGCGGCGATGGGTGAGGTGACCTCAGGAAAAAGGACCGCCTCGCGGAGCGGAATCACTGGCAGGGTTCTGGCGTCGCTCATATGTCCTCCCGCGGCTCGTGCCGCCCGTGTAATCAAAAAGGCGCCGCGACGATTCTCGATCAATTTGCGCGGCGTCGGCAAGGGTGGAAACCTGAGTCAATTATTATCATATTCCCATTGCCGGCGATTTTCGCGTCGCGGTGCCACTGTGCGTTGCTCGGGGTGGACCGGCCGCGCGCTGGAAGCGGCAACCGGCGGCGTGGGACGCAGGACACCGCCTTGCTACCATTCGTGATCGGAGGTGCCGGTGGTCTTCCGTCCGTCACAACAGCGCACGATCGGTTTCGGCAGTCTGTCCGGACCGGGTGCTCCCGTCCCCAAGGACCTGATTGCCCTGCTCGCCGGGCTCTTTTTCACGTTTTCGCTGCAGTTCTTCGCGAGCACCGCCGTCATCCCGGCCATCCTGCGCCTGACACCGGACGTCCTGCGGGGGTTCGTGTGGCAGATCGTGACCTACCCGTTCGTCGGGTGGGGCCGTTCGGGACTGTGGTTCCTGCTCGAGCTGCTGATCCTCTTCTGGTTCGGCCGCGATGTCTTCCAACGCCTGGGTCGCCGGAGATTCTGGCTGTTGCTGGCACGCGGGGCTGTCGGTGCGGCGTCGGTCGCGGTGCTGGTGCTGTTGGCGGGGATGGTCACAGGGGCCGGAGCCGACATCCTTCCCTTCCAGCTGCTTCAGGGCCAGCGCATCCTGCTCGCGATCGTGATCGCGGCCTTCGCCACCCTCTGGGGCGACGCCACCATCCTGCTGTTCTTCGTACTCCCGGTCCGCGCGCGTTGGTTTCTGTGGCTCGAAATCCTGTTCGCCTTCCTCGGCTTCCTCGAGACCAAGGACCTGCCCGGCTTCCTGGGTATCTGTGCTGCGGTCTTCCTGGTCTACAGCGGCCTCCAGGGCGGCGGCGCCTCGCGGGTGCTGCATGACTGGCGGAAGCGTCTCGAGGCCTTCGTGCTGCGTCAGCGGCTCGAGCGGATGAAGCGGAGGCGGCGCTTCGACGTCATCGACGGCGACAAGGACGAGTACATCCATTAATCCCATTTGGCGGCCCGCGGGCCGCCAAACGGGACACGGACTTCTCGAGATCCGGTCGGATCTACGGCAGCGGATTCGGTTTGCGGCGGACGTCCGGAGCGATCGGGTCCGGACCGCCACCGTCCGGTCGGCGGATCTGCGACATTCGCTTCAGCTTCGGCTTGAACAGCTCCCACAGTTGATCGAAGGCCTCGGCCGACATCACCACCTCGTCAGCCTTGGTCGGCACCGCGCCCGGCGCCTGCCAGTCGCCCTCGAACAGTGCCTGCGCCATGTCGACCTGTGGGATGCTGTCGCTGTATAAGGCGTTGAGGAACTCGATGAGCTCGAACGCGAGATAGGCGGAGCCGATGTTCTGCGGGTGGATGCCGTCGTAGGAGAAGATGCCGCCGATCAGGAAGTCCGCGGTCAGCTCGAATCCGCCGAAGGTGGGCAGGTCCTGGCGCGCGGCGATCCGGCTGAAGATGGCATTGGCATCGAAGACCGGGCAATCGAAGGCCGCACCCACGTCCGCGATCACCTGGTTGAAGGCGTCGATGCGGTCGTTGATCACCTCGACCTCGGCCGCCCGCAGCACGTAGCCGGGCTCGCCGGTCAGCAGGTTGAGATTGTCCGGCAGCGGCGGCCCGCCGGGCAGGCCATAGCCTTGGGCGATCAGGGCCCCTGCCGGGAACGTCACCAGGTCGTCCGCTGACAGCGGACCGGTGTCGGCGGCCAGCGGCACGGTGCCGACGTCCGGGATCTCCACCAGCGGACCGATGCTGGTCGTGAATGGGATCGACGTCGGATAGGGGAGATTGAAAAGCACGATGTCGGCCGAGGTGTTGGTCACGAGAGCGCCGATGGCGTTCCGGTAGAGCTCGGCGAAGAACTCCACCGGGGTCAAGGTGACCCCGTCGGCTGGTGTGGCCGAGAGGACCGCGCCGAGGACGTCGTTGTTGCCGATCCACACGGTCATGAAGGTCGGCTGGAGCCCGATCGACTGCTCGAGGGCGGTGAAGGTCCCGTCGCGCAGGACGATATCGAACATCACCGTGCTGAAGTCGCCCTGGATCAGGTTGTTGATGTCTCCGGTCTGGAACAGCATGTCGAAGAGGTTGGCGCCCGGGATCCCGAGGTTGTTGTACGGTGCGGGATACGCGGCATTGACTGGTTGTCCCGGCACGAGCCCGACCGGAGCGATCACGGTCGCCGGTGCCAGGCTGACCAGCTCCAGAATCGGCGGCAGCCCGGGCTGTGAGACCAGCGGCTGCTCGAAGACCGGCGCCCCTGCCTGGTGAGCGAGCACGGCCGGGTAGGAGCGCTCCTGGTGCCAGTCCATCAGGGCGCCGGAGGCGAAGCCGGCAGTCAGGCTGTCGCCGAGGGCGACGTAGGTGGTGAAGTCCAGCTGCGCGGCCGCCGGCAACGACGTCAGGAGGACGAGACAGGTCGCGAGAATCGTGGTCTTCATCATTGTCCTCCTTGCCTAAAAAGTGAAGGTGAAGGTGGCACCACCGAGCTGCGCCTCGCCTTCGTAAAGGCCGTCGAAGCCGTCCCACGAGGTGCCCTCGGTGGAACGGCCGTCGTACTCGAGGAACATGTAGCCGAGGTCGATCCGGAGCCGCCCGGTCATGAAGCTGATGCCGCCGCTGTAAGCCGTGCGGTCGCCGTCGCCGAGCAGGGGCGACATGGAGGCGATTGGCTGGCCGGTCTCGTCGAAGAGCCATCCGAGCTGCAGCGCCACGTGCCGGCTCGCCCGGTACTCGCCCCCGAATCGATACTGGGCAGCGTTCTCGTAGTCCTCTCGGACCACCTCGCTGAGGAGCGGATTTTCCGGAAAGACGATCGAGAGCTGTTCGAACGAGCTCCAACCCATCACTCCGTACTGGCCGGAGAAGGTCCACTTCTCGTTCTGCCACGAAAGCCCGACCGTCCAGAAGTCCGGGTACTCGATCGAGGTGGTGATCGGGACCTTGCCGCCGAACGGGATGAGCGTGCCGATGAGAGCGTCGAAATCCGGGTATCCCGTCGGCAGCTGTCGAAAGCTCCCGACGCCGACGTAGTCGAGCTTGAAATCCGAACGGTAGAGGGCGCCGAGCTGGAAGCCCGCGCCGAGCTTGAAGAGCAGTCCCGCGTTCCAGGCGAAGGCCGTGTTGTCGCTGTCCGAGGCATCGAGGGTGCCCTGTGCGACGTCGGTCAGCCGTTGTGTGTAGGGGTTGATCAGGCCGACCCGGCGCCGCAGTTCGATCTCGCTGTAGATGAAGTCGACGCCGACGCCGAAGGCGATGCTGTCGGAGAGCTGGTAGGCCATGCTGATACCGAGGTCATTGGTCGTCAGGTCGGCTTGCTGTGAAATGTAGCGGCCCAGGAACTCGTCGTCCCACTCGGTGCCCAGCCCATAGGGATTCGTCAACGAGAAGCTGACCTCGAGGCGCTCGTTGACCGGTATCCCGAGGTAGATGTGGAGCGGGTAGAAGGTCTGGTCCACCTGCTCGGCGACATAACCGTCGCCAGGGTACGGGTTGGCCCCGTAGAAGGTCTGCTCGGGCTGGATGAGAGTGGTGCCGAGCATCAGTTGGACGCCGCGATCGGTCTGGAACGCCAAACCGGCCGGGTTCCAGAACAGGGCCGACGGGTCATCGGCGACCGCGGTCATGGCGCCGCCCATGGCCATCCCCCGGTTACCGTGCTCGAAGAGTGCGAACCCGGACCCCAGGCTCAGAGACGGCGCTGCAAGGAGCACGGCCGCCGCCAGGACGGCCGGTCGGTGGTTCTCGGCGATCACATCGAACCTCCTTCCCGAGACCAGAAAACCTCGTTGTCTTCGCGACGACGCCTCATGCTACGGTGCTCCACCTGGAGCGTCAACGCCAATCCCGCTCGGCCTCGGGACGGTTGCCGGCGATCTCTTCGATGCGATCCAGGACCTCCGGAGAAAGCCGTTCCTCGACCTCGGCGGCCGCCATGTTCTCGCGCACCTGCTCGGGTCTGGAGGCGCCCGTGATGACGGTGCTGACATTGGGATTGGCCAGGCACCACGCGATCGCGAGCTGGGCGGTCGTACAGCCGAGGTCGGCGGCGATGCCGGAGAGCTGCCGCACTCTGGCCAGCTTGGCCTCGGCCTCGGCGCCCTCGAAGCGCTCCTGCAGCCACTCGTAGCCCTCGAGCGTGATGCGGCTGTCCGGTGGGATCCCGTCGTTGTACTTGCCCGTGAGCAGGCCGCTGGCGAGCGGACTCCAGGTCGTGGTTCCGAGCCCGATGCGCTCGTACAGCGGCGCGTACTCGCGCTCGACGCGGTCGCGGTGGAAGAGGTTGTACTGCGGCTGCTCCATGAGCGGCGGGATCAGGCGCTCGCGCCGGGCGATGTGCCAGGCTTCGAGGATACGCTCGGCGGGCCACTCGCTGGTGCCCCAGTAGAGCGCCCTGCCCTGCTCGATGATGTGGTTCATGGCCCGGACCGTCTCCTCGACCGGGGTGTGGAGATCGGCTCGATGGCAGAAGATCAGGTCCACGTACTCGAGCTGAAGTCTTGCGAGGGAGGCCTCGGTCCCCTCGACGATGTGCTTTCGCGACAGGCCGCGGTCGTTCGGTCCCTCGCCGCCCCAGAAGATCTTGGTCGAGACCACATAGTCCGACCGTTTCCAGCCGGACTTCGCAAGCACGGCCCCCATCAGCTCCTCGGCGACCCCGCCCGCGTAGACCTCCGCGTTGTCGAAGAAGTTGACGCCGGCGTCCCATGCCGCATGCATGCATTCGGCGGCCGCGGCCTCATCGAGCTGCGGTCCGAAGGTCACCCAGGCGCCGAAGCTGAGCGCCGACACCCTGAGTCCGGAGTTTCCGAGATGGCGGTAGCGCATGAATCGCTCCTTTCGAAGGCTTGATCATAGCGAAATCGACCATCGATCCCGAATTCGACCAGCCGGCTCGGTTGGTTGCCGCCGAACTGTGCCTTTCAATCGCGACCGCTATCCGTGCGGATGCGGCGGGTCGTTCCCTCGAGCTTTCAACGCTGGAGCGAGGTACGCATTCGCGCCGACGCGCCCGATCAGCAACGCGGTGGTGGCGGCGATCGCGCCCACCAGATCGAGACCGGCGATGGCAATCCACAGCACGGCCACGACGCCGGCGACCTCGATCACGGTCGCCCAGGTGATGCCGTCGGTGGCACCGCGGGCGACCAGGACGGCGCGCTGGAACGAAAGCAGGGCAGTGAGCCCCGCGATCGGCGCGAGGATGCGGGCGGCCGGAACCGCAAAGGCCGCCAGGTCCGGGGTCAGGCCCGACACGGTCTCGAACCAGACCCGTGCCAGCGGCGTCCACACGATGACACCAAGCACGCCGACGACAATGGCCGCCAAGAGCAGTGCAAACCGCCGCAGACAGTGGTAGCCCTCGTGCTCCTCGCCGATGAGTGCGATGACAACCTCCTGAAATGCGAGGCCCACCGCCCGGAAGATGAAAACCAGGGCGCTCACGACAGGCAACACCGCCAGCGACTCGATGGCCGCTCGGCTGTTGCCGACGAAGAAGGTGACGACCGGTTGGAGGCCGAGGCTGAGAAGCGTCGTCAGGGCGAGCGGATAGTAGAAGCGCGCGAGGCCGCGGAAGCTGGTGGCGGCACCGGTCGGCGACTCGAGGTTGTCGAGTAGCACTCGTACCGATGGGCGGGCCATCAGCCACGCGGCCGCCGACTCCGCAGTGACGCCGGCGCTCAACGCGGCCGCGCCGACCGCGGCGCCGTCGACTGTTCTCGACAGGGCCAGCAGCATGGCCGTCGCGGCCATGGTGATCAGTCGGATCACGGTCCCGTACGCAACCAGTCGAGTGAGATCGTGGCGGATGAGGATGCCCTGGTAGAAGCGACGCAGTCCGATGGTGGCGGGCCACGGCAAGAGGAGGAAGAGCGCGAGATGCGTGCGCGACGCGACCTCTTGCGGCAGCCCGATGAGATCTGACGCCAGCCAGTCGAACACAGGTGGCCACAGCGTCACCGCCATGGCGAGAGTGACGGTCGCATTGAGAGCATGGGTGAAAGCTCGCAGCCGCAGGTAGGAGTCGCGGTTGCGGGCGAGGGCGGTGGACAGGCTGAGGAGCATGATCACCGGAGCTTCCACGACCAGCGCCAGCGCGTAGGCGACGCCGTAGGCGGCCAGGTTGTACACGGGCTCGGACAACCTCGCGATGATGGCGGCGAGGAACGGGCCCTCGATCGCCATCATCAGCCAGGTCGCTGCCAGCGGCAGCCAGAAGCGGAAGATCCGGCCGAGCGTCAGCGGCGGCTCGTTCATCGGCGGGGGAGGATACCATCAGCTCTGGAAGTTGAGTGCTCGATTTTGGTTTGATTCTTCCGTCCTCTTTTCCGTGACCTCGGCGGAGGGATGAGAGGAACTGAGCTGTGAGAATCGATCGATAAAAACAGGGACCCTGAGGCCCCTTGGGAATTGAAGAAGAAGACGACCGCTCAGTCGTTGAAGGTCGGGTCCTCGGGTGGCACGTAGACACCTGGGTACGCCGAGTTCTCGATCGCGCGTTTGGCCGAGGAATCGTCGTGTTCGATGTCCCACCAGACGCCGCCGGGACCGTACCAGTACATCAGACCCCCCGCGAGGTCCACATCGAACTGGGCATCCCAGTCGCCGATATCGGGATCGTAGCCGAGGCCGAGCGAGTTGACCTTCTGGGCGTGGCAGCTGACAGCGCAGGCATTGGGCATGCCGCCCTGCTCCTGGTACATGAGGGTCTTCTCGGGCGCGATCGCCTCGAAGGTGTGGCTGCTTACGTCATAGTTGATCGCTGATTTCGCGACCTGCGGCATGTGGCAGCCGGAGCATCGTGACAGGCCCATCGAGCGCTCCGGTCCGTACGGGCGGTTGGTGTGAGCCTCGGTCACGTTGCGAATGTGGTCGAGGTTTTCGTCATACGCTGCGACCTGCTCCGGCGTGATGTCCTCGAAAGCCCCGTGGGTTGCGCGGCAGGCCAGGCAGAGAGTGTTGTTCTCGTTCGATGGTTGGATGGTGATGCCATCCTCCTCGATGCTCCTCACGATCATCGCCTCGCCGCCGCGGTGGGGGCTGCGGCACTGTTCGCAGATCTCGTTGGACCTCTCGGTGTCGAGCTCGCTGGGAGCAAGGATGTACTCTGGATCCCCGCCGTTGAGCACGTGCTTAGAGCCGGGCCCGTGGCACGCCTCGCAGCCGATATTGACGTTGTCGGGAATACCGTCGTGATCGATGTCGGGGTACTGCTCGGCGCAGTCGGGCGGCACCAGGGCGGCTGGGAACGGACTGTAGACCCACTCGTTGTTGCCGTTTTCGAACGAAAGGACGGGGGCGTTCGGTTTGTACGGATCGAACACGGAGCTGATCAAGTTGAAATCGAGCCCCTGCATGAAGTTGTCCATACCGTTCTGGTCGTAGTCGGCAACCACCCCCTTACCGTCGACCAGGGAGTTGGCGGCGAATGGAGTTCGAAGTCCCCGCGATCGTACTCAAGTGTGAGATCGAGCGCCCGTGAAGGGTTCCAGGTGGCGCCGACCACGAAACCGGTGCTCGTTCGATCGACCAGATAGGGATCCTGCTCGTCGGTCAGGCGCCATTCAACCTCGCGACTGGTGGCGCTCCCTCCCGCCCATGCGGCCCACGAGTTCCCCCGATATTCGATGGTGACTCGCGCCATTCCGTCGGTGTAGTTGAAGAGGCCGCTAAGCGGAATATGGGGATTTGCGCCGTTCGGGAGGTTTTGGTTGATGGCAACGAAAATCTGCGCGAGACTGCGGGCGCGATGGGACGCTCCAAGCTCGCGGTGGTGGCGATGACGGCAGTCATGCTGGCGATCGCGGCGACGGCGGT
>CAZSTH010000076.1:0-19464 GCA_964609835.1 uncultured Thermoanaerobaculia bacterium
TCCCCATCCCCAAGAAATTCACGAGAAATCAGGTCCGCGATGTGCGGAATGTAAGAACAGATTGCATGATTTCCTGTTTTTCTGCAATTCTGACCGTCGGGTCAGACTCGAAGGTCAGAATTGCGATCAGTGCCTTCTCAACGGACGCCGCCACCTCAATTTGCGAAATCGTTCGAAGGCGGAATCGGTGGTGAGCATGGTGCAGCCGTGCTCGACGGCGACCGCCGCGTGGTGGGCGTCGGCGGCGAGCATCAGCCGTAGCGCTCTTCGTCCTCGGCCACCATCAGCCCCCGCGGCCGGTCGAGGTCGATCCCGGGGTATGAGCCGCCCTCGCCGACTGTCGCGAGACGAAACGGCCGATCCTCTCGCGGTCGCTGGTGCCGTTTCAAGCCATCGTCGAGCACCGCGGCAATGAACGCGCTGACGCTGCGACCCTCAGCCGCGGCCCGCCGTTTGATGGCCTCGAAGATGCGGTCATCGGGTCATCGAGTGAGATCGTCGTCCGTATGCAGAACATCATAAATAGCACGTGTAAAGTTATGCAACTCATCGAGATGGCTGAGGGAACCTGAACGAGATGTGAGCCCGACTGTCCTGGTTGATTCCTGGGTGGGTGGGCCGAAATCCGAAATCCGAAATCCGAAATCCGAAATCGCCCCCCGCTTTCCCGCTATGATGATCCCGTCTCCTGCCGGAGTGGCGGAATGGCAGACGCTGGGGACTTAAAATCCCTTGCCTGTAAAGGCGTGAGGGTTCGAATCCCTCCTCCGGCACCAGGCTTCGTTTTCGAATGACGGGAGAGGATGAAGCCTGTATCTGATCGAGAATTCCACCCGGGCAAGCCGGCTGTCCTCTTTTCGGCTGCAACAGTTCTGAAGGGCACTCAGCCCTCTCGGGGACGGCGCTCTCTGACGGCTCGCAGGATCCTCGCGTCCTCCTGGTGCCGTGGGTGGTCGATGGCGGACTTGATGGCGAGCAGGCTGTCGAGATCGATCCAGTTGGCCGGGGCCCGGCCGTAGCGGCCCTCGATCCTCCGCCGCCAGGCCTCGTCGAAATCGAAACCGATGGTGTCTCGTAGGATGTCGATGCGGCTCGGCGCCGCGCCGAGCTGCAGGATCTCGTCCGCGTCCTCCTCCGTCAGCAGCTCCGGGCTGCCGTATGCCTCGAGCGCCAGATTGGCGCATCGGACATTTCCGTGGTCCGAATCGATCCAGAGGTCGATGTCCTTGGTATAGCGCGGCTTGGCATGGTAGATGAACGCGAGGCCGCCGACGATGAGATAGCGGACCCGGTGACGGGCGAAGAGCTCGAGGATGTCCTCGAAATCCTGGATGGCATCCATCCGTCAATCGTCCCCATCCGCGTCGCGACTCCTGCCGGCCTCGATCAGGGCGATCTCTCTGTGGATGGCCGCCAATGCCGACAGTCGCTCGTCCGCGGTCCTGCGCTGCCAGTAGTCGAGATCCCAGGCCTCCGCCTCGTCGGCGGAACGCGCCACATGGACTTCGAGGGTCTGGCGGCGTCTTCGGCTTCTCTGTTCAAGGTCACTCATTCTCAGTATCTTAGCACCTCTACGACTGTTGGCCCATGCTCCGGGTTGAGCCCTCGTCGAGCCACGTTTCGAGGCGCTCGAGAGGCGAACCCGGGAGCGTGGCGTCGGATGGCGGCAGTGCCCGGTTCGCCGGGCGCGACCGAGCGCGGCGGCGTGCAACAACGCCTCGACCGGGTCCATGCTTTATACTCGATTGCGTACTTGAACAATTTTGAAATGGAGGTGCGTGATGCACCACCGAGTTTTCGCGATCCCGATGGTGTCGATGGGTTGCTTCCTGCTGGGGGCGCAGCCGGCTCTGGGACAGGAAGAGACGGGGGCTGCAGCCGAATCGGGTGCGGGCACCGCGACCGTGCGGGTGGTGACCGAGCCCGCGTTCACGGACGAGGCCACCTTCGTGTTCACCGGCGTTCCCGCGGGAGAGCTGGTCCTGACGGGCGGCGGCCGCGGCAGCCTGACCGGGGACGGCGTGGCGGCGGGGAGCCACGTGGCCAAGCTGTCGGAGATCGATCCCGATGTGGCGGCCGCCGGGTACGAGCTGACGGAGATCCGGTGTGACGATCAGGACAGCGCTGACCCCAGCGTCGGCAGGCTCGACAACGCGGCGGCGATCTTCCGGCTCGGGGCGTCCGAAGCGGTGACCTGCGAGTTCGTGCTCGAGCAGCGCAAGGTCGGCGGCAGACGCACCGGAGCCGACTGCCTCTGCCCGGAGGAGGGACGCTGGAACGTGCAGAACCTGGAGGGCTCGATGGACTGCCGGGGCGCCTTCGCACTCAACCGGAAGCTCGAGCCGGTGCGTGACAGCGGAATCATCCTCGTGGTGAGGGACGACTGCTCGCAGCTCTTCGGCGACAGCGCGACGAAGAAGGAGGAGGACACCCTGATGACCAGAGGCGGCGATTGTCGATACACCGGCGTCTTCGAAGACGAGGAGGGGAACGTCGACATGGTCATCGACGTCGTCTGGACCATCGAGAGCCGGGAGCGCATCACGGGCGAGATGAGCTCGAGCACCTCCCAGATGGGGATCACCTGCGATTACTACCGGCCGTTCGAACTCACCTTCGACGAGCCGCTGAGCGACAAGGAGTACGAGAAGTGGGAGCAGCGCATCCGCAAGAAGATCGATCGGATGAAGTGACGTTCACTCCCCTTTGAGCGAGGCCATGTCGATCGAGAAGCGGTACTTGACGTCCGACTTCGCGAGCCGATCGTAGGCCTGGTTGAGCTGCTGGATCGGGATCACCTCCACGTCGGCGGTGATGCCGTGTTCGCCGCAGAAGTCGAGCATCTCCTGGGTCTCCTCGATGCCGCCGATCAGCGACCCGGAGATGCTCTTGCGGCCGAAAAGCAGGGCGAAGGCGGCCACCGGGAGCGGCTCGTCAGGGGCTCCGACCAGGGTCAGGTTGCCGTCGCCGCCGAGCATGGCGAGGTAGGCGTTGAGGTCGTGCGGAGCGGACACCGTGTCGAGGATGAAATCGAAGGTGCCGGCGTGTTGCTCCATCTCCTCCGGGTTGGTGGAGACGATGACCTCGTCGGCGCCGAGACGCTTCGCGTCGTCGGCCTTGCCCGGCGAAGTGGTGAAGACCGCCACCCGGGCGCCGAAGGCCTTGGCGAACTTGACCCCCATGTGGCCGAGGCCACCGAGGCCGACCACGCCGACCTTTTTGCCCTCGAGATTGCCCCAGCGGCGAATCGGCGAGTAGGTGGTGATGCCGGCGCACAGCAGCGGCGCCACCCCGGCGAGGGCCAGGTTGTCAGGCACTCGCAGCACGAAGTGCTGATCGACGACGATGCTCTCGGAGTAGCCGCCGTAGGTGATGTCGTCGGTGTGCGGGTCGGGCGATCCGTAGGTCAGGGTCATGTTGGAACAGAACTGCTCGAGGCCGGCCTGGCAGCTCGGGCAGCTGCGGTCCGAGTCCACCATACAGCCCACACCCACCACGTCGCCTGGCTGGAACTCGGTTACGCCCGAACCCACCGCGGTGACCCGGCCGACGATCTCGTGCCCCGGCACGCAGGGATAGACCGCGGGCATGAAGTCGTGCCACTCGTCTCGCGCGTAGTGGAGGTCAGAGTGGCAGATGCCGCAGAACAGGATCTCGACCTGGACGTCGTTGTCCGTGAGGTCGCGGCGCCGAATCGCGTCCGGTGCGAAATCCGAGGTCGCACTGGCTGCGGAGTAGGCCTTCGCGTCGTACATTTTGTCCTCCTGCTCCGGCCGCACTCGCGGCCGGGTGTCTTCGACTCAGGTGCAAATTTTCGTGTTTTTCACGAACCGGCGGACGCCTTATAAACGGATCGGTCGCATCGGTTGTTCCCCGCGGCGATCATGATCTCAGGTCGGCTTCCATCGGCTGACACCTCATCAGTCAGCGGGGTTCGTCCTCGAACGGTCGTGGCCTCGGCCGCGACCTGGTCCCTGAAATATCGAGGCGGTTCGGAGGAGACTGGCGGGAGCCTCGCTGTCAGTCCACAGACTGAGGGCGACCGCCCCGGTCCTCGAGTGTCTCTGCCGCGGGGCAGGTGAGGCCGAGGACGGCCGCTGCGGAGAAAAAGAGCAGCCCGAAGACCGCGACGAAGCGCCCTGAACCGCGCAGGGATTCAGCAACCCGGAGAAAACCAAGGCATAATCGAAGGAGCGCCCTCTTCGATCCCCGCCGGGGGGGACGAAGCGGCGGACGTACTACGAGGTCAGACATGCAGCTCCAGAACCCCGACGCCGACGTCTTCGTGCCTGACGGCTCGACCGTCACCGAGGCCCTGTCTCGCACCACCCACCTGGCAGTGGGGGCGCACCAGGACGACATCGAGCTGATGGCCCTTCACGGCATCCTCGAGTGCTTCGACCACCCGGACCGCTGGTTCAGCGGCGTCACCGTCACCGATGGCGACGGGGCCCCCCGCGGCGGCTCGTACGCCGAACTGAGCGAAGAGGAGATGCGCAAGGTGCGGGTGGCCGAGCAGCGCAAGGCGGCCCTGGTCGGCAACTACGCCTGCCAGATCCAGCTCGGCTTTCCGAGCTCGGCGGTGCAGAACGCCGCGAACGCCGATGTGGCGGTCTACCTGAAGGCGATCTTCGAAGGCGCGCAGCCGGAGGTGGTGTATCTCCACAACCCGGCCGATGTCCACGACACCCACGTCGCCTGCTGCCTGCGCGCGATCGAGGCCCTGCGCGAGCTGCCCGAGGAGAAGCGGCCCAAGTGGGTCTTCGGCTGCGAGGTGTGGCGCGGGCTGGACTGGCTGCTCGACGTCGACAAGCAGGCACTCGACGTCAGCGGGCACCGCAACCTCGGCGAGGCGCTGACGTCGGTCTTCGACTCGCAGATTCAAAGCGGCAAGCGCTATGACCTCGCGGTGCGGGGACGCAGGCTGGCCAACGCCACCTTCTACCAGGCCGACCAGGCCGACGTCTCGGAGGCGTTGACCTTTGCCATGGACCTGACCCCGCTGGTCCAGGACCCGACCCTCAGGGTCGGCGACTACACGCTCGCCTGCCTGCGCCGCGTCAAGGACGACATCACCGACCGCATCATCAGGATGAGCGGTCCGCGCTGATCAGGATTCGATCGAAGAGCAGCTCCAGGACGGATAGCGGATCCCCGGGCCGAGGTACCATCCGTCCGTGATGCAGCAGTCTCGCAAGCTCGAGGTGGATGGCGTGGTGCTGGAACTGGTGGTGACGCGAAAGCGCGTCAAGAACATCAATGCTCGGCTACGGGGATCGACGATGGTAGTGAGTGCGCCGACCGGACTGCCGGTGCGTGAGCTCGAGAGTGCTGTCGAGCAGCTGGCGAGGCGCCTGGTGCGCCGCCAGCGCGCCGATGCCGTCAACGCGACGGGTGGCGCAGAGGCGCTTGCCCGCCGGCTCGCGGCGCGGTTCCCGCACCCTCTTGAAATCTCCGAGATCCGTTTCGTCACCACCCAGCAGCGCCGTTGGGGCAGCTACAGCGCCCGCACCGGGGTCGTCCGCCTCAACGCGGCGCTGCGCCAGATGCCGCCGTGGGTGCAGGAGGCGGTGGTCGCCCACGAGCTCGCGCACGCCGTGCACGCGGACCACTCGCCGGCGTTCTGGGAGTTGCTGCGTTCGGTGTGTCCGAACACCGACCGCGCGCGCGCTTTCCTCGAGGGCGTCAGCTGGCTGGCCGCTGCGTGGGACGGGCTGCCGCCGGTGGAGCGGGCGCTGCTGGCGGGGAAGTGAAAAGCCACGAGCCGACGATTGCAAAGATCATCCCCAACCGATCCCGAACCTGATCCCGATACAGATCTGGGGTCGAGGCGCTTCATTCGGGATGGGGATCTGATCTGGAACTGGGTCGCAGACGGTTCAGCGGTCCTCGATTGCCGGCAGCGCGTTCATTCCGCGCGCCTTCGCGGCGGCCGACATCAGGGCGTCGAGCTCGCGGCGGACGCCGTCGTCGAGGCCGTTGGGCTCCCAGGCCGCGATCAACCGATCGACCTCGGCCGCGGCGCGCTCGAGGAGGTCGGGTGAGCCCTCTTCGAGCCAGCGCTGCCGGCCGGCGCGGTCGATCACGGGCCCCGGGAACGTCAGCTCGGCGCGCAGGTGGCGGCGGGTGTGGTCGGCGATCAGCAGGTGCTGCTCGGCCAGCAGCTCCTCGAACAGGGCCCGCGACGGGAAGTCCTCTCTCGGCTCGATGCCGGCACGGAGGCGGTCGGTCATCAGGCAGATCTCGTGATCGACCACCAGCTTCTCCAGGCTCTGACAGCTCTCGAAGTCGAGCATGCCCGGTCCGGAGACGTTGTCGAGGCCGGCCAGTGCTCCCATCGCGCCGCCGATGGCTGTCTCGAGACCCGCCTGCGCGTCGAGGGCCTTGGAGTCGGAGAGGGCGATGTAGCCCTGCGTCGGCAGCCCGAGGTGGCGGCCGACCTCGGCCGCGGCGCAGGTCAGCATGGAGGTCTCGATCGCGCCCATCGGCGTCGTCTCGTAGCGGACGTCGAAGATCGCCGGCGAGCCGCCGAACAGAACCGGTGCGCCCGGCGACGCGAGCTGGGCGATGACGACCCCCGACAGGACCTCGGCGGTGTGCTGGATGAGGGTACCGACGAGGGTGACGGGCGCCATGAAGCCGGTGAGTGGCACCGGCACGATCTCGGCCGGGATCCGGTTGTGAGCGCAGTCGATGAGGTTGCGGCTGCCTTCCTCGGTCCAGCGCAGCGGGGACGTCGGGCAGCAGGTGAAGATCGCGAGCGGTCGCGCCGCGAGCTCTCCGGCGGTGCCACGCACCGCGAGCAGCAGGTCGCGCATCAGGGCGAAGCCCTCGACCGTGAAGGCGCCGGTGACGACCGGCTTCTGGCACAGCCGCAGGCTGACCCACAGGCGGAAGCTGTCGGCGATCTCCTCGGGCACGTCGGAGGCCACCAGCGCCGTGCTTTGGGCGTCCATCCGCTCGAGGCCGGCCACCAGTTTGGCGAGGGTCACCAAATCCCGGGCCACCGCGGGCCGGATCGTCCCGTTCGAACGATCGAGGATGTTGATCGCGGCCGAGCCCGGCGTGAAGTGGGTCTTGCGGCCCTCGAAACGGTGGGTCTCGCGGCCCTCGAGATCGAAGAGAGAGAACCCCCGGGGTGCGTGATCGAGGGCGTTCGAAACCAGTTCGAAGGGCAGGCGGACTCGTCCGCTCGCGCCCGCCGTGGCCCCGTGCTCTTTCAGGAGCCCGCGCGTGACGGGATCGGGCGCGTCGATCCCGATCTCCTCCAGCACGGTCGTCGCCTCATTCACGATCCGGCGCTTCAGCTCATCGTCAAGTAGGCGCAGCGACGGGCCCATCAGCGCGCCTCGACGCACTTGCGGACGGTGATCGCCGCTTCGAGGGCGGCGGCTCCGGTGCGGCCGTCGACGAACGGTGTCGCGTCGCCACGGCAGGCACCGATGAATGCCTCGAGCTCGGCCTTGAGCGGCTCGTCCGTGACGACCTCCACCGGCTGCGGCGCGATCTCGGCGCCGTCCGGGCCGTGCAGCAGCCTGGCCGACGACACGCTCTGCTCGGCATAGTCGATCGAGAAGTAGGACTCGCGGGCGAACAGGCGCAGCTTCCGGACCCGTTCCGCCGAGACCCGACTGGCGGTCAGGTTGGCCACTAGGCCGCCCGAAAACTCGACCCAGGCGTGGCAGAGGTCCACCTTGTCGGTCAGCACCGGCACGCCCACCGCTCGGATCTCGGACGGGCGCTCGCCGGCCACCGCGAGGGTGATCTGAAGGTCGTGGATCATGAGGTCGAGGATCACGTCGACATCGACCGACCGTGCGGTGAACGGCGACAGGCGCTGGCTCTCGAGGTAGCGCACCCCCTCGGCGACGCCGAGAGCGGCCTGAACGGCCGGGTTGTGGTACTCGACGTGGCCCACCGCGAGCACCTTGCCCGCCCGGTTGGCGAGGGCAATCAGCTCGTCGGCCTCGGCGACCGAGGCGGTGATGGGCTTTTCCACGAGCACATGGCAGCCTGCCTCGAGCAGCTGCGCGGCGACGTCGCGGTGGCTGACGGTCGGGGTCGCCACAACGACCGCGTCGGCCTCCCCCGCGGCCGCGATCGAGGACAGGGCTGCAACACCAAGCTCGGTGGTGATCTCGGTCAGCCGCCCGCGGTCGGCGTCGAAGGCGCCGAGGAACCGCACGCCGTCCATCGCGGCGAGCAGTCGAACGTGGTGGCGGCCGAGGTGGCCGGTCCCGACGACGGCGGTGGTCAAAGGTCGGCTCATGGGGCGCAGCATAATACCTCGCCGTCGGGAGTACAATTTCGGAATCGCGCCGGCGCCCTGCCGTCGCGGTGGAAAGGTGCCGATCGATGCTCGATGTGAAGAAGCTTCTGACAGATGTTTTCGATCCGCAGCCCGGCGAGGTCGCGACCTTCGTCGTCGACGAGCCGCACGGCGATCTCGAGGACCACGACGGGTGGTCGGCGCGCCGCCGGATGGCGGCGCGCTGGCGGGAGGCGATGGCCGAGCTGGGCGCCGAGCGAGGTTTCACCGTCGCGCCGCTGCTCGCTTATGCCGCAACCGGCGCCAACAATGCCGACCTGGCGCAGCGCGGCCGGCGCGGCGCCGACGAGGTCGATCTCGCCGAGGAGTTGATCGGCTCGACGCTCGTGGTCGCGATGACCGAGTTCTCGGCAACCGCGCCGCTGGCCATGATCGCGGACGAGCACGAGGACTTCCGGGCGGCCTCGATGCCGGGGGTTCAGGAGCGGATGGAGGAGACCGCCCTTGCTGCCGACTATTCTCGAGTGGCGGCTCGCTGCCGGAAGATTCACGAGGCGATGGATGGGGCGGAGCTGTGCGAGGTCCTGTTCTCGACCGGCCACCGCTGCAGCTTCGATCTTCGCCACCGCCGGGCCGAGATGGACAACGGTTTCCTGCCGCGCGGAAAGGACGGCGACCGCATCATCAATTTGCCCTCGGGCGAGACCTTCATCGTGCCCTACGAGGGCGAGTACGAGGGGGTCCCGTCGTGGACGGCGGGGAGCATCCCGGTGATGGAGGGCGACGAGCTGGTGGTGTTGCTGGTCGCGTCGAACACGATCCTGGTGGTCGAGGGGGACGGGCCCGCGGCGGACCGCTATGCGGGGTTCTTCGACGCCGATCCGGCACGTGCCAACATTGCCGAGGTCGCGTTCGGCGTCAACGACCGTGCGGTCGTGACCGGCGAGGTCCTCGAGGACGAGAAGGCCGGATTCCACTGGGCCTTCGGCCGCTCGGACCATCTCGGCGGTGTGGTCGGGGTGGAGGACTTCGAGAAGCCGGGGAACGTCGTCCACCAGGACATCGTGTACGCCGCGGGCAACCCGATCCGCGCCGAGCGGGTCGTGCTCGTGCATCCGGACGGCCGCCAGGTGGTGGTGATCGACGGCTCGGAGTACACGTTGTGACCCGGGCGTGAGATCCGAAATTCGGAATTTCGAGATCCGAGTTCCGAGATACGGTAGGCTTTGGCTTCCCTCTGGAGGTGAGTGATGGCTGAGACAATGACCCTGCTCGAGGCGGTCGAACAACGTGGGCCGTACGCGGTGTGGGACCTGATGAGCGACGAGGACAGAAAGGCCGCCGCCAGAGCGTTCTGGAACGGCGCCGACCGCGACAGTCGTGCGGCGCTCGAGATGGCGTTGGCCCAGGACCTCAAGTTCCGAGTGCAGTCGGTGCGCCAGCTGGCGGCTGACAGGGTCGCGGGGCGCCTGGTCCGGCTGGCCGAAACCCTACCCGAGACCGTGCTCTTTCAGTACCTTTTCCACCTCCACATGGCGGATCGGAGGCCTTTGATGACCGCGTTTCTCGATGCGGTGGGTCTGCCCCACGACGACGGCGTTCTCGATCTACCCGAAGACTTCGCCGGACCGGAGGCGCCGAAGGTCGAGGCGGCGGCCGGTGAGCTGCTGAAGGAGCGGGATCGGGAGGCTCTGGTCTACCTGACCACGCTGCGGGTCGCCGACGCCGAGCTGTGGGCCGGACTCGATCCGGTGCTGGAGAAGTTCTCGGACGACGGCAGCAACGTCTGACGGCAATTTTCGATTTTCGATTTTGAACGAAGTCTCAGCGCGGACAGCGACCCGTGGATGGGCGTTCCGCCAATGGGATCCGAGAATTGAAGCTCAAGATTCGGAAAAGGTCGCCGAGTTTCGTTCGGTTTCGTGGACGGTCAGGGCCGTGAGCTCGACGCCGTCCGGCAGCTCGGGCGCGATGCGCTCGAAGAAGATCCGGGCGAGGTTCTCGGCGGTCGGGTTGACGCCGTCGAGCCACGCCACCTCGTGATTCATGTGCTTGTGGTCGACGTCGTCCACGACGCGTCGGTTGATGACGCTCTTGAGGTCTTTCATGTCGATCAGGTAGCCCGAGTCCGGGTCGACCTCGCCCCGGACGGCCGCCTCAATCACATAGTTGTGGCCGTGGCCGTAGAGGTTGTTGCACTTGCCGAAGACCTCCGCGTTCCACTCGTCCGGCTGAGAGGGGTTGTGAAGGCGGTGGGCGGCTTCGAAATAGAGCTTGACGGTGACGGTGGTCGGCATGCTGTCTCCCTGCTGTCATAGCGTGGCGACGGCCGACGGTATTCCAGCAGACGCGGGCTCGATCCCTGGCACGTCACACCCGCCCTTCCGGTCCGGCACGGATGCCGATCGGCCCGAATGGTCGCGAAATTCTACGTCTCCTCCATCAGCCGCCGGTAGACCTCCGGCCTGCGGTCGGCAAGGAACGAGAAGTGTGCCCGGGCCTCGATGACGACCTCGACGTCCACCTCGCCGTGCACCACGCCCGGCTCGTGGGCCAGGGTGGACACCACCTCCCCCCACGGTTCGACGAGCGCCGTGTCGCCGCGGTGGGGGTGGCCTTCCGCGACGCCGACTCGGTTGACGCCAAGCACCCACGCCTGGCAGTCGATGGCCCTTGCCTGGAGCAGAGTGCGCCAGGCGTGCGATCGCCGCTCCGGCCAGTTGGCGAGCACCACGAAGAGGTCGGTGGCGTCGGCGGCGGCACGGAACAGCTCCGGGAAGCGAAGGTCGTAACAGATCAGTGGCGTCACGCGGACGCCGTCGATCGTCACCGTCCGCAGGGTGCGTCCGGCCTCGTAGTGCTCGGGCTCGCGGGCGAGGGTAAAGGGGTGGACCTTGCGGTAGTGCAGCAGCTCCTCGTCTGCGGGCGTATGTATGGAGCAGGCATTGGCCGGGCGGAGCTCGCCCGGTTCGGCGTAGCCCGCGCACACGACAACCCCGAGGCGGCGGGCGAGTTCCGAAATCCAGGCGCGGACCCGCGGTGCGTGTTCCGCCATCTCCTCGGCTCGCATCGTAAAGCCGGTGGCGAACATCTCGGGCAGCACCAGCAGCTCCGCTCCGGCCGCGGCCGCGTCCTCCGCGAGAGCGGCGGCGCGCTTCATGTTTTCGTCAGGCTGCTCCCACGCGATGTCCAGCTGCAGGCCGGCGACCCTCATGACGACACACCTCCGGTCGTGCTGGGGAGGCTATCACGGGCGGTGGTGTTCGATCTGCCATAATGCGGCCTGCCGATGGATCACGATCCCCAGGACCAGCTCGAGCCGGCCCCGCCCCCACCCCCGCGCCGCGCGCCGCGCCGGCGGTCGCCGGTGGTGACCACGATCATCCTCCTCAACGTTGCGGTCTTTCTCGCCTGGCAGGCCGCGGCGGCGATGCCGGGCCTCCCGGAGTTCATGATCACGAACTTCCTGGTCAGCAGCGTGCACCTCCTGCACGGACTGGTGTGGACCGCGGTGACCGCCGCCTTCTCCCACAACGAGATCTGGCACCTGGCGATCAATCTCTTCGTGTTGTGGAGCTTCGGCACGGTCCTCGAGCAGTTGTGGGGCAGCCGCACCTTCCTCTTGTTCTACCTGACCGCTGCGGTTGTCGCCTCGCTCAGCCACTGCCTGGTGTCGTCGCTCCTGATCGGTTCGAACGAGATCCCGGCGCTTGGCGCTTCGGGGGCGGTCAGCGGCCTGCTGCTCGCCTACGCACTCCACTTTCCGCGCCACAAGATCCTGCTCTTCGGCATCATTCCGGTGCCGGCCCTGGCCGGCGTGCTCGCCTTCGTCGGCATCGACCTGTGGGGGCTGATCGCCCAGACCCGCGGCGGTGGGCTGCCCATCGGCCACGGCGCCCACCTGGGAGGTGCAGCCGCCGGTGCGGCCATGTACTTCGCGTACCTGAGATCGCGAATCCGGATGCCGCCGCCGCAGACGCCGGCTCCGCGCCCTTCGGCGCGCTACCTCGGCCCCGACGAGGTGCACGAGTTCGAGCGCATCCGCCGCAAGGTGGAAAGCGAGGGCCCGGGCGCCCTCAATCCCAAGGAGCAGGACTTCCTCGAGCGCCTGCGCGCCAGGGTGATGCCGCCCGGCGGTCAGCCTCGGGACTGACGCCCGCCGGCTTGCCGACCGATTCGGCGCCGGGTACCATCACGGGGCGGGGCGATTGTCGGGGAGGCAGGCCATGGCTGAAAGAGAGCGCGCGATTCGCCTGGAAACCTTCAACTCCTTCAAGGAGACCTTCTCCAGCGCCCCGATCCGGTTGATGAGCCGCACCGTCAGCGCCATGCGTGCCATGGGCTACGAGGATCTGGCCTCCGCCATCGGTGACCTCGACTGGCAGACGGTTCCGGAAGGCGATCCCGAGGACCCGAACCTCCACCACGACTGGCACAGCATGCTCGAGTCGTCCTTCGAGCACGTCCACGGTTGGATCAACCAGCTCGGCGCCCACCCTCTCGGCTACAACCTGGATTCGATCGGTTTCCCCGCGGTGACCACGGCGTGGAGCGGGCTGTGGTCAAGACAGCTCGGGATGGAGTTCAGGAACCTGCCGCACGCGCCGCCGCAGGTCGTGATCTTCCACGGCGGCAACCAGGCGCTGCAGGCGTCGTTGATCGGCGTCGCCGAGGCGCGGCGCAACCGCGTCGGCGACGCGAGCCCCGCGACCATGCTGGTGCCGATCCCCACCTTCTCGTGCCCGATGGACCAGATGGCTTTGCAGGGCATGCAGGTCTACTTCCTGCCGCCGGGACGGCCCGACATGGACCCCAGCGCCGAGGACCTCGAGCAGGTGCCGGACGGTGTCGACATCGATGGCGTCTATCTGATGCCGGTCAACAACCCCACCGGCCGAACCCTGCCACCCGGGCAGATGCGGGCCTTCGTCGATGTCGTGCTTGAACGCTGGCCGCACGCCGGCATCGTCCTCGACTCGGTCTACGTGCGTCTCCACCCGCTGTATCGGGAGCTGCTCGCCTGGTACGAGGAGGATGCCCGCTACCACGAAGCGGTGCTTTTCATCGACTCGCTGTCCAAGACCCACGGCGTCACGGGCTTGCGCGCCGGCGCCATCCTCACCCGCTCGGACAAGCTGCGCAACGGCATCGTGCGGTACGCGCAGAACGTCATGGCGGGGCCGTCCAACGCCATGCAGGCCGTGATGCTGTCGCTGCTGGCGCCGTTCGTGCTCGGCGACAGCGAGCTTGCCGAGCACCGAATCCGGCTGTCGCTGCGCATCGGCCGCCACCTGCAGCGGAGGCGGCGCCTGCTGCTGCGGGACGCCTTCGACCGCTACGGTGAGCTGCTCGCTTCCGAGCAGCCGCTGCTGCCCGACCCCGAGGTATTTGACTGGGAGGGCTCGATGTACGCCGACCCCAAGCTGTCGCCGCGCTGCCGCGAGATCGCGGCCAGCCACGACGTGTCGCCGACTGTCGCCTTCTACATCGAGACCGGCATCGGTGGCGTACCGCTGGAGGATTTCTGCCGCAACCCGAACCTGGCCAGGCATGGGCTCGTGGTCAACGCCGGCTCGGAGCGCCTGCTAGCGTTCCAGGAGGAGACCCGGAAGTACGTACGGCTCTCCTTCGGGATGACGCCACCTCCGCGTTAGGCCGATTCCGTCCCCGTTCCCGTTCCCGAAGATTTCGCACGTCCTCGAGTCTCGGACTCTCCGAGAGCGGGCTGTCGCCGATCTCGGTTTGCACGAAGGCAACGCGGGATCTGTGTGGTCTGTGGAAGGTTCCGGCTCAACTGTCAACTGTCTCGGTGGACGGTGTCACGAAGCTGACCGCGAGGGCCGCGAGTCCCGCGAGGGCGAAGGCGGGCACCAGCTCGTAGAGGTTGGACAATCCCCGCTGCTGGACGAGCCACCACGACAACAGACACAGGCCGGCCGCTCCCACCACGGCGATCCTGTCGGCCGGCGCGAAGGAGCGGGTCGTCTCGCCGAGTATCAGGATTGCGGCGGCCACCAGGAGGGCGATCCACCACACGCGGGCGAAGGCCTCGGGGTCGGCGGCGGCGTCGCGACCCAGCTTCCACACCACGGTGACGCCGGCTCCCGTCAGCATCGCGGCGAGGGCGCCGTGGCGGTTGACCCCCCGGCGGGCGAGCGCCAGCAGCACGAGCGGCGCGAACGCCGCGCCCAGCCCGGACCAGGCGAAGAGCACGAACCAGAAGACCAGACGAACTTCCGACAACGCCACCAGGATCCCTGCCAGGCCGACGACCGCCACTGTCCAGCGGCCGAGGACCAGGCTGCGGCGGTCGTCGCTGGCGCGGCCGAGAGTCTCCTCCACGATGTCGTACGACACCGCCGACGCCGCGACCAGCAGCTGCGACGATACGGTCGAAAGGACGGCCGAAATGACCGCCGCCAGGAGCAGCCCCGCCAGCACCGGATGAACCAGCTGCAGCGCGAGGGCCATCAGGGCCTGCTCGCCGTCGGCAAGCTCCGGCAGCATCACCCGACCCACCAGCCCCACCACCCCGGCACCGTAGAAGACAGCGACGCCCCACATCATGGCGATCAACTGCAGCCGCTGCACCTCGCGGTCGTCGCGCGCCGCCATGTAGCGGGTGACGACGTGCGGCATGCCGGGGTAGCCGAGGCCGATGCCGAGCTGGCCGACGATGAAGCCCCACAGTGCCGGTCCCGCGCGGCCGCCACCGGCGGCCAGGAAATCGGGGTTGGCGGCGCCCAGACCGTCGATCAGAACCGTCAGGCCACCGAGGCGGGCGATCGCGTACAGCGGCAGCGCGATCAGGGCGGCGGCCACCAGCAGACCCTGAAAGAGATCGGTCCACGCGACAGCGCGAAAGCCGCCGAGGGAGGTGACGAGGATGATCACGAGGGCGCCGATGACGACGCCGAGGACGTAGCCACCCCGCCCCGAGAGGCCGAGGGACGACGAGAAGGCCTTGCCGGCGGCGGTCATCTGCGCCGCCACGTAGCCCATCATGCAGACCAGGATGATGGTGGTGGCGGTCACCCGGAGGACGTTGCGGGGGTCGCCCCAGCGGCGGGTGATGACGTCGGTGAGCGTTACCGAGCCCTGCGCGGCCGACAGAGGCCGCAGCCTCGGCGCCACCAGGTAGACGTTGACCAGGTAGCCGAGCAGACAGCCGGGCGCGTACCACAGGCCGGAGACCCCGTGCACGAAGGTCATGCCGACCGCGCCGAGGGTGACCCAGCCCGACTCGGAGCTGGCGGTGGACGAGATTCCGGCTGACCAGGCGCCGAGGGAGCGGCCGGCGAGGTGGAAGTCCTCGCCCCCGTGGGTGCGCCGTGAGGCGAGCCACCCGATCAGGAGCAGGGCGCCGAGATAGCCGACCATCACCACCGCGACGGTTGTCAGGACCGAGCCCTCCAGCGGTGTCATGACTGGCGGTCTCCGCGGCTCACGGCACCGTGCACGCTCTCCGCCACGACGAGGATCACGAGCACCAGCGGAAAGACCCACAACAGGAGGTGGGCCCCGAGCGTCAGCGAGTGCTCGTGCATGGTCGTCCTCCCCGCCGAGAGTGTATCGTTCCCAGAAATCCGCGGCGCGCTGCGTCTCGGATTTCTGGGAAGAACGAGAGGTTCGTTCAACCGGCCTGCTCAGCCGGATGCTAGAATTCGCGTTCTCGAAGGAGGCATCATGAAATCATTTTGCGTGCTGCTCGTGATCGCGATGGTCATGCCACCCATGGCGGCCAATGCCGGCGAGCCGATTCACGTTTTGCTCGTCAATGACGACGGCATCGATGCGCCTGGCCTCGCGGCGATGGCCGCCGAACTGGCGGCCGACCCGTCATACCGAGTGACCGTGGCCGCGCCGAAGACGCAGCAGAGCGTCTCGGGGCACTCGCTGGTGACCCGCCGCGAGGTGGAGGTGCGCAACCACGACCCCGTCGCCGGTTCCCCGGCGTGGTCGATCGACGGCACACCGGCCACGGTGGTGCGTATCGGGTTGACCGCGCTGTTGGTCGACGACCCACCCGATCTGATCGTGTCGGGAATCAACTACGGCGAGAACGACGGCCTCGGCTCGTGGGTATCTGGAACCGTGGCAGCGGCCCGCGAGGGCGCCTTGGGGGGCGTACCGTCGTTGGCAGTGTCGTTGGAGATCGAGTGGCAGGCGCCGCAGCCTGACTTCGAGGCGGCGGCCCGTTGGGCCAAGCCGGTGATCGACGCGGTGCGCGACCACGGCCTCCCTAGCCGTGCCTACCTCAACGTCAACGTTCCGAAGAACACTGCCGAGGTTCGCGGCTATCGGGTCGCGAGGATGGGGCTCGATGAGTCCGCTGAAGCGCGTTACGAGATGGCGCGTGTCGACTCCGACGGCGTGCGCTGGTATGTCAACCGCTGGCGTCCCCCGCAGGATCCGGAAGCCGGGGGCGACAGCCATGCGCTCCACGGGGGGTGGGTGACGATCGCGCCGCTCGGGCTCGACCACACGGCCGACAGCGCCATCCTGCCGCTGCTCCAGCTGTCCCTACCGGGGAAGCCGGAGGCGCCGGTTGCCCGGTGAGGGGCTCGCGGTCACGTTGACAGCCGCGGACCTGGCGCCTAGAGTGCTGAGGCCGCGGACATGGCCGGCGGCCGTCGGAGGACTGCATGGGACGTCGAATCACCCGTAAACAGCTCAAGCAGGATGACGATTTCGTCTCTGCCGGTGAGATCGTGCTGCGCTGGATCACGGACAACCTGCGTCCGATCCTGGCCGGGCTGGCCGGCGTCTGCGTGTTGGCCGTGCTGTGGTGGGCCGCCGCTCTGTGGTCCGGAGCGCGGACCGAAGAGGCGTCATTGATGCTGCACCGGGCGATGCGGACCTTCGAGGGTGAGGACGCGGTGCCGGGAGGTGGTCCCGCCGGTGATGTGGAGGCGGCGGAGCAGCAGTTCCTGGAGGTGGTCGAGCGCTTCCGGCGGTCCGACCACGCCGACATGGCGCGCCTCTACCTGGCCCGCATCGAGCTCGATCGCGGCAACCGTGAGGCGGCGCAGGCGCTGCTTCTCGAGATTGCCGAGCGCCACGAGGACGACGCTATAGGCCGCCTTGCCAACCTCAATTTGGTCGACTTCCGGATTGAAGCCGGCGAGGCCGAGGAGGTGGCCGCCGAGCTGACGGCGATCGTCGACGGTCGCTCCTCGGAGTTGCCCGTGGACGCCGCCCTGAACAAGCTCGGCGAGCTCTTCGACCGCGAAGGCGAAGCGGAGAAGGCCCGCGAGTACTACCAGCAGCTGGTCGACGAGTTCCCGGAGTCTCCCTACCTGACGCGAGCCCAACAGCGCCTGACCGAGCTGGGCTGACGTCACCTTATGCGGGGCTGCATGTGAGCTTCGTCGAAGCAATCGCCGCCAAGCGGGATGGTGACGCGATCGCGAGGGAGCAGGTCGCGGCCTTCGTGCGAGGTGCCAGCGACGGCTCCCTGCCGCCCGAGCAGCTGGCCGCCATGCTGATGGCGATCTGCTGCCGCGGCATGAACGACGAGGAGACCCGGTGGCTGACCGAGGAGATGCTGCACTCCGGCGCGATCTGGGACCTCGCTGCCGATGCGCCGGAGGCCGTCGACAAGCACTCGACCGGCGGCGTCGGCGACACCGTCTCGCTGATTCTGGCTCCGCTGCTCGCTGCCGTCGGCGTGCCGGTGGCGATGATGGCGGGGCGCGGCCTCGGCCACTCGCAGGGGACCCTCGACAAACTCGATGCGATCCCCGGGTGGAGCTCGGACCGCAACCGGCGGGAGACCGTGCAGCTGCTCGAGCGCTGCGCGGTGGCGATCATCGCCCAGACCGATGAGATCGCGCCCGCCGACCGCACCCTCTACGCCCTTCGCGACGTGACCGCGACGGTGCCGTCCCTGCCGCTGATCGTGGGCTCGATCATGTCCAAGAAGCTCGCCCTCGGCGCCTCGGCGCTTGTGCTCGACGTCAAGTGGGGCAGCGGGGCCTTTCGACCGACGCTGGAGGAGGCGCGGGACCTGGCGATGGCGCTGAAGAATGTGGCCGTCGCCACCGGCGTTCGCTGCGAGGCGCTGATCACCGACATGAACCAGCCGCTCGGCCCCGCCCTCGGCACCGCCTGCGAGGTCCGTGAGGCGGTCGCCGTGCTGGGAGGCGGCGGAGACCCGAGCCTGCGCGAGGTCACGCTCCGGCTGTGCCGCGAGGCCATGGCGCTCCGTGGTCGCGACTGCGGGGACGCGGAGGCCGCGCTCGGGCGCGCTCTCAATGACGGCACCGCTCTCGCTGCGTGGCGGCGCATGGTAGAGGCGCACGGCGGCGACCCCGACCCCGCTCGGCTGGCAGCACCGGCGCGTACCGTGGAGGTCCCCGCCGGTGCTGCGGGCTTCGTGAACGCCTGCGACGGCGAGGAGCTGGGGCGGGTGGCCGCGGCAGTGGGCGCCGGCCGGCGGCGGGTGGACGAGCCACTGGCCCACGGTGCCGGCATCCTCGTACGGGCCCGCCTCGGGGATGCGGTCGAGAAGGGGCAGCCTTTGGCGAAACTCCTGATCGGTGATCGCGAGGTCGACGAGGACCGGGCGGTGGCGCGGATCCGGAAGGCATTCGTGATCGGTCCCGAGTCGGTCGAACCGACGGCGCTCGTCGTGGGGACTGTCGAGTCGCTGGGAGAGTGACCCGCGGCTGACGATTGTTTTGAAACCTCGCGGAGGTGACCAGGCCACCGCCCCCGCCGACCATCACCGTCACCGCAGACCGCGATCCGCGACCGGGGCGGCGTCCGTGGGCCGCGACCGGGGCCGCGTCCGTGGGCCGCGACCGGGGCCGCGTCCGTGGGCCGCGACCGGGGCCGCGACCGGGGCCGGGACCGTGATCCGCGACCGCGACCGCTGACTGTGGACCGCGTCCGCGACCCGCCACTGCCACCGCCGACCGTCACCGTCACCGCCCACCGCCACCGCCACCGTTGACCGTCACCGCCACCGCCACCGTCACCGCAGACCGCGACCGCGTCCGCGATCCGCGACCGCGACCGCGTCCGTGGACCGCGACCCGCGACCGTGAACCGCCACCGTCACCGCCACCGTCTAGCGCCACCGTTGACCGCCACCGTCACCGTCGACTGCCACCGTTCACCGCCACGGCCACCCGCCACCGCCACCGCCGCCCGTGTTCGTGCCGCGTCGGTGGCCCCTGATCACCTCCGGG
>CAZSTH010000077.1:0-19365 GCA_964609835.1 uncultured Thermoanaerobaculia bacterium
CTCCTCGCGCTTGTTGGCGTGCATCTTCAGGAGCCGCCCCACCCGCTCGGATTTGCCGGTGGCCGCGTTGACCAACGTGCTGCCGGTCGCGAGCTTGCCGGAGTAGATGCGCAGAAAGGCGAGCTGGCCGACATACGAGTCGTTCATGATCTTGAAGACGAGTGCGGCCATCGGCTCGTCGTCGGCGGCGCGGCGCACCTCGGTGCGCGAGCTGTCATCGGGCGGGAAGCCCTGGATGGGCGGGATGTCGAGGGGCGACGGCAGGTAATCGACCACCGCGTCGAGCAGCGGCTGGACGCCCTTGTTCTTGAAGGCCGAGCCGCACAGCACCGGCACCAGCAGGTTGCCGATGGTGCCGATCCGGAGGCCGGCGATGATCTGCGACTCGTCGAGAGAACCCTCGGCCAGGTAGCGCTCGAGCAGCTCCTCGGACGTTTCGGCGACGGCCTCGAGCAGGCGCTCGCGGTACTCCTCCACCTCGCCGCTGTAGTCCGCCGGAACCTCCTCCTCGTGGTACTCGGCGCCGAGTGTCTCCTCGTGGTAGCGGTAGGCCTTGAGACGCACCAGGTCGATCACGCCGGCGAAGTTGTCCTCACCGCCGAGCGGGATCTGCACCGGAACCGGGTTGGCCTTGAGCTTGTTGCGGATCTGGTCCACGACACCGGCGAAATTGGCGCCGACACGATCCATCTTGTTGACGAAGGCCAGCCGGGGCACCCGGTAGCGATCGGCCTGCCGCCACACAGTCTCGGACTGCGGCTCGACACCGCCGACTGCGCAGAACACCGCCACCGCGCCGGCGAGGACGCGCAGGCTCCGTTCCACTTCGGCCGTGAAGTCCACGTGGCCGGGAGTATCGATGATGTTGATGCGGTGGTCGCGCCAGAAGCACGTGGTCGCGGCCGAGGTGATGGTGATGCCCCGCTCCTGCTCCTGCGGCATCCAGTCCATGGTGGCGGTGCCGTCGTGGACCTCACCTAACTTGTAGTTGATGCCCGTGTAGTAGAGCACCCGCTCGGTAGTCGTCGTCTTACCGGCATCGATGTGGGCCATGATGCCGATATTCCGGACCTTCTCGAGTGGGATGACACGGGCCATTTTTTCAAAGATCTCCTCGAACCGTGGGTCAGCTCTAAGTCTCTCTCCGTTACCAGCGATAGTGGGCGAATGCCTTGTTGGCCTCCGCCATGCGATGGGTGTCGTCGCGCTTCTTGACGGTGCCGCCGCGATTGCCGGCAGCGTCGAGGAACTCGCCAGCGAGCTTCTGCGTCATGGTCTTCTCGTGGCGCGACTTGGCGAAGCCGATCAGCCAGCGGATGGCCAGCGCCTGCTGGCGGTCCGACCGCACCTCCATCGGCACCTGGTAGGTGGAACCACCGACGCGGCGGGACTTGACCTCGACCTGCGGTTTGGCGTTCTCCACCGCGCGCTTGAAGACCTTGAGCGGATCGTCGCCGGTCCGCTCCTCGATCAGGCCGAGCGCGCCGTAGAAGGCCCGCTGGGCCACCGTCTTCTTGCCCTGCTTGGTGACGTTGTTGATGAACTTGGTCACCAGCCTCGAGTTGTAGACGGGATCGGGGAGGATTTCCCGCTTGTCGACTGCTGTTCGCCGTGGCATGTCCGCTCTCCCTACGCTTTGGGCCGCTTGGCGCCGTACTTTGAACGGCGCTGACGACGGCCCTCGACACCCTGGCTGTCCATGGTGCCGCGAATGATGTGGTATCGGACGCCGGGCAGGTCCTTGACGCGACCGCCCCTGATCATGACCTGCGAGTGTTCCTGCAGGTTGTGGCCCTCACCCGGAATGTAGGCGGTGACCTCGATGCTGTTGGTGAGGCGCACGCGAGCGACCTTGCGCAGAGCCGAGTTCGGCTTCTTGGGCGTGGTGGTGAAGACGCGCGTGCAGACCCCCCGCCGCTGCGGGCACGCCTGCAGCGCCGGACTCTTGGTCTTTTCGGTCATCAACTTGCGGCCCTCACGGACCAGCTGCGAGATCGTGGGCATGTTCTCTCCCCGTCCGGAGTTCGTAAAGCCAAGCGGTATAGCCACTTGGCGGCGAATAGATGATGGGTGCCCTGACCACGGGTCAGAGCCGCGGAAGAATACTGAAAATGGCGGGTTCTGTCAAGCGGCAATTGTGTTCCCGCGAAGATTGATCGGACCGGTCGGACGCTCCGATCTCGCCGCGGCGGTGGCATGGTGCTGGAGGTGGGAGGTATTGGGTGTTAGGTGTGTGCTGTTAGCGCCGAAACCGTGCAAATGCTCGGGCCCGAGCTCATGGCTAACATCCAATAGCCGAGCGCTTTCGACCCCGATCTCCTAACGCGCCCGGGCTGCGAGGAAGGCCGCCCCGTCTCCGGGGCGGCCGGTGCTGCGAACTCCGGACCCGATCACTTCTCGGTCACCGCCTCCTCGTTCTTGGCCTCCATCAGCGCGGTGGCGGCCTCGGTCATCTCGCGGTAGAGGCTGTCGGCCTCCTCGCGCGGCTCGAGCTCGTCCTCCGGCACCGGGTCGATGAGGGTGCGGCGGTAGCGCGACGACCCCGTTCCGGCCGGGATGAGCCGGCCGACGATGACGTTCTCCTTCAAGCCGTGGAGGTTGTCGACCTTGCCCGAGACCGCCGCCTCGGTCAGCACCCGCGTCGTCTCCTGGAAGGAGGCGGCCGAGATGAAGCTCTCGGTGGCGAGCGACGCCTTGGTGATGCCGAGCAGCAGCGAGGTCGCGGTCGCCGGGCTTCGAGACACCCAAACGGATCGCAATCCAACCTGGCAGCTCAGGACCGGCGGGCGCATTCTGGTTCCTCGCCGAGACCCCACCCTGCGGTTCTGATCCACCGGCATGGGCTGCCCACCACCCTCAGCGCACGTCAATTCGAGACAGCTCGCCCTCGCGAACCCACACGGATTCGCCCCAAGCCGGGGCGTCAACCAGCGACACGTCATACCGACCCGCCGGCAAGCCCAAGATACGAGTAGTTCCTTGAGGATCTGCCACTGGTGGGGCGCCGAGAAACGTCAGGAGCGCACTCACGTTCCAACCCGCCGACGAACGGACCGCAACGGGCCCGCACTCGGAATCACAGGTCACTTCGAACCCGCCGGTCTCACCGACAATGAGTTCGATCTCCGCAGATTCGACGATTTCTGTCCAGCCACCAAAGGCCCATTCGCCCCCGCTGTGAGCAGCAATTCGTGCCCTCGATGGTGTAGGAGGCGATAGCGGGAACCTGGCGCACCCATCGGCATCCAGCCACTTCACTCTGGCGCCGGTTGTGTCGGTCTCGAGAAAGGCGAATCCGTTCGAACCGCTCGCCCCGAATTCTCTCCTCACACACGCCACAAGCTCATCTTGTATCTGCCGAACCCTCAGGACGATTTCGTCGATCCGCCCGGCCTCGGAGCTCCTGACTGACACGACTTCGCTCGATCGATCATCGCATCTGGCAACCAGGCGCACGACGTCCGCGGCCAGGTCTTCGAATTCGAAGCTCCCATCGGAGGCCGAAAATGCCATGGCAGATGTCGTCAGCTCCCGTACTCTGCAGCCCGACTCTGGGTCGTCGGCCCGGTTGACCACCCGGCCACGCACCCGATGACCCCCGAACTCGAGCGTGACGTGATGCTCGCCCACATCCGGAACTGTGATCAGCCTGGGGGCGGTCGGTATCGCACGCGGCGACACAAACGTGACCTCCCATTCCCCAGGACGCAACTCCTCCGTCTCGAAGCGACCGTCGAGGTCAACCGACACGTTGACTTGACCTGTTGCCCCCAGCACGTCGTACCTCGTCGCGCCGCCCCACGTCCGGTTCTGCATGATGACCGCCGGTGCCGCACCGGTTGACCCCCTCATCCACATCAGGGCGCCGCCAGACGCCCACTCGCCGGACTGAATCACTTCTCCAGTGACGTAGAGAGGGTCGTCCTGGCACTCGACGTCCACGGACCCTCCGTGCTCAGCCACCACCACTTGCTTGGAGCAAATCTCAACACCTCCGGATCCGACAACGCGGACCTCGAACGACCCGACAGGGACCCGCTCGATAGCGGCCTCACCATCGGTCAGAGGCGCGTGCAGGAAATCCATCTCGAGGCCTTCTCCGCGCAGGTCGATCATCGCTTCGCCCCGATGTCCGGATCTCGCGTCTGTTCGAACCGAAACCACCGATCCTTCGCCTACTTCCAGTGTTCCCAGCTCGACGTGGCGCCGCCCGGGTTCAGGGGCGACGCGCACATGGCCACGCGCCGTGCGCGGCGAATCGATGCGGAGTATGACTGGGGATTCCGGCAGGCCGGAGATTCGAAACCGACCTTCGGCGTCCGTGCGCGCTCGCACCACGTCATCCCGCAGAAATGCCAGCCTCGCGCCTCCCTCGCCCGGTCGCGGAGTCCACAAGGTCGCGCCCTGCAGCGGAGACCCGATTGCATCGACCACCGTTCCTGCTGCCACGATTCCCGGTGGGGCGCGGAGGCTCCCGAGATCTTCGAAGCCCCCGGGCGGTCCGGCGCGGACGACCTCCTCTATCCATCCCGTGCTTGAAGACGACAACCGAATCGCATGGTCGGTACCCGGCGGGAGATCGATCTCGAAGGTACCATCAGGTCCGACCTCATCGAACATCCGGCGATCACCGTTGCGAACCTCGACCTCCCCGTTGAGAACAGGCTGTCCGTCGCAGTCAACAAAACGTCCAAACACCCGAAAGGCCCGGCTGATCGTCACCTCGATTTGATCCGGATGAGGCGGAGAAATCTCCACAGTCTTCGAAATGTGTCCCGGGGCCACGATCGAGATCGTGCAGGGCCCCGTCGACGGAACGCCGCTGACCCGCGCCTGGCCATTCTCGGCAATCGAGATTCCGGGACCGCACGAAGGCCGGACCATCCCTTTCGCGACCGGAGTCCCGGCATCATCGAGGATGAGGAGCAGCACGTGTAGAGAATCGGCAAGAACGATGGTACCGAGATTCTCGCGAGCTTCGTCCAAATCGATTTCAAGCCGCGCCTCGGAGTAGCCATCCGCCATTACGCGGACGATCGAAGGGCCACGTTGGAGACCGGCAACCCGGAATGTCCCGTCATCGCGGACTTCGCCGTTCAGCGTCCACGGAATGGCGACCTCACCGTCGAGCCAGAACTCCGATAGCACCTTCAAGCCTGCGGGGACGCCACCGTGGCTATCACGGACGGAGCCCTCCACGACCACGCCCATGTCGAGGACAGCTGCGCGCTCGCCCAGCCGACCCGGCAGTCCCCGGTGAACCGCAGGGACGTATCCGTCCGCTGCAACGAGAATCCTCAGCTCGATGCCAGACGGGGCCGACGGGACCGTCCATCGTCCGTCCCGGCCGGTCTCGCCCCAGGCGATGATCGTGAGGGTCTTCTCCATTCCCCGACCAGCCACGACTGCCACTGACGGGTCGGGCACCGGGTCGCCCGCCGCGGATCGAACGTCGAGACTGAAATCTTCGGCTGGCCAGAGCGTCACGTGTTCGCGATCTCGAGAGGCCGGCACGTCCACCCATGAGCTTCCAAGGCTCCCCGCGAGGACGCGAATCCGATACGCCTGCGAAGGTGCTCTGAGGAGCGTAACCGGTCGACCTGGTTCGATCGGCCAGGCCGGGAGATGTGCCTCCGGCACCTCCTGCCACATTTCCATCGGCGCAGCGATGACACGGCCCTCGACTCTTCCTTGTTCTTGTTCCGAGAGGCCTTTGAGGTAAAGCCTCAGGGTTTCGCCCCCGGAGGGCGTCTCGCAACCGGCGATCTCGCGAGCAGGGCACCGGGCAGGTGGCTGACCATCATTCCATACCCACACGGTGCTCTCGGGCTGGGCGTCTCGAAGCGTCTCGAGGCTGGCCACGGATTCGACAACTCCCGGCGCCGTCACCAACACAGCGTGGTCGGCCGGGAGCGAGGCTGCCAACAGCGCCGCTGTCATCGCAGTGATCACCATTCCATCTCCTTGACGACGAGACGCGGAAGAACCGTACTCCCCCGAGCATACTGAAGCACGAGAAGGGCGATCTGGTTTCCGAGAGTATCCGCGCGGACGTGGGCGAGCAGGTCTTCACCGGGGCCCAATGCCAGCGGCAGAGAATGCGGCCTGCCACCCTCGCGTGGGACGATCACGAGCTTCCACGAAGGACCCGCACGGGTGACCTCACGTATGACGAGGCCGAAGTCATCTCCGATCGGCACCACGTCGTCCACGATGCGCCGGGCATTGATCCACGCGAGATGACGGAATTCGAAATCGGACGAGTACAGCTCGACTTCGCGCGCCGTCAACTCGCAGGCGGCATCGAAACCGAGAGTCTTGGCATCCCAGCTTCTCACCAGCGACCCATCTCCGCGGTACAAGTGAACCCCATCGACGACGCCCGGAACGACCACGAATCGGCCGCCCGCGAGGAACCGCACGACGCTCACCTCGAACATGCCGCACGAGTTCATGGCGACGGCGCCGGGCTCCAAAGTGAACACGGTCTGCTTGCGACGAAGACCGGCGCTCAGGTCGAAGAGCCAGGCGATCGCGCCATCGGGGCAGAGAAGATCCGACCCATGCTCCCTGCGCGCACCGATCAATAGCAGCTGACGCCCATTTGTGTCGAGATCGCCGATGAAGTTGAACTCCCCAGCGTCATGCGCCGAGCCGCACTCCTGAGCTCGCTCCAGGTTCGTCCATGCTAGCTCGTGAAACGGCGCCGCGACAGCGATGGTACCCCCTCCGTAGCCAAGCCTCGATGAGTAGACGGAAAGGCAGTCATCGGCGCGAGGCCCCAACGGTGTCACCGCCACATCGCCGCCGTTTTCCCACTGCAGCCGCCGCACGCCGGCAGCTCCGGAGCTGATCAGAAGCGCGCCATCTTCCTCGAAACGGATGTCCTGAGCGCGGGAGAGCTCGCGTGGCAACGGGACGTCCACGGTCGATACGATCCGCGGCGTTTCCGCCGCGGCAGAGATGAAGGCCAGCGAGACGGCTGCGACACAGGCGAAGTCAACGCGATTCACGTGACGCCTCCGCGACGGTCAAGCATGAGGGAACAGCCCTCGTCGAGGCACCGAGCGGATGGCGCCGGCTTCGAGCCACCCCGCATTCGCGGTTTCAGGTTCGAGGTCGCCAACGCCGCAGGGCCGAGGATCTCGACCGCGCCGAGACGCGCCATCCTCCTCGCGGCACTGCTCAGGGTCCCTGAGGGATGACGTAGCAGAACCAGCAGCCCAAACCCGAGAAGGCGCACGTGTGCCCGTAGTCCGGCCAATCGACGGCCCTGCTATTTTCGAAGTGGTACACACTGTACCCATCCCTCGGCATCATTCGGAGCGAGGAATACAGCACAGGACACGACCGCAGCGACACACGCGAGCAACGCCACGAGCCCCTGGATCTTGGTTCGGATCATCGCCTCCCAATTCTGAGTGTCGATCTGAGAACATATGTAATACCCCCCCCCAAGTTGTCAAGGCCACATTCTCAAGAGAAAAAGTGGTTCCTCAGAAACGTGACCCGAGGTCATTCCGTGGCAAGTGACAGGTCATGTCAGGGAGGATCGGGTCGGGCGCGGACGCGGACGCGGGACATAGAAAACGGCCGCCCCGTCGCCGGGGCGGCCGTCGATTCGAGTGTCGCTGACGATCAGCTCTCGGTCACCGCCTCCTCGTTCTTGGCCTCCATCAGCGCGGTGGCGGCCTCGGTCATCTCGCGGTAGAGGCTGTCGGCCTCCTCGCGCGGCTCGAGCTCGTCCTCCGGCACCGGGTCGATGAGGGTGCGGCGGTAGCGCGACGACCCCGTTCCGGCCGGGATGAGCCGGCCGACGATGACGTTCTCCTTCAAGCCGTGGAGGTTGTCGACCTTGCCCGAGACCGCCGCCTCGGTCAGCACCCGCGTCGTCTCCTGGAAGGAGGCGGCCGAGATGAAGCTCTCGGTGGCGAGCGACGCCTTGGTGATGCCGAGCAGCAGCGAGGTCGCGGTGGCAGGCTCGCCACCGGCCTCGATGACTCGATCGTTCTCGTGCTCGAAGAGGTAGCGCGGGATCTGCTGCTCGAGCAGGAAGTCGGTGTCGCCCGGATCCACCACCTTCACAAAGCGCATCATCTGGCGGACGATGACCTCGATGTGCTTGTCGTTGATGGTCACACCCTGCGAGCGGTAGACCTCCTGGATCTTGTCGACCAGGTGCCGCTGCATCTCCTTCTCGCCGAGGATCGAGAGGATGTCGTGCGGGTTGACCGCACCCTCCGTCAGGGGATCGCCGGCCTGGATGAACTCGCCCTCCTGGACCGAGACGTGGGCGTAGCGCGGAATCGAGTACTCGCGGTGCTCGTCGCCCTCGCCCTCGACCACGATCCGGCGCTGGCCGCGGACCGGCTCGGTGATGCGAACCACGCCGTCGATCTCCGACACAACCGCCGGGTCCTTGGGCTTGCGCGCCTCGAAGAGCTCGACCACGCGCGGCAGGCCGCCGGTGATGTCCTTGGTCTTGGACATCTCGCGCGGGATCTTGGCGAGCACGTCGCCGGAGGAAAGCTCGTGGCCTTCGGCGACCGCGAGGTGGGAGCCGATCGGCAGCTGGTAGCGGCGCGTTTCCTTGTTCTTGCCGCGGCCCTTGCCGACCACCTCGATGGTGGGGATGCGCTTGCCGGAGCCCAGCGGCTCGATGACGATCTTGTGGGCATGGCCGGTCAGCTTGTCGATCTCCTCGCGGACGTTCTCGCCCTCGATCAGGTCGTGGAACTGCACATTTCCACTGATCGCGGTCAGGATCGACGAGGTGAAGGGGTCCCACTCGACCAGCGGCGTGCCCGGTTCCACCTCCTGCCCATCCTCCACCAGGAGGTGCGAGCCGTAGGCCACCGAGTAGCGTTCCTTCTCGCGCTGGCGCGCGTCGAGGATGACGAGCTTGCCGGTGCGGGAGATCGCGACCGTCTCGCCGTCCATGTTCTGGACCGCGGCGACATTGAGGAACTTGATCCTGCCCATGTGGTTGGCGACGTGCCGCGAGGACTCTGAGCCACGGGTGGCGGTACCGCCGTAGTGGAAGGTCCGCATGGTGAGCTGGGTGCCCGGCTCGCCGATGGACTGCGCGGCGATGATCCCCACCGCCTCGCCGATCTCCACCATCCGGCCGCTGGCCAGCATGCGCCCGTAGCAGAGCTGGCAGACGCCGCGCTCGGTCTCGCAGGTCAGTGCGGAGCGGATGCGGACACGCTCGATGCCGGCCTCCTGGATGCGGTTGGACAGGTCATCCGTGATCTCGGTGTTGACGGGGCAGATCTGCACGCCCTCGATGGGATCGTAGACGTCCTCCGCCGAGACCCGGCCGACGATGCGGTCGCGCAGCTGCTCGAGGATCTCGCCCCCCTCGGTGATTGCCGAGACCTCGATCCCGTTCTCGGTGCCGCAGTCATGCTCGACCACGATCACGTCCTGCGAGACGTCGACGAGGCGGCGCGTCAGATAGCCCGAGTCGGCGGTCTTGAGCGCCGTGTCGGCGAGGCCCTTGCGGGCGCCGTGGGTGGAGATGAAGTACTGCAGCACCGACAGCCCCTCACGGAAGTTGGCGGTGATGGGGGTCTCCATGATCTCACCCGACGGTTTCGCCATCAGCCCGCGCATGCCCGCGAGCTGGCGGACCTGCTCGCGGGAGCCGCGAGCACCCGAGTCGGCCATCATGAAGATCGGGTTGAACTCGCCCGACTCGGCGTCGATGGACGACATCTGGGAAAACATCTCCCTGGCCACGTCCTCGGTCACCCGGTGCCAGATGTCGATGATCTTGTTGTGGCGCTCGCCGGCCGTGATCAGGCCCTTGCGGCGCTGGTTCTCGACCTTCTCGACCTCCCCGTAGGCAGCCTCGAGCTGACCCTGCTTGGACTCGGGGATCAGCATGTCGTTGGACGCCAGCGACAGGCCCGATCGGGTCGCGTACTCGAATCCGATCTCCTTGAGGTTGTCGAGCAGACGCACCGTCGGATCGTGGCCCATCCTCTGAAACGAGAAAGCGACCAGGCTCTGGAGGCCCTTCTTGCGCAGTTGGCCGTTGATGAACGGCATCTCGGCGGGCAGCTGCATGTTAAAGAGGACACGGCCGACGGTGGTTTCGAGGAGCATCTCCTCGACCTCGATCATGTCGGCGTGCAGCAGATCCTGGCTGCCGCCCTGGGCGATCAGGTCGATCAGTTGCCCCGAGTAGCGGAGCTGGATCGGCGCCTGGCTGCCGACCACCCCGGCGTGGTAGGCGAGAAAGACCTCGTCCGCCGACGCAAAGGTCTTGCCGCCGCCCTTGGCCATGAAATTCTCGGTGGTCAGGTAGTAGATGCCGATCACCATGTCCTGCGACGGCACCGCCAGCGGTTGGCCACTGGCCGGCGACAGGATGTTGCGCGCCGACATCATGAGAATGGTGGCCTCGAGCTGGGCCTTCGGCGACAGCGGCACGTGCACCGCCATCTGGTCGCCGTCGAAATCGGCGTTGTAGGCCGAGCACACCAACGGGTGGATCTTGATCGCCTTGCCCTCCACCAGCACCGGCTCGAAAGCCTGGATGCCGAGGCGGTGGAGCGTGGGCGCGCGGTTGAGGAGCACCGGGTGCTCCTTGATGACCGTTTCGAGCGCGTCCCAGACCTCCGGCGTCTGCAGCTCCACGAGCTCCTTGGCCATCTTGATGGTGGTCGCGAGCTCGCGGTTCTCCAGCTCCTGATAGACGAAGGGCTTGAAGAGCTCGAGCGCCATCTTCTTCGGCAGGCCGCACTGGTGGAGCCTGAGCTCGGGTCCGATGACGATCACCGAACGGCCCGAGTAGTCGACGCGCTTGCCGAGCAGGTTCTGGCGGAACCGACCCTGCTTGCCCTTGAGGTTGTCGGACAGCGATTTGAGCGGGCGGTTGTTGGAGCCCTTGATGACCCGGCCGCGGCGGCCGTTGTCGAAGAGCGCGTCCACCGCCTCCTGCAGCATCCTCTTCTCGTTGCGGACAATGACCTCCGGCGCGCGCAGGTCGAGCAGCTTCTTGAGTCGGTTGTTGCGGTTGATCACGCGGCGGTAGAGGTCGTTGAGGTCGGAGGTCGCGAAACGGCCGCCGTCGAGCGGCACCAGCGGCCGCAGCTCCGGCGGCAGCACCGGAATCACCTCGAGGATCATCCACTCCGGCCGGTTGCCCGAGCGGCGCAGGGCCTCCACCAGCTTGAGGCGCTTGGCCGCCTTCTGGCGGCGCATGATGGCGGTCTCGGTGCGCATGATCATGCGCAGCTCGGCGGCCATCTCGTCGAGGTCGAGGCGCTCGAGGTGGGTCCGCACGGCCTCGGCGCCCATCTTGGCCACGAAGGCCTCGCCGTACTCTTCCCTCGCCTGACGGAACTCCTCCTCGCTCAGGACCTTCTGGTCCTCGAGCGCAGTGTCACCCGGATCGACCACCAGATAGGCCTCGAAGTAGAGCACCCGCTCCAGCTCGCGCATGGTCATGTCGAGAAGCAGGCCGATGCGCGACGGCAGACCCTTGAAGAACCAGACGTGGGAGACCGGCGCCGCGAGCTCGATGTGGCCCATCCGCTCGCGCCGGACCTTGGACTTGGTGACCTCGACGCCGCATTTGTCGCAGACGACGCCGCGGTACTTCATGCGCTTGTACTTGCCGCACAGGCACTCCCAGTCGGTCACCGGGCCGAAGATCTTGGCGCAGAACAGGCCGTCGCGCTCGGGCTTGAAGGTCCGGTAGTTGATGGTCTCCGGCTTGATGACCTCGCCGTGCGACCACGACCGGATCTTCTCGGGGCTCGCGAGACCCAGGCGAATGGCATTGAAGTCGTTGAGGGGCTTGGGCTTCTCGAAGAAGCTGCGGACTTCGCTCAGGCTCGATCGCTCCATGGTCACACCCCTCTCTACTCGTCGTCCTGCTGCAGCAGCTCGACGTCGAGGCCAAGCGCCTGCAGCTCGCGCACCAACACGTTGAAGGACTCCGGCAGCCCGGGTTCCTCAGGCACCTGTCCCTTGACGATCGCCTCGTAGACCTTGGCGCGGCCCTCCACATCGTCCGATTTGACGGTCAGAAGCTCCTGCAGCGTGTGGGCGGCACCGAACGCCTCCAGCGCCCACACCTCCATCTCGCCGAGTCGCTGGCCGCCGAACTGGGCCTTGCCGCCAAGAGGCTGCTGGGTGATCAGCGAGTACGGTCCGATCGAGCGCGCGTGGATCTTGTCGTCCACCAGATGGCTGAGCTTGAGCATGTAGATGTAGCCCGTGGTCACGCGCTGCTCGAACGCCTCGCCGGTGATGCCGTCGTACAAGAGGCTCTTGCCATCCTCGGGCAGGCCCGCCTTCTCGAGCATCTCCCGGATCTCGTCCTCGGTCGCACCCTCGAAGACCGGGCTCGCGAAGGTCATGCCGAGCTCCTGGCCGGCCCACCCGAGGTGGGTCTCGAGGATCTGGCCGACGTTCATTCGCGACGGCACGCCGAGCGGGTTCAGAATGATCTCCACCGGTGTGCCGTCGGGCAGGAACGGCATGTCCTCGATCGGCAGGGCCTGGGAGATCACGCCCTTGTTGCCGTGGCGGCCCGCCATCTTGTCACCCACCTGCAGCTTGCGCTTCATGGCGATGAAGACCTTGACCTGCTTGATGACGCCGGGCGGCAGGTCGTCACCTTGCCGCAGGAGCTCGATGCGCTCCTGGTTGATCTGGTCGAGGACCTCGATCTGAGAGTCCGCCTGGCGGATGATCAGGCGCACCTTGTCGATCAGCGCGGACCGCTTCAGCGGCAGGCTCTTGATCTGAGCGATCTTCAACCGCTGCAGGGCCTCGGCGGTGATCTTGGCGTTCTTCTTGACCAGCACCTCGCCGCCCTTGCGGGCAGCGACATCCTCGCTGACCATGGCTCCGGCCAGCAGCTTCTCGATCTTGGAGTCGCGAACCTCGAGGATGATCCGCTTCTCGTCCTCCGAGTTGGTGCGGATGCGCTCGATCTCGTCGTTCTCGATCGCGAGCTGGCGGGAATCCTTGTCGACGCCCTTACGGGCGAAGATCTGGACGCCCACCACCACCCCCTCGATACCGGGCGGGCAGCGCAGGGAGGCGTCGCGGACGTCACCGGCCTTCTCGCCGAAGATCGCGCGCAGCAGCTTCTCCTCCGGCGTCAGCTGGGTCTCGCCCTTCGGCGTCACCTTGCCGACCAGGATCGAGCCCTGCCGGACGTGGGCGCCGATGTGGATGATCCCCGCCTCATCCAGCTGCGCCAACGCCGACTCCGAGACGTTGGGGATGTCGCGCGTGATCTCCTCGGGCCCGAGCTTGGTGTCGCGGGCCGAGGTCTCGAACTCCTCGATGTGGATCGAGGTGTACTTGTCATCCTTGACCATCGATTCCGAGACCACGATCGCGTCCTCGAAGTTGTAGCCGCGCCACGGCATGAAGGCCACGAGCACGTTGTGGCCGAGGGCCAGCTCGCCCCGGTCGGTGTTCGGACCGTCGGCCAGGACCTGGCCCTTGACCACCCGTTGCCCTTCCTCCACCAGCGGCTTCTGGTTGATGGAGGTGTTCTGGTTGGAGCGCCGGAACTTGGTCATCTGGTAGATGTCGGCGCCGAACTCGCCCTCCGCGTTCTCGTCGTCCTCGACCCGGACGATGATGCGCTGGCAGTCGACCTTGTCGACGACACCGGCGCGGTGGCAGATGACGACCGCCCCCGAGTCCTCGGCAACCACGCTCTCCATGCCGGTTCCCACCACGGGAGCCTCGGGCCGCACCAGCGGCACCGCCTGGCGCTGCATATTCGATCCCATCAAGGCGCGGTTCGCATCGTCGTGCTCGAGGAATGGAATCAACGACGCCGCCACCGACACCACCTGCCGCGGGGACACGTCGATGTAGTCGATCTGGTCGCGATCGATGACCAGGAACTCGCCCCCGGAGCGGGCGATCACCTTGTCGTTGACCAGATTACCCTTCGCATCGACCTTGGCGTTGGCCTGCGCGATGTTGAGGTTCTCCTCCTGCCACGCCGCGAGATAGAACGCGTGCGGCTCGCCCCACGCCTCCAGGTTCTTGGTCTTGGCCCGTCGGATCTTGGCGTTGGCCTCTGCGAACTCCTTCTCGTTCACCACCTGCCCGAGCTCGGAGGCGGAATCGCCGACCTGCGTGATTTGGACGTGGTTGAGGACCTTGCCGTTCTCGACCTTCTTGTACGGCGACTCGATGTACCCCATGGGGTTGAGCCGCGCGTAACACGACAGCGACGAGATGAGGCCGATGTTGGGCCCCTCGGGCGTCTCGATCGGGCAGATCCTGCCGTAGTGCGTCGAGTGCACGTCACGGACCTCGAAGCCCGCTCGCTCGCGCGACAGGCCGCCCGGGCCGAGGGCCGACAGCCGGCGTTTGTGGGTGACCTCGGACAGCGGGTTGGTCTGGTCCATGAACTGCGACAACTGCGACGAGCCGAAGAACTCGTCCACCGACGCCATCACCGGCTTCGAGTTGACGAGGTCGCGAGGCATCGCGGAGTCGATGTCGGGATGGATCGACATCTTCTCCTTGATGGCGCGCTCCATGCGCACGAGGCCGATCCGGAACTGGTTCTCCATCAACTCGCCGACCGTCCGCACGCGGCGATTGGCGAGCGAGTCGATGTCGTCGACTCGGCCGAGATCACGGTGGAGCCGCAGCAGGTAGGACACCAGCCGCATGAAGTCGTCGACATCGAGGGTGCGCTGGCCAGGGTCCTTGTCGAGGTCGAGCTTGGCGTTGAACTTGAAGCGGCCGACCTTCGACAGGTCGTACTTGCGCTCGTCGAAGAACAGCCCGTTGAAGAGCGTCGTGGCCGACTCCTCGGTCGGCGGATCGCCCGGGCGCTGGCGGCGGTAGATCTCCATCCGCGCGCCCATCTGGGTCGTGGTGGCGTCTTTTTCGAGGGTCTGGTGAAGGATCTCGCCGACGGGGTCCCAGTCGGGAAACGCGAGGCTGATAGCGGCGATGCCCGCCTCCTCGGCCTGCGCGAGCACCTCGTCGGTGACCCGCGAGTTGGCAGCCACAACCACCTCGCCGGTCTCCTCGTCGACGAGGTCGTCGACCACCAGCGCGCCCACCAGATCCTCGCGCCCCACCGTCACCCTCGCCGGCTTCGCGACCGTCGCCTTCTCGAGGCGCTTGGCCATGTTCTTGTCGAGCGACAGCCCGGCGAACAGCACCGGCTCGGCCACCCTGCGGAAGCGCAGCGCCTTCTGGCGCTCGTTCTCGAGATCGAGGATGCGGTCGTCGAGGAGCAGGGTGGCGGTACCCTTCTTGCCGTCGAGCTTGACCTCGAAAGTGGTGTGGAAGCCGCGCAGAATCTGCGAATTGGTCTCGAGCTCGGGGCTCAGAGCGCGCAGGAAGACGGTTCCCGGCAGGCGTCGCTTGCGGTCGATGCGAACCCACAGGATCTGCTTGCTGTCGTACTCGAACTCGATCCACGAACCGCGGTAGGGCACGACCTTGGCGAGGTAGTCATTGGGGCCCTCGAGGGTGAAGAAGACGCCCGGCGAGCGGTGGAGCTGGGAGACGATGACCCGTTCGGTGCCGTTGATAATGAAGGTTCCGGTGTCGGTCATCAACGGCAGCTCGCCGAAGTAGAGCTCTTCTTCCTTGACATCCCGGACCTGCCGGGTGCCGTCCTCCTCGCTGTCGAAGGTCACCAGCCGGAAGGTCAACCGCACCGGAACCGCGTAGGTCATGCCGCGCTCGCGGCACTCGTCCGCGCTGAAAGGCAGGCGCAGCCCGACCGGCGTGCCGCAAACCCCGCAGACCTCGATACGGTTCTTGTTGGCCTTGCCGCACTCCGGGCACACCACCCGGTCCTCGTGCGGATCGCCGGCCTTGAAGCTCGCCCCGCAGTGCTCGCAGGTCAGGCGCAGGTGGTGCAGCCCTTCCAGCCGACTGCAGCGGCAGGTCCAGTTGCCGATTTCGTAGCGGACGAACTGCAGCTCGCAGGTCTCGCGAAAATCGGTGAACGGGAAGATCGCCGACAGCACGCTCTGCAGACCGGTGTGCAGCCGTTCCTCGGTCAGGAGGTCCATCTGCAGGAACTCTTCGTACGAGGTCCGCTGGACCTGGATCATGTTGGGCAACGGAATGGTGGACTGATGCTTGGAGAAGCTCAGCCGTCCATTGGGGCTGGTGGTCATGGACGCTCCCTCCCGACCGATTCGGACACACGGGGCGCAGGGAGACAAAGCCTCCCCGCGCCATCAGATGATGCTCTCGGAAAACCGGGGGCGATCTTCGCGAAGCGCGTTACTTGATCTCCACCTGCGCGCCGGCCTCCTCGAACTTCTTCTTGACCTCTTCCGCCTCTTCCTTGTTGACGCCTTCCTTGATCTTGGTCGGCGCGCTCTCAACGAGCTCCTTGGCTTCCTTGAGCCCGAGCGAGGTCACCTCGCGAACCGCCTTGATGACGTTGATCTTCTTGTCACCAATGGAGTTCAACAAGACGTCGAACTCGGTCTTCTCCTCGACGGCCTCGGCACCGGCCGCGGCGCCCGGAACGCCGCCCGCCATCATGACGGGCGCGGCCGCGGCCGCGGTCACACCGAACTCGTCCTCGAGGGCCTTGACGAGCTCGTTGAGCTCGAGCACCGTCATCCCCTTGATCTCTTCCATCATCTTTTCGATCTGGGCCATCGTCTGATCCTCCTTGGGAATCCCGTAGTCAAGAGTTTTCTTTCGCTTCGGCGATCTGTGCGAGCACGTTGCCCAGCTGCTGGAGCGGGGCGTTGAGCGCCACCGCCAGGCGGCGCACCGGCGACTGCAGCAGCTGCAGCAGCTTCGCGACCAGCTCGTCGTGGGTCGGCAGGTCGGCGATTTTTCCCGCGTTTTCCGCATCCAGGATCTTGCCTTCGAGGTAGGCCTGCTCGAAGGTCAACTCCGGATGGTCCTTGATGAAGTTCTTGAGCACCTTGGCCAGCGCCACCGCGTCGCCTGAGGTGTAGGCCAGCACTTTGGGACCGGACAGGAAGGGCGTGATGCCCTCCAGCTCCGTTCCCTCGATCGCCATCCGGACCACCGTGTTCTTCACAACCCGATAGGTGGAGTCGGTCTTCCGAACCTCCGACCGCAGGACGTTGACCTGGTTGACGGTCAGGCCCTTGTTCTCGAGCAGGAACAGCGTGGACACGTCGGCGAGGCTGTCGCGCAGCGCGTTCGACTGTTCGAGCTTCTGCTCCCTCGTCAGCATGTCGCCTCCTACTTCAGTTCCAGGGTGCCGACGTCCACCTGGACACCGGGCCCCATGGTCGAGGACAAATAGACCGAGTGCACGTAGCGGCCCTTTGCGGACGCCGGCTTCGCCTTCTGCACCGCCGAGATCAGGCTGCGCGCGTTCTCGACCAGGTTCTCCCGCGAAAAGCTGACCTTCCCGACCGGGGCGTGGATGATGGCGGTGCGATCGACCCGGAACTCGACCTTCCCCGCCTTGATGTCGCTGACCGCCGCCGCGATGTCCGGCGTCACCGTGCCCGACTTCGGGTTGGGCATCAGGCCGCGCGGGCCGAGCACCCTTCCGACCTTCGACAGGCCGCGCATCATGTCCGGAGTGGCGACGATGGCATCGATCTCGAGCCATCCGCCCTGGATCTTCTCGACCGCCTCGTCTCCCGACATCACGAAGTCGGCCCCGGCCTCCTCGGCCTCGGACTGCGACGGTCCCTCGCACACCGCCAGCACCCGCAAACTCTTGCCGGTGCCGTGGGGAAGCACGACGGTGCCTCGCACCATCTGGTCGGCGTGGCGCGGGTTGACCCCGAGCCGCATCGCCATTTCGACCGTCTCGTCGAAGGAGGCATACGCCACCTCCTTGACCAGGCCCACCGCTTCCTCGAGTGGGTACGGTCGGCGTTCGACCCTTGCCGTCGACTCGCGGTACTTCTTGCCCCTACGAGGCATCGGCCACCTCCCGGTCGCCGGCCGGCGTGCCGTCGGCAACCTCGATCCCCATCGAGCGCGCCGTCCCCAGGACGATGTTGACCGCGGACTGCAGGGTGTCCGTGTTGAGGTCGGGCATCTTGGTTCTTGCGATCTCCTCGACCTGGCTCATCGTGACGCTGCCGACCTTGTTGCGGTTCGGCTCGCCCGATCCCTTGTCGAGGCCTGCCGCGCGGCGCAGCAGGAACGACGCCGGCGGCGTCTTGGTGATGAACGAGTAGGTGCGGTCGGCGTAGACCGTGATCACCACCGGGATGATGACCCCCTGCTCCTTCTGCGTGCGGGCGTTGAACGCCTTGCAGAAGTCCATGATGTTGAGTCCGTGCTGACCGAGCGCTGGGCCCACCGGCGGCGCCGGAGTTGCCTGCCCTCCGGGCAGTTGGAGCTTGATCTCTCCAATGATTTTCTTGGCCATGACCTCTCCTAGGTGAGCTTCTGCACTTGGCGAAACTCCATCTCGACCGGAGTCTCACGACCAAAGATCGTGACCATGACTTTGAGGGTCGAGCGATCCAGATTCACCTCTTCCACGACGCCGTTGAACGACGCGAACGGACCGTCGGTGATACGGATGCGCTCGCCCTTTTCGTACATCTCCGTCGGTCTCGGCTTTTCCTGTGTCGCGACCGACTGGTGGAGGATCTGATTGACCTCCTCCTCGGTCAGCGGCGTCGGTTTCTTACCCGCGCCGACGAAACCGGTCACCTTCGGTGTGTTGCGCACGAGGTGCCACGCGTCATCGGTCATCTCCATCTCGACCAGCACGTAGCCGGGGAAAAACTTGCGGCGCACCTCGCGCTTCTTGCCGTTTTTCATCTCGACCACGGTCTCGGTCGGCACCTGGACCTCACCGAAGAACTCGCCCATCCCCAGTGCCTCGACGCGTTGCTGGAGGGTCTGCTGGACGCGGTCCTCAAAGCCCGAATAGGTATGGATGATGTACCACTGCTTTGCCATCAGCTACAGCTCCTACGAAAAGACGTCGAAGACTTCGAAGAGCTGGTTTCGCAGCAGCAGGAAGACCACATCACAGAGGTAGAGATAGATCCCGAAGATGAAGGACGCGATCACCACCACCGTTGTGGTGTTGACCACCTCCTGCTTGGTCGGCCAGGTCACCTTCTTGGTCTCGACTACGACCTCGGAGAGAAATGTCTTCAGACGCTTCCACCAATGCATGACGACGACTCCGATCGAACGATTGGATGGCAGGCCAGGAGGGACTCGAACCCCCAACAACCGGTTTTGGAGACCGGGACTCTGCCAATTGAGCTACTGGCCTGCGCGAAAAAACCTCATGCACCCCGTGCCGACCGCAGACGGTCTGACGTCGATCGGCAAGAAATGCACCGAACCGCACATCTTCGTCGTCTACTCCAGAATGTCGGTGATGGAGCCGGCGCCGACGGTGCGGCCACCCTCGCG
>CAZSTH010000078.1:0-19087 GCA_964609835.1 uncultured Thermoanaerobaculia bacterium
CCGCCCCACGAGAAATCGAAGCGAAGCCGATCGGGCTCCACCAGAGATCCCGCCTGCTGTGCAGCATCGCCCAGCGTCCTGCGCAGTGCGGCATGCAGCAGATGGGTCGCAGTGTGGTTGCGCTGGGTGTCGGTGCGGGGCCCCGCCGACACCTCAGCGTCCACCTTCGCGCCGAGCTCGAGCTCACCCTCCTCGATCTCCACGCGGTGAACGATCAGGCCCTCGAGCGGCCGCTGGCTGTCGAGCACGGAGGCCCGGCCGCCCGGCCACCGAAGGCTGCCGCCGTCGCCGACCTGCCCGCCCGATTCAGGGTAGAACGGGGTCCGCGCCAAGACCACCTCGCCGGCCTCCCCGGTGGTCAGTGTGTCCTCGAGCCCGTCGGCTCCGACGAGGCCGACCACCTCGGACTCAGAGGTGAAGGTGTCGTAGCCGATGAACTCGGACTGCACGCCCCTGTCCGACAGCCACTCGTACTCGGGGCGGAACTGGGCCAGGATGTCGCCGCGCCACGACGCCTGGCCGCGCTCGCGCTCTTTATCCAGGGCGGCGTCGAACCCCTCGTCATCCAGCTCGAGCCCCTCTTCCTGAGCGAACTCCGCCAGCAGATCGCGGGGAATGCCGTGGGTCTGGTAGAGGTCGAAGACCACCCCGCCCGGCACCACACCGGAGCCCGCGCGCTTGAGTCGCTCGAGCTCGCGCTGCGCGACGTCGGTCCCCGCATTCAAGGTCCGGGCGAAGCGCTCCTCCTCCTGGCGGAGTTGCGTGGTCACAACCTCCCGGCGCCCGGCAAGCTCCGGGAACACATCGCCCATGAGGTCGGTCACCACCGGCAGGAGGGTGTGGAGGAAAGCGCCGTCGAGGCCCAGCTTCCGGCCGTAGCGGAGGGCGCGGCGGATGATGCGCCGCAGCACGTAGCCGCGACCCTCGTTCGACGGCACGACGCCGTCGGTCAGGAGAAAGGCCGAGGCGCGCACGTGGTCGGCGATCACCCGGTAGGCCGGAGCGAGTGCGCCAGCAGGCCTGTACGGTCTGTCGGCAAGCTCCGCGACCGCGTTGATGATCGGCACGAAGAGGTCGGTCTCGTAGTTCGATTCGACCTTCTGGAGAACCGTCGCGAAACGTTCGAGCCCGGCTCCGGTGTCCACACTCGGCCGCGGCAGCGGGTGCATGGTGCCCTCCGCATCGCGGTCGAACTCCATGAAGACCAGATTCCAGATCTCGATGATGTCGTCGCCCTCCCCGTTGACGAGCCCCGCCCGACCCTCGGCCATGGGGTCCTCGCCCCGGTCGTAGTGGATCTCGGAGCACGGACCGCACGGTCCGGTCTCGCCCATCGCCCAGAAGTTGTCCTTCTCACCGAAACGGAGGATCCGGTCGGACGGTGCTCCGACCTCGCGCCACAGCCCGGCCGCGTCGTCGTCGTCGGTGTAGACGGTGAACCACAGTCGCTCCGCCGGCAGGCCGTAGACCTCGACCACCAGCTCCCACGCGAACTCGATGGCCTCCTTCTTGAAGTAGTCGCCGAACGAGAAATTGCCCAACATCTCGAAGAAGGTGTGGTGGCGGGCGGTGTAACCCACGTTTTCGAGGTCGTTGTGCTTGCCGCCCGCCCGGACGCACTTCTGGGTCGAGCAGGCGCGCGAGTAGTCGCGCTTCTCGCGCCCGGTGAAGACGTCCTTGAACTGATTCATCCCCGCGTTGGTGAACAGGAGTGTGCTGTCCCCGGCCGGCAGCAGGGCGCTCGAAGGCACGACCCGGTGCCCGTGGCCGGCGAAGAAATCGAGAAAGGTCTGCCGGATCTCTCTACTGCTCATCGACCGCATGGTGCTGTTTCTCCCGGGAAGCCGCCAGCTCGTCGACGGCGGCGATCGCGGTGTCGGCCTCGAAACCGCGCGTGAGCAGGGAGCTTACCATCCGTGCCCTGCGGTTGCCATCCCGCCACCAGCCGGGGCGGGCCCGCAGCTCGGTTTTCCTGAGAGCGGTGGAGAGGGAGCGCTCGGCAACGTCGTCGGGCAGCCGTGCCAGCCGTTGAGCGAGCCGGTCATCGACGCCGCGGCGGCGAAGCTCGGCCGCGAGACGGTGCGGCCCCCAACCCCTGTCGACGGCGCGCGCCTCGACGAAACGCGCGGCCACCCGCTCATCGTCGACCAGGCCAAGCTCCCGACACCGCTCGACAGCCGCCGCCACCTCGTCCGCGGTGTAGTCCTTCGCACGCAGCTTGTCCACCAGCTCTCGCCGGAAGTGGTCGCGGCGAGACAGCAGCTCCAGCGCCTTCTGGTAGGCGTTCGGCCGGCTCATCTCGCGCGAGCTGTCCGTGCGGCGCTACCCTCCCCCACCGAATTCGAATGGCGAATCCTCCGAGAACGGATCGAGGTCGGTCTCGGAACCCAGCTCGAGAACGCCCTCCATCTCCTCGCGGGAAATGTCGGAGGTCGACTGGATGCCCTGGATTTTGAGTTTGAATTCGTCCGGATTGGTAGCGCGGCGCAGGGCTTCCTCGAGGGTGATGAGGCCGTTCTTGTACAGCAGGTACAGCGACTGGTCGAAGGTCTGCATGCCGTACTGGCTGGTGCCCTGATTGATGGCGTCCCGGATGAGCTTGGTCTTTTCCTTGTTCTCGATGCAGTCACGAATGTAGGACGTCGCCACCAGAACCTCCACGGCCGGCACCCGGCCGAGGCCGTCGGCACGGGGCAGCAGGCGCATGGAGATGATCGACTTGAGAACCGCCGCCAGCTGGATTCGGATCTGCTTCTGCTGATGCGGCGGGAACACCGAGATGATCCGATTGACGGTCTCGGTGGCGTCGACGGTGTGCAGAGTCGACAGCACCAGGTGCCCGGTCTCGGCTGCCAGCAAGGCGGTCTCGATGGTCTCGAAGTCGCGCATCTCGCCGACCAGAATGACGTCCGGGTCCTGCCGCATGGCCGACCGCAGGGCGACCGCGAACTGCTTCGTGTCGACGTCCACCTCGCGCTGGTTGATGATGCTCTTCTTGTCGCGATGGAGGAACTCGATCGGGTCCTCGATGGTCATGATGTGCTCGATGCGGCGGGTGTTGATGTGGTCGATCATGGCCGCGAGGGTTGTCGATTTCCCGGAGCCGGTGGTGCCGGTGACGAGCACAAGTCCGCGCTGTTCTTCGCAGATCTTCTCGAGCACCGACGGCAGCATCAGCTCCTTGAACGCCTGGATGCGCGCCGGGATCAGGCGCAGCACCAGCCCGACCGACCCGCGCTGCTGGAAGATGTTGCAACGGAAACGTCCGAGGCCCGGCACCGAGTACGCGATGTCGGTCTCCAACGAGTGCTTGAACCGCTCCTTCTGGCGCGACGACATCATCGAGAACGCCATCGCGATGGTGTCCTCCTGCATCATCCGCTTGAACTCGGTCAGCACCTGCAGCCGACCGTCGATGCGCAGCACCGGGTGGGCGCCGACCTTGATGTGGACGTCGGACGCCTTGCGCTCCACTGCCACCTTGAGAATGTCGTTGATGTGCATAGAACCCCCTAGGATTCCCCACAAGTGTAGCGTACACCTCTCGCATCCCGGCGCCGCGAGCAGCGAGTGCCCGAGGCCCGGAAATGCGGAAAACGAAAAGGGTAGACTCACCGGATGATCGACCTGGCGCTCATCCTCATCATCGTCTACGCCGCGGCGCTGCTCGCGCTGTCGGCCGGACGGCGCGGGCAGGGCGGTATCGACTACCTGCTGGCCGGACGGCGGCTCACCCTGCCGGCCTTCGTTGCCACCCTGGTCACCACCTGGTACGGCGGCATCCTCGGAATCGGCGAGTACGCATGGCGATTCGGGCTCTCGACATGGGTCGTGTTCGGGATTCCGTACTACATCGCGGCTCTGGCGTTCGGGGTGTGGTTGGCTCCCCGCCTCCGCCGCACGGAGGCCATCACCATTCCGGACCTGCTGCAGCGGGCCTACGGCCGCACCGCGGCCGTGACCGGCGCGATCGCGGTCTTCGCGGTCACGGTCCCCGTCGCCTACGTGCTGATGATCGCCGTGCTGCTCGCACGGCTCACCGGATGGCCGATGGCCGTGTCGGCGGTGATCGCCACCGCGTTCTCGGCGCTCTACCTGGCCCTGTCGGGCTTCCGCGCAGTGGTCCGCACTGACATCCTGCAGATATTCCTGATGTACGGCGGTTTCCTGATCCTGCTCCCGGCGGCTCTCGCCCACACCGGGGGGCTCGACGGAATGTGGTCCGCCCTCCCGGACGCTCACCGAACCTGGGACGGAGGGCGCGGCTGGCAGGCGGTGGTGGTGTGGTACCTGATCGCGCTCCAGACCGTCGTCGAGCCATCGTTCTACCAGCGCGTCTTCGCCGCCTCGACCGCCCGCACCGCGCGCACCGGAGTGCTGGTCTCGGTCGCAATGTGGGTCTGCTTCGACTTTTTGACCATTTCGTCCGGTCTCGCCGCCCGCGTCCTGTTGCCGAACCTCGACGACCCGATGACGGCCTACCCCATGCTCGCCGAGGCGGTCCTCCCGGCGGCGCTGGCAGCCCTTTTCACCGTCAGCCTCTTCGCCACCGTCATGTCCACCCTCGACTCCTATCTCTTCCTCGCCGCGACCACCATCGGACACGATTTCTTCCCGGCGTCGGCGGAACTGGCGCACGACCGCCGGCGCACCCGCTGGGGCCTCGCCGCATCGGCTGCCGCGGCTGCCGCCGGCGCCATGATCTTCGAATCTGCGGTCCAGGTCTGGCACCACGTCGGCTCCGTGGCAACTGCGGCGTTGCTGCTGCCGGTGGTCGCCATCCACCTGCCGGCTCGATGGAGGCCGCGGCAGGCTCCCGTCGTCGCCGCCATGGTCGCGGGCGGCGGCACCGCCCTGATGTGGATCCTGGCCGCCGAGCGGGGCCGCTACCCGCTCTCGATCGAACCCATGTTCGCGGGTCTTGCTGCGTCCGTTCTGTGCCTGACCGCCGGCCGGCTGCTGCACCGAACCCGATCTTCTTGACTTCTTCACATCAGAACTCTAGCGTTGCGAAATGGTTACCGGCAGACAGCGCATTCTGCTGATCACGCTTGGCGCGATGATCGTCTGTTCGACATTCACTGCGGCGCAGGCTCCGGGCCGGCCGGTGCTCGACGGCTACGTCTTCCGCGATGCCGACGGCAAACCGCTTCCCAGACAGGACAACGAATGGATCGAGGAAGCGCTCACGGGCGGACGGGTCGTCGCGCAGAAGGGCATCCCGGTAGGTGTGACGAACCCGAGGCAGCTGGTGCTCGCCTACGGCGGCGTCAGGGTCCACGCCTCGCTGAAGGAGATCGACCGGAGTGAACACAACAAGCCCGACCGCGGACCGGGCGGCAAGGTCATCTACCGCGAGTGGCGTGACTGGTGGGGCTATGACATCGCCGCCTACCGCCTCGACCAGCTGCTCGGCCTCGATCGCGTGCCCGTCACCATCGAGCGCAGGATCAGGCGCTCGCGAGGCGCGGTCTCGATCTGGCTCGAGGGCACGATCACCGAGGCGGAGCGGCACGAGCGAAACATCGACCCCCCGGACATCGCACGCTTCAACCAGCAGAAGCAGACCCTGCGGCTGTTCGACAACCTGATCGCCAACCGCGACAGCAACCTCGGCAACGCGCTCATCGACTCCAACTGGCGGATCTGGTTCATCGACTTCTCGCGCTCCTTCGGGACCAAGAACGACCTCATCTATCCGGAGGCGGTCACCCACTGCAGTCACCTTGTGCTGCAGGCGCTGCGCGATCTCGACCGGAACGAGGCGATGGCGGCGCTCTCTGACTACCTCAGCCGCGACGAAATCGATGCACTTCTGGAGCGGAGGGACAAGATCGTCGCCCACATCGAGGCCCTGATCGCCGAGCGGGGCGAGACCATGGTCCTGTTCGACGACCGTCCGGCGACCGAAACCGCTCCCTGGGCAGGCAACTGACGCAGGAATCCGTTGCCGGTTCGCGGGGGGTACAATCGGCATCGAGGAGGCGCCATGCTGCCCGTGCTCGACAACGATGCCATGCGCCAGGCGGACCGCCACGCGATCGACGACCTCGGGGTTCCCGGGCTGGTCCTGATGGAGAACGCCGCCACCGGGGTGGTCGATGTCCTGCGTGAGCGGTATGCCGACGCGCGCCGGCTGCTGATCCTGTGCGGTGGAGGCAACAACGGCGGAGACGGCCTGGCAGCAGCCCGGCACCTCGCCAACGGCGGCCACCAGGTCGAGGTCCTGCTGCTGGCGGACCCCGGGAAACTGACCGCGGATGCAGCCCAGAATCTGGCCCTCGCGCGCGCCTTCGATGTTCCGGTGCGGGTCGTCGAGGGAGGCGACCTCTCCGTGCTGGACGCCGCGCTGGGCGGCGGTTGCGACCTGGTGGTCGACGCGCTGCTCGGAACCGGCATCGACCGCCCGCTCGGCGGCCGCCTGCGGACGGCGGCCGAGCGCGTGGCCTCGTCCGGCGTGCCGGTGCTGGCGGTCGATGTGCCGACCGGGCTCAGCGGCTCCCAGCCGACCGAGCCCGGACCGGTGCTCGACGCGAACGTGACAGTGACCTTCGGTGCCCTCAAGGTCTGCCACGCGCTACCGCCGGCCTGCCACCGCTGCGGCGAGGTCGTCGTGGCGGACATCGGGATCCCGCCGCGCGTGCTCGAGGAGCGGTGCACGCTGTGGTGGATCGAGCGCGCCGACGTGGAGCTGTTGCTGCCCGAACGCGCCCGGGACGCGCACAAGGGCAGCTTTGGCCACCTCCTGCTCGTCGCCGGCAGCCGAGGGCGCGGCGGCGCGGCGGCGCTGGCGGCCAGGGCCGCGGTCGTGACCGGGGCCGGTCTGGTGACGATGGCGGTACCGCAGCCGGCGGTAGCCGTCGTCGACGGCGCATGCCTGGAGGCAATGACCCATCCGCTCACCGCCACCGACGGCGGTGAGGTCGCCGGCCCGGAAGGCCTCGAGGCCGTGCTCGACAAAGCCACCGTGGTCGCCGTCGGACCCGGCCTCGGAACCGGCGATGGGGCGGCGAAGACCCTCCGTTGGATCCTCGATCGATGGCGCGGGCCCCTGGTACTCGACGCGGACGCGATCAATCTCCTCGGCGGTCGGCCGGAGGACCTCGCGCAGCGCGAGATCCCTCCCTTGCTGACGCCGCACCCGGGGGAGCTCGGCCGCCTGCTCGGGAAACCCGTCGGCGAGGTCGTCGCCGACCGCGTCGGAGCGGCCCGCGAGGCGGCGTCGAGAGCGCAGTCCGTGGTCGTTGCCAAAGGCTTCCGGACGGTGATCGTCGACTCGCACGGCGAGGCCTGGATCAACCCCACCGGAGATGCCGCGCTCGCGTCCGGGGGGTCCGGTGACGTTTTGACCGGGACGGTCGCCGCGCTGCTGGCACAGCACCTCGAGCCCGAACGGGCGGCCATTGTCGGCTGCTGGCTGCACGGGCGTGCCGGCGAGCTGGGCGCGGCGGAGTACCCCGCGGCGGTACCGGCCGCGGCCCTGCCGGACCTGATCGCCCGTGCATGGTGCGAGATCGAGCCCCGGTGACCGCCGCCGCCCCGGTACGGACCCGTTCTGCTGACGCCACCGAGGGTGAAGGGCGCCGCTTGGCCGCGCGGCTCCGGGCCGGGGACGTCGTGAATCTGGAAGGCGATCTCGCCGCCGGCAAGACGACCTTCGTCCGCGGCCTGCTCGGCGGCCTCGGCGGCGAGGCGCGGCAGGTGTCGTCGCCCAGCTTCGTCATCCTCCACACCTACGAGTGCCGCCGGGGGACCATCCGCAGTCTGCACCACGTGGATCTCTACCGGCTGCACGGCACGCCGGAAGAGCTGCGCGAGGTCGGCCTCGAGGACACCCTATCGGATGCGGCGGCCGTCACGGCCGTCGAGTGGCCGAAGGAGGCCGTCGCCACATGGGTCCCCATCGACGCGAGAGTGTGGCGGGTGCGGTTCACGGTCGAGGCGGACGACTCGCGAATGATCGAGATGTTCGAGCCCGGCGACCGCTGAATCGCCACCTCTGTATTCTCGATGCTGGATTCTCAATGGAGTTCGGTCGCTTCCGGATGGCCGATGCATCGATTGAGAACCGACCATTGAGAACTGACAATCGAGGGTCAGCCCGCCATCACACCACCGTCGATCGGAATCACCGCTCCGGTCATCCACGACGACCGCCTCGAGAGCAGGAAGGCGATCAGCGCGGCAACATCGCGCGGTGTTCCCACCCGTCCCAGCGGGTGGATCCCACCCATCTCCTGCACGTCGCCAGGGCTCATGCCGCGGGAGGCATGGATCGGCGTGTCCACGACACCCGGCATCACACAATTGACGCGCACCTCGGGCGCCCATTCGAGCGCGAGCGATCGCGTCAGCTGATTGAGCGCTGCCTTGGAGGAGTTGTAGGCGGCCATGCCCGGGATCGCCTTGACCGCGAGGTTTGACGACACGTTGACGACGGCCGGGGAATCACCGGCCTCGAGCAACGGTCCGAGCTCACGACAGAGGAGGTACGGGCCGCGCACGTTGATCGCGAAGGTCCGGTCCCAGACCTCGGTGTCGGTCTCCGACAGCGCCGCCATCGGCGCCACTCCGGCGTTGTTGACGAGGCCGTCGAGTGCGCCCCAATGGTCCCGAACGAGGCCGGCGAGGCGGCGGACTCCGGCCTCGTCAGAGACGTCGCATGGCCAGGCGACAGCACCGCCGCCGAGCTCCCGAGCAGCTGCGGCGAGCGGCTCCTCACGACGGCCGATGATCGCCGCTTCTCCGCCTGCCGCCACCACCATTCGCGCGACCTCGAGCCCGATACCGCTGCCGCCACCGGAAATCAGCACCCGCCTCGAGCGTAGTTCTTGCATGGCTCCTCCCAGCGTTCCCCCCGACGACGGCGGCCGATCCCGACCCGGCTATGATGGACTCATGACACGTTCAACCGGGGTACCGACGGCCCGCGACCGCCGGTTGGTACAACAGCTCATCGAAGGGCGCATTCCGGCCGGCGAGGCGTTCGACGAATGCCGCGCGGCCCTCGCCGCCGATCCCGACGAGGAGACCGCCTTCGAGGCCATGTTCATGCTGCTGCGGGGTGCACTTTCGGATCCGTTCCTCGGCATGGAAGAAACTGAACGGGTGGTGCCGATTCTGACCGCCTTGACCAGGGGCGAGGTCCCGGCACGGGAGCTGTTGTGAGCGCGACGTGGACGCTGGTGGCATTCGCCGCGCCCCCGATCGCGGCCGTGCTTTCCGCCCTCCTGCTGCGGCCGCGACGCCCCCGCCCGGAGGCCGTGATCGCCCTCAACGGGCTCGTGCCCGGTGCCGGTCTTGCGGCCGCGGGACGTCCGACCATCGAGATCGTGCTCGGCGTGATGTTCGCGCAATGCAGCCTGATCCTCACCGCCAGTGCGGGACAGGCGTGGATGTATCTCCCGAGCATGGCGGTGGGTGCGGTGTGGGCGATGCTCCACACCCCTCTGAGCCCGCTCGAGAAGCTGGAGGAGGCGGACGCCAGGCGGCTCGAAGAGCGATGGCGGCAACCGGCAGCGGAAACCGGCGCGGCGGTCCAACCATCGACCGTCACGCCCACGGAGCCAGCGTCGCGCGAGGATGCCGACGAGACCGTGATCGAGAGCCACTACTCGGTCGAGGTCCGTTGCAGCGAGTGCGGAGCGGCGATTCCGGTCCCGGTCCTCCACCACATGGCGCACTGCTCGTTCTGCGGATCGGACCACCTCGTGGTCGGCCACGAGGAGACCCTGTTCGTGACGTTGCCGGAACGAATCGAGAACAAGCACGTCCTGCGCGAGGCGCTGCTCGACCACTACCGCTACCAGCACTACCTCAGGCTCTATCAGCGAACGGTGTCACCACTGGCCCGCCAGGCGACAGAGGTCGGCCCGACCGGCACGCTGATCGACCGCAAGGAGTTCGACGCCGCAACGGCGGTCGCAGAAGCTGCGGCATCGCGCAGCGCCGACGCGTACCGCAGCAAGCTCGCGAACGAGCTGTGGGTGGGCGCGACCCGCCACTTCCTCACCCCGTATCGTCACGGCATGGGCACCCTCTACCAGGCGGCATTCGGACGGCGGCCGCGCGATCACGAGAAGGAGCTGCGGTTCGCGGTCGGCACTGTCGAGGCGGCGGCCTCGGCCACGGAAGCGGCCGAGTTCCCGGCGATGGGAAAGCTCAGCTATCTGCGCGCTCTGAGGCCCGCAATCAACTGTGCGGACGGCCTCAGGACGCTCCCGATCGACGGCGAGGACGACGAGCTGGAACGGGCTTTCGGGCGGCTCGACCGCAAGCGCCTGGTCCGGGACATGCAGGTCATCAGGCTCGGCTCGCGCTTCACTCGCGAGATCACGGCGGTAGTCTGGAGGCCATGGTGGATCGCCGAGGTCCGCGGACCGGGAATCGACGAGACCGTGCTCCTCGACGGCGCCACCCGGTCGGTGGTCGGCCCCGCGCCGTCGATCAGGGAGGAGCAGCTCGTCGAGCTGCCGGAAGCCGCTCGCAATCCCGGTGCCGGCCTCCGGTTCGTGTCAATGGAGTGTCCCACCTGCGGTCACGAGTTCCTTTTCGACCCCGATGCGGTGCTCCACTTCTGCCACAACTGCCACCGGGTGTGCCGGGTGGTGGAAGGGCGCAAGCGCGACGTCGGGTACGGCCATGTCCCGCCTCCCGACGAAGCGGGCTGGGACCTGGTGCCCTTCTGGCGTTTCCCGCTCCGGCTTCGCACCGGCGACGGTGAGCGGCTCACCGACCTCATGCGCCTCAAGGACGGCATCGACGGAGCCCTCGACCAGATCGGAGATGACCAGCCGGTCCGCCAGCACGTTTTCTACGTGCCGGCGATTCGCTGCATCAACCCGAGGCTGATGGCGACCGCCTTCAACCGACTGTTCCTCTACGTCATCCGGTACCGGCCGCCGAAGGAGATGCGCCGCTTCCCGCTCGACGCCCGTCCGCGGCCGTGGACGGTCAGCCTCGAGGAAGGCGAAGCGAGGAACCTGGCGCCCCTGTATCTCGCCAACGCTTTCAGCCGCCGCGACATCGCCCGGGTCAACGTCCACCAGGTCGCGGCCTGGCTGTTCGAGGCCGAGCAGGAAGCGGAGGGGCACCTGATGTTCGTCCCGGTCCCGCAGGTCGTCACCGAGCCGTTCCGCAGGCATGTAGGCCGCTTCCGCGACGACGCGGTGCACTACGTGACGGGAAGGGCTTGACGGCTTGAGGGCTTGAGGCAAAACATCAGAGTCGCCGGTCCTGAAGGTGTCAACTCCGGGCCCCAAGCCACCTCCCCACCAGTTGAGAGCTCGCGACTCGTCGGCTATGCTCTGACCATCGATCGAGCGGAGGGAACATGCCAGCAGAGATCTTCACGAACGAGTGGGCCCGCCTGTGGCACGACAGCATCAACGCGAACCCTGACTACAAGAAGGCGGCCGAGCGTTGGGAGGGCGCCATCGGCCTCGTGATGACGGCGGATTCCGCCATGGGCATCCCGGAGGACCGCGCCGTCATCGCCGATCTCTGGCATGGCGACTGCCGCGGCGCGCAGGCGGCTCCACAGGAGGACCTCGGGGACACCCCCTACCTGATCACGGCGACGCCGGCCGCGTGGAAGGGCGTCCTTGCCGGCAAGACCGATCCGATCGTCGGTTTGATGGGAGGCAAACTCAAGCTCGCGAAGGGCAGCCTGTTCTCGCTGCTGCCATACGCCAGGGCTGCCAAGGAGCTGGTGCGGTCGGCGATCGACGTCGACACCACGTTCCCTGAGGGGTGGGACTGATCCCATGTTGCCGCCATGCGGCAAAATAGGATGCGACATCCGCCCCCACACCAGGAGAGCACGTGGCATCCTCGGCCCTAAATCTCTCAGCAGTTGGCTTTGTCATTTTGCCGCCATGCGGCAAAAATAACTTGACACGCATGCCGCAACGCGTTATCTTTCGAGCGTAGCTATGCCGCAAAGCGGCAATTACTCCCAGGAAACCGGAGAGCCGGCAACGCCGGCATGGAGGCAAGAATGATCGCGAAGAACAAGCGGAAAGAGATTCAACACGAAGTCATGGATTCGGCCCACAAGGTGTGGCTGGCCGGCCTCGGAGCGGTTGCGATGGCCGAGCAGGAGGGATCCAGGTTCTTTTCCAACCTCGTCGAGCAGGGCGAGAAGATGGAGAAGCGCGGCAAGGACGAGGTCGAGAAGGCGAGGGGCACGGTCTCCGGCATGAAAACGGTGGCAGAGAGCTACTGGGAGACCTTCGGACGCACCATCGACGACCAGGTCACCGCCGTCATCCACCGGCTCGGCGTGCCGACCAAGGACGAGATCGGAACCCTGACCAAGAAGGTCGAGGACCTCACGGTGGCGGTCGACAAACTGCGCACCAAGAGCACCCGGCCGTCGACGCCCCGCAAGACGACCGCCGCCAAAAAGACTGCGACCACCAAGAAGTGAACGAGGGGGGACGCTCCCCCATCTTGCACCAGCGCCGCGACAGCGGCGCTTTTCCTTTCTTGGAGCTCGAGGCTCGAGGCTCGAGGCTCGGGCCTTGACCTGCTGTCGTGACCATTCGGGGCGAGATTGCGTCGTAGGTCACAGTCGGCTACGCTCGATCCATGACTCATCGCATCGCCATCGTCGAGGACGAGAAGAACATCCGCGACAATGTCGCGTTCGCTCTCGAGCGCGAGGGGTACGAGGTCGACACGTACGGCGACGGTGCGTCCTGCTGGGAGGCGTTTAAGGAGCGGCTCCCCGACCTCGTGATCCTCGATATCATCATGCCGCAGATGGACGGGCTCGAGGTCTGCCGCCGCCTGCGGTCGCTGTCCCAGGACGTGCCGATCATCTTCCTGACGTCGAGGGACGAGGAGTTCGACCGCGTGCTCGGGCTCGAGCTGGGTGCCGATGACTACCTCTGCAAGCCGTTTTCCATGCGGGAGCTCCTGGCGAGGATTCGCGTCCTTTTCCGCCGCATATCGCTCGGGCGAGAGGCGCCGTCCGATGCCGACGAGGAGATGCTCGAGGTCGGCAGCCTGCGGCTCGACCTCCGCCGCTACACGGCTCGCTGGGACGACCGGGCGGTCCCTCTGACCGTCACCGAGTTCATGATCCTCCACGCGCTGGCACGCCGGCCGGGGCACGTGAAGACCCGCGAGCAGCTGATGAACGAGGGCTATCCGCACGACACATTCGTCTCGGATCGCACCATCGACTCGCACATCAAACGAATCCGTAAGAAGTTCACCGAGATCGACAGCCGATTCGACGGCGTCGAAACGGTGTACGGCCTTGGCTACCGTTACACCGAGGACTCGACGTGACGCGCGCCAATCACTCCCGATGAAACTGCGCCCGCCTTCGCGGATCTCGTATCGCCTGCTCGCCTTCAACGTGCTCCTGGTCTTCCTCCCGATCGGCGGCGTGCTCTTCCTCGACACCTACGAGCGCCACCTTCTGAAGGCCCAGGAACGGACCATGGCCCAGGAGGGACGTCTGCTCGCGGCCGCCATCGAGGCCCGCGACCGGCTCGAGGGCGAGGACGCTCGCAGGATCCTCGTCCAGCTCGGGCAGCGCCACCTGGCGCGGCTGAGGGTGGTCAACACGGCGGGCCAGGTCGAGGCCGACTCGGCGCTGCTGGGACCCCGTCGCGAGGGCGCGGGCGGCGACACCGAGGCCACCAATCCGGCCGAACGCAGTTACCTCTACCGCCTGGGCTCGCTGCCGTTCCGCCTCTTCCGTGGATCCACCGACCGGCCCGAGGAGAGCGAGGACCACGACACCTCGAGCGACCTCCTCTCGAGACCCGAGGTGCAGAGCGCGCTCGCGGGACGTTACGGCGCAGCCACCCAAATCAACCCGGAGCCACGGCGGTCGGTCACCCTCCACATCGCCATCCCGGTACGGATCGGAGACGGGGTCGAAGGCGCGGTCCTGGTGTCGCAATCGAGCGGGCGCATCCTGCAGGCCCTGGATGCGGTCCGGCTCGACGTCTTCAGGGTCTTCCTGCTCAGTCTCGGGGCTGCGGTGGTCCTGAGTCTGGTCTCCGCCACCACCATCGCCCGGCCGCTGGCGAGACTTCGCCGACGCGCCGGGGAGATCCTCGATCGCCGCGGCAGACTTCGCGGCGGGTTTGCCGCCAGCAACCGCCGTGACGAGATCGGTGATCTCGAGCGAGCGCTCGCCGCGCTCACCCGGCAGCTCGAGGAGCACGTGCGAGCCACCGAGGCATTCGCCTCTGATGTCGCACACGAGTTCAAGAACCCGCTCGCGTCGATCCGGACCGCAACGGACATGGCGCTCGAGGATGTGGAACCGGGAGAGCGGCGACGGTTCCTGACCATGATCCAGAAGGACGTGGCGAGGCTCGAGCGCCTGATCAGCGAAGCGCGCGAGGTTTCCCGCATCGATGCCCGGATCGACGAGGACGACCGTATCGATGTGTCCATCGACGAGCTGCTTTCGGCTCTCGTCGAGAGCTTCCGTCTCCGCCACGCCGGGTCCGGCGTGCAATTCGAGTTCACCCTGGCAGACGCGGGAGTCGTCATCAACGCCTCCGCCGACCGCCTGACCCAGCTCTTCGAAAACCTGATCGACAACGCGGTCAGCTTCTCGCCGCCCTCCGGTCGGGTCATGGTCTCGCTTCACAGGGTCGGCGACGAGGTCGAGGTGGCGGTCACCGACGAGGGGCCGGGGATCCCGGACGTACACCTCGACCGTATCTTCGACCGGTTTTTCACCTATCGACCGGACGACAGCGGCAGCTCCCCCCACACCGGGCTCGGGCTCGCGCTGGTGCGGGCCATCGCGGAAGCCCTCGGCGGCTCGGTCAGAGCCGTGGCGTGCGGTGGGGGCGGCGCCAGGATCGTCGTCACGCTCCCGACCACCGAGCGCTGAGCAGCGACCTTCGGCGGCCACCGGTCTAGCCCGCACATCTCACCAACTTCCTGCTGCGGCCGCCGATGCACCGCACCCGGCAGTGCTTTCTCATCTCCGGGTGCTCGACGTACTGTCGAGTACGCCTGCGCGCCCGTCGAATCGAAAACCCAACCGGGCACAGCACCTCGGCGACCTCGCGACGAAACCCGGTGAGATCTGCGGGTGAGCGTTCCGAGCGTTGTGTACACTCATGCCATGATCCGGCGGTGCCTGATTGTCGCGGTGTTGGCGGCTGCCGGGGGCGCCTCCCCTTCCGCGGCGCAGCGGACCGAGGTGGTGGTCGACAACTCGGTCTCCATGTGGGACCGGTTCGGCGGTAGCTCTCCGCGGGTCGTCGCGTTGCGGCGGGCGCTCACGGACGCCCTGCTGGCGGCTGGTCCTGAACCATCGGGCCTCGAGATCGGTCTGTGGACCGTGGGTGGACATCACGAGCTGGTCGACGACCGCGGCTGCGACGACGCCGAAGCGGTTTTGGCCGCCGCTCCCTTCGATCCCGGTCGCTGGCGCAGCGCCCTGTCCGGTCTCTACCCCCTCGGAACGCGACCATTGGCACTCGCAGTACGGCAGGCCATCGAGAGTCTCGAGGCCGCAGAAGGTCCCCGTCGGCTGGTCCTTCTCACCTCCGGCGGCGACACCTGCAACGAAGATCTCGTCGGGGTGCTCGAAAACCTCGTCGAGCGAGAATCCGAGATCGACCTCCGCATCGTCGGCATCGGGCTCGACCGGGAGACCGCGAACGCCGCCACACTGCTGTTTCCGACCCGCAATGCCCACGACCCCGCGAGTCTCGCATCGGCCGTGTCGTGGGCGCTTGAAGACGAGCCTGCAAAGGCGAGGCCGGTGGATTTCGAGCTCACCCTCGGCGGGCAACCCGTTGACAGCGGAGAGCTCCGGTTCGCTCGCAGCTTCAGCGAACGGACCAACACCGCGACCATCGACGCAGGTTCGGCTCGCGCGCGGCTCGAGCCGGGCCTCTACACCATCACGATCGACACTGGGGCCGGTGTCGAGATCGACGGGTTCGCGGTGACACAGGCCGGTGGCGAGCTGTCCATCGCCATCCCGGACACCGCGGATGCGACCCTCGAGGTCGAACCCGAACTGCCCATGAGCACCGGCACCGTCTACATCCACTACTGGGGCGCGCCGAGCGGCCGGAACTTCATCGTCGTGAATCATGCCGGCGCCGCGACCGGCGACTGGCTGGCACGGGTCGAGGCCGGCGGCGCGGTTGGCGAGGTGGCCTTGAGGCTGCCCGGTGCTTCGGGCGAGCTCGAAGCCAGGATGCTTCACGAGACCGGCAACGGGGGCGTCCTCGCCGTCGGGCGGGTGCCGTTCACCAGCCGGACGCCCACCGCCGTCATCGACGTCCCCGACTCGGTCGAGATCGGCACACCACTGACGGTGGCCTGGCAAGGCCCAGAGATGCAAGGCGACCACGTCACCCTGTCGGCGGAGGGAGCCGATGCCGTGTTGGCCTGCCTCCCGGCACGATCGGACGGCGCGGCGGTTGTCACCGCACCCTTCGCGCCCGGCTCCTACACGGTCCGCTACCTGAACGCGATGGGCATGCCGATCGCGCACACCGACATCGAGGTCTTCGAGATCCTCGCCACCCTCGATTTCGCTGGCCGGGCACGGGTTCGGGAAGAGGTCGAGGTGGCATGGACCGGACCGGCCGGAGCGCACGATTTTCTCAGCCTGGCGTCGCCGGCGGCGCCGCCCGAGGACTACCGGAAGTGGGCGCCGGTCGCTGCCGGCAACCCGCTCCGGCTGGGCGTTCCAGACCGCGCCGGCCGATACGAGATCAGATACGTCCGGGGTGACGACCACGAGATCCTCGCGCGCGGCGATCTCGAGGTGATTGCGATCGATCTCGAGCTGCGGGCGCCCGCCATGGTGCGGACGGGATTGCGCTTCGAGGTCAGGGTCCGCGGCACGACGTCGCCTGGAGATTTCATCGCGATCGCCCCGGTCGGCGCTGACGTCACCGAGCAATTCGACTGGATCGACGCCGACGCCACCCGGCCGCTGACCCTGGCGGCGCCGTTCGAGCCCGGAGCCTACGAGGTCAGGTACATCTCCGGTGACGATCTGGCGATCCGCGCGCAGTCGACCGTCACGGCGCGGGAGTGAGAACCCCGCGGAACGGGTGCGCAACGGCGAATACGTCACCGGCCCTGCGCGTTGCCTCTGGCGCAGGCCGACGTCCGCGCCGACCCCACGCCAAGGAGCCATCATGCGCCACGCGAAACCCGTGCTCGTCGCCCTTCTCGCGATCGCAACCGCAGCGGCAGCCAAGACAACGCCGCTGGCGCTGACCGCTCATGTGGAAGCGCTCGGCCGCGGCTCCGCCGGCACCGTGGTCGGAGCGGTCGTCAGGGTCGCACCCGAGGACCGCGACCGGGCCGGCGATCGCGTGCGGATCGTGACGACCCTCTACAACGGTGACCAGATCGCCGACCGCCAGACCGGTGTCGTCGCGCTCGAGCCTGATGGCTCGATCATGCTCTACCGCGACTGGGCACCCGGTTCCTACCAGCTCCACATCGGCCTCGCCTCGCTCGACGGCACCGCAAGCGGCGTCTGGGTCGGCGAGATCGACGTGCCCGCGGCCACGGTTCCGTTCGAGGCCCTTGAGGACGCGGCGCCGGACGCGATCGCGCTCGAGCTGACGCCGCCGCGGGAGGGCACCGTGGAATTCCTGCCGCCGCCCAACCTCGGCGGCATCGGGGCGGTTCAGCTCGAGATCGCGGCGCCCGACGGCACGTCGTCGGTCGAGTTCTTCCGCGACGGCCGTTCGCTCGGCCGCCGCAATCGTGCGCCGTGGACGGTCTCCATCCCGCTCGGCGAGATCCTCGCGAGGACGCGGGTGCGTGCGGTGGCGCTCGACTCGCGGGGAAACTACCTGGGAGAGGACGCGATCGTCCTCAACAACCCGTCCGGGCAGATCGGGGTCGAGATACTCCTCGCCCCGGAGTCCGCCGTCAGTGACGGCAGGCGGCCGGTGACCGTCGCCGTCAGCGGTAAGGACCCGCAACAGATCGTGCTGCGCCTCGACGACGAGCTCGTCGCCCGCTGGGCGGCATGCCCCTGCGTCACCGAGGTCGCGGTGGCCGATCTCGACCGCGCCGCGGTGCTCTCCGCCGAGGTCGAGGGCGCCGGCGGCGTGCGCGGCGATGCGGTCCTGACCCTCGGCGCCGCCGGTGGCTTCGTCGGTTCGGTACGGGTCGAGCTGGTGGAGCTGCCCGTCGTGGTCCTCGACGGCGGCGGCAGGCCCGTGACCGGACTCGAAGCATCCGACTTCACCGTGCGCGAGGACGGCGAGATCGTCGACCTCGAGGGCTTCGGCACCACCGAGGACCTGCCGCTGTCGCTGGCAATCGCGGTCGACACCTCGGGCTCCATGATCGAAAACTTTCCGAAGGTCCGAACCGCCGTCCGCGGCTTCGCCCACGAGCTCCTGGAGGAAGGCGACCAGGCGGTTTTGATCAGGTTCGCGTGGGACGCAAGCGTCCAGGTACCGTGGACCGACGACACCCGCACCCTGACCGGGAAGCTCGACCGTATCCAGCCCGAGGGCGGCACGTCCCTGAACGATGCAATCATCCGGTCGCTCGAGCAGTTCCGCGGGCGCCGGGGACGGCAGGCTGTGGTGCTTCTGACCGACGGCGAGGACACCGCCTCGCGCACCGACTGGTCGGTCGCCGAGCGCTTCGCCCACACCATGCGGATCCCGGTGTTCTCCATCGGGCTCGGCGTCGGCAGGCTCGGCTTCGCAAGCCGCCGCGTGCTCAACGGACTGGCGGCCGAAACCGGCGCTGAGACCTTCTACCCGAAGAAAGTCGACCAGCTTTCAGCGGTCTACGACCGCATCGCCGAGCTGCTGCGATCGCAGTACCTCTTGTGGTACATGTCGCCATCCGACAAACCGACGGACGCCTTTCGGCAGGTCGAGGTCGAGGTCGATCGCCCCGACGCCGAGGTCCGGACGATCAGGGGCTATTACCCAGGCAAATGACTGCGGAGGCCCACTCGGTACGCTACACGACGGAATCCGAAATCTGACGCCGAAATTGCTGAACGCCGTTTCTCGACGGGAACGAGCCAGCCCGCAAATCTCACCGGGTTTCGTCGCGAGGTCGCCGAGGTGCTGTGCCCGGTTGGGTTTTC
>CAZSTH010000079.1:0-18992 GCA_964609835.1 uncultured Thermoanaerobaculia bacterium
CCATCAGCCAGCGCACGATGCGGTAGGAGTCGCCGAGGGACGCGGTGTACTGGGCGAAGAGGATCAGGCTCGAGAAGAAAAAGCTCATGGCGACGCCGGCCAGCAGCAGGGTGGTGGACGACAGCTCGGGGCGGAGGAGCGTCAGCAGCCAGACGACCCCGACCGCCACCAGCGCGCCCGCGAAGGCCGCCACCGAGTTGGTCGGCAGCCCCAATACCGCGAGCGACAGGCCGAAGCTGCTGGCCGCCGCCACCCCGAGCGAGGCCCCGGTGGCGACGCCGAGGGTATAGGGCGTCGCGAGCGGGTTGCGGAACACGGCCTGGAAGACCGCACCGCCGAGCGCGAGGCCGGCGCCGCCGATGAAGGCGGCAATCGCCCGAGGGACCCGGATGTGCCAGAAGATCACGGCCGCAGGGTCGGTGCCCCAGACCTCAGCGATTACCGTCAGCGGCAGCGCCTGCCCCCCCACCAGCGGCAGGGCGGCGAGGGCGAGCACCGCCAGTGCCGCGAGCAGCGGCAGCCCCAGCCCGCCCTTCACCGGCCGTTCCTCGCCGGCAGCACCAGCGGCAGCCCGCGGTGGCCGGCGTCCACCAGCCGGAAGTCGGCATCGTAGATCCCCGCCAGAACCTCCGGATCCAAAAGCTCCGCCGGGCGGCCCCGGAACACGATCTTCCCGCATTTCAGCGCGACCACCGCATCCGAAGACGACGCCGTGCTGTTGAGGTCGTGGGTGACCGCGATGATCGTGTACGACTCGTCGGCGTGGAGCCGGTCGAGGAGGTCGAGGATCTGGACCTGGTGGCGGTAGTCGAGGAAGCTGGTGGGCTCGTCGAGCAGCAGCAGCGAGCCGCCCTGCGCGAGGGCGGCCGCGATCGATGCCCGCTGCCGTTCGCCGCCGGACAACGACGACATCGTGCGGTCGGCGAGCGCCCCGATACCGGTCAGGTCCATGGCCTCGTCCACCGCCTCGCGGTCGACAGCGGTCAGCGCCCCCCAGGCCCCGAGGTGGGGGTAGCGGCCCATCTCGACGAAGGACCGCACGCTGTGGTCGAGGAGGCCGGCGTCGGGCTGCGGCACGTAGCTGACGGTCCGCGCCAGCTCGCGCCGTCCGTACGCCGAGACCGCACGGCCGTTGACCAGCACCCGGCCCGCGGCCGGCGCCAGGATGCCGTCGATGCAGCGCAGAAGGGTCGACTTGCCGGCGCCGTTGGGGCCGATCACTGACACGAACTCGCCTTCGGCCACCGCCATTGACACGCCGCACAGGATCTCGGTCTCGCCCAACCGAACGCTCAGCTCCTCCACCCGCAGCCGACCGCCGCTCACTCCGGCCCCCACTCGAGCCCGGGGTGGAGGGTGCGCGCGATGCTCTCCACCATCAGCGGCAGCCGCGGCCCCGGCACCACCAGGTGGCCGCCCACCAGCAGGTGGACGCGCCCGCGGCGGACGGCCTGCAGCTCGGTCAGGCGCCGCCAACTCCGCCGCAGGCGATCGAGGTCGGCCGCCACCACCTCCGCCTCGGCCATCACATCCAGCACCACCTCGGGATCGAGCGCGGCGAGACCCTCGCGCGACAGCTCCGGGAAGCGCACCTTCCGGACGTCGACAACGTTGTCGCCGCCCGCGATCTCCAGCACCTCGTCGTAGAAGGTGTCGCGGCCCGCGGCCCACACCGCGCCGACCTCACCGCCGCCCGACTGGTGCCCCACCACCACCACCACCCGCGGCCTGGGTGCGCCGGCGATCCGAGACCTGACGCGGTCCAGCCGCCGCTCCATCTCGGCGCGGAGCTCGGCGCCGCGCGCACTTACCCCGCACCGCCCGGCCAGCACCGAGACCGACTCCAGGATCGCCGCCACCGATCCCTGGTCGAGAAGCAGCACCGGGATCCCGAGCGATTCCACCCGCCGGGCGATGTCGGCGCTCGACGGGATCGCCACCACCAGGTCGGGCTCCAGTGCGACGACGGCCTCGAGGTTTGGATCGAGGTGGCCGCCCACCCTGGGCAGCGAGGCAACCTCGTGCGGGTGGGCGCAGTAGCGGGTCACCCCCACCACGCGGTCGCCGGCGCCGATCGCGAACAGGGTCTCGGTGAGGCTCGGCGCGAGGGAGACGATGCGCCGCGGGGCGCCGGGCGCCTCGGCCGCCACCCTGCCGGCCGGCCGGCCACAGGCACAGAGCACCGCCACGGCCGCCACTCCGAACGCCACCCACCGCTGTCGAGCCATCCGCCTCCAAAAACCGGAAACCCGGGCCGCAAGGGCCCGGGATGCCGTTTTCCATCCGCGAGTTGTGATCGTGGAACCGTTCCTGGACCGCGAGGCCGGCGCCACCGCTCCGGGTCGGGTCTTCTGGCTCCCGGATCGTCCTCCAACCGAGCCTTCCCATGATCGACTGACCACAGTGGCAGTTTCGGCCGTCGTCCCCGGTCACAGCGGCGGGACCGCGACGGAATCAAACCGTCTTCCCCGCTCCCGAAGCGACACGAGTCTACCCGAATTCGCGCCCCCGATTCCGAAATTCGAAATTCGAAATTCGAGATTCAATCCACCACGGTCAGCGGAATCAGCGTCGGATCGTTGGTGCCCGGTGAGGCGTTGGTGCCGTCGATCACCGAGGCGTAGGCCCACACCCGGCAGCCCGAGGTCACCGCGTCCACCGTCGCGTAGGCATCGTTGCGGATGCCGGCGCCGGCGGCCGCGAAGACGTCGTTGATCTGCTTGAACTCGTACGCCGGGAGGTTGAGAGTCTGCGGCGAACCGAGGTTGGCCCCGCTCTTGGTCTTGAGCTGCACCCGCGCCTGGCACGACGAGTCGGTCAGGTTGACGACTCCGATGTTGGTGCGGAAGTCGTTGTTGCCGGTCAGCTGCGACAGAATGCCGGTGTCGGTGGTGCCGACGCCGTCGCCGAGCTCCACCCCCGGCATGAAGCTGCCGTAGGTGCCCTTGTCGCCGGTGTCGAAGGTCCGCGTGGTCACCAGCAGCGGGGTGGTCGAGTTCACCAGCACCGAGCCCGAGGTGTTCTGACTGAGCCCGAACAGGGTCAGGGGCGCGTCGTTCCAGGTCTCGAGCCGGTTGCCGGCCAGGGACAGCTTGGCGGAAGACTTGGAGACCGTGGTCGGCCCGTTCTTCCAGAAGTAGGTCAGCGTGAGGTCGGCCGCCGCGCTCGACAGGTTGAGGATCCCCATCTTGGTCTGGAAGAAGGCGCCGCCGACCCCGCTGGAGCGCACGATGGCTCCGACGTGGTAGTTGTACGGTCCGTCGCCGAAGCCGCCGCCACCACCGCCACCACCACCACCGCCACCACCGCCACCACCGGTTTGGAGCGCAGCGCGCAGCATGTAGTTGGCGTCGGAGGACTGCTGGAGACTCGCGATCCCCGACTGCGTCAGGTAGCTGTTGCCGGTGGGCCCGCTGCTGGTGTCGGCGTCCATGTTGAAGTCCTCACCGGACCACTTCGGATCGCCGCGCATGACCAGCCAGAAGTCCCCGTTCAGGGTGACCGGCGACGCCAGCGTCACCTCGACCCACTCGCCCACGTCGCCGTCGCCGGTGGACACGCTGCCCTGGCCGAGGACCGTCGAGTCGTCGGGAAGCCCGCCTCTATCGCGGTAGATGAAGACCTCGTTGGGCCATGGCCCGCCGGCGAAGGCGGCCTGGTTGGACACGCAGAAGCCGGTGATCTCGGTGTTGCCGGCGGTGTAGCCGAAGTCCGACAGGCGGAACCTGACCCCGTACATGGAGTCGGGATCTCCGGCAAAGCCGCCGCCGAAGAAGACCGTCTCCTCGCGGCTGCCGTCGTCGTAGAAGGCGTTACCGCAGTCGGAACCGCCGCCGCCACCCGCGCCGTTGGCACCGTTCGTCACGCGGGTGCCGGTGCCCTGCGGGTCGAGCCAGTCGCGCAGCCGCTCCGTCGGCGAGTCGCCGTCCCAGCCGATGGCGAAGCGGCCGAAGCAGTCGTAGCCGGAGGGGTTGGAGCACGACGCCGAACCGCCCGACAGGTAGCCGACGATGCGTCGCGTGGCCGGGTCCCACAAGCCGCCGCCCGACGAGCCGGGCTCGGTGGTGCCTTGCTCCCACTCACTGACGTTCCAGTGGGTGTCGCTGGCGGTGCCTCCGACGATGCAGCTCGCGCGAGTGGTCAGCGGGTCGTCGTTGAAGGTGATCGCCTTCTCGTCGCCGTTGGGGTGGTGGATGCTGACGCTCGAATGCGGCACCGTCGAGGTGCGCGCGTCCCAGCCGGCGTAGTAGACGTTGAAGCTCGACGCCGGGGTCTCCTCGAGCTCGAGCAGGAGGACGTCGTTGTCCTCGCGCGAGGCGCGGAAGATCGCGCCGCTCTGGCTCTGGCTCAGGCTGCCGCCCGAGAGCTGGCCGCAGCTCGGCGACTCGTAGTTCCAGTAGACGACCACGGTCTGGTCGTTGCCGGTGTCGACCCCGCAGTGGTGGGCGGACAGGAAGTAGGGCGTGAAGCTGCCAGGCACGTCCATCACGAGAGAGCCCGTGCACAGGAATCCGCCGCCGAACGCGTAGCGAGCGACGCTGCGGATCTCGTTCCGCCACGGGTCGCCCTCGGGACAGATGACGTCGATGTTGCAGCTGCCCTGCTTGGCCTCGTCGCGCCGGAAGAAGGCGCGGTAGCCCTTGCCGACTCGGCCGAGCTCGAGCTCGGGCTCGAAGGCCGCGTCCGCGGGCACCCTGAGCTCGAGCACCGCGCGCTCGCCGGGCACCACCGGCGACCAGAACTCGCCGTGGTCCTCGTTGTCCTGCCAGGAATAGGGGCCCTGGTAGAAGCCGTCGGCCTCGGCCACGATGTGGAGCGTCGCCCCCGCCGGCAGGCGGTAGCGGGTGAAGCCGAAGTTGAGGTCGGTGGCGCCGGGCGAGTGGACCCGCAGCCGCCACAGCCGAGATCCGTCGGCGAGGGTCTCCCAGGTGCCGTCGTTGCCGGGGGTGATCCTGACGTCGGCGGGAACCGCGAAGCGCAGCGGACCCGGGCCCTGCGCCGCGCGCAACGCATCCTCGGCCTTGAGCACCTCGGGCACGACCACCTCGAGCTCGAGGGTCGACAGCGACTCGACCGGGGCCGCCTTCATGACCGCCGACGGCGGCGGTGAATCCTGCCACGCCTCGGCGTCGGCCATTGACACCAACCCGATCCAGACCGCGAGCGCCACTCGAAATCCCCGACCCTTGGACATGCTGAGCCTCCCAGTGTCGGCGCCGTGTACAGCGCCCGATTGCCAGTATATTCGAGAAACGTTCTCTGTGCGCGGAGCCTACCGCACCCAGCGCGTTGGGACCCAGACGATGCGGCTGACCCACTCGCCTTCGACGATCCGCACCCGCGCCTCGCGGTCGCCGTTGGCGTACTCGAGGACCCGCACCCGGGTCCCGGCCTCGATGGTCAGGAAGCGGTCGTCGTCGTTCATCAGCGACGACACGCCGACCTGCACCGCGCCGTCCCGGAGGTCGACAAGCGCCCCCACCGACTGCTGGTCGAGCGCCGCCATCACCGGCCGGTCGCCGGCCACCTCGAGCACCGCCAGCTCGCCCACCGCCTTGCGTTCGCCGAAGACCGCACTCGCCGGGCCCTCGCTGTGGTCCTGCCCGAGCCACCAGATGAAGCCCGCGAGGGGAATCAGCAGGAAGATCGCGAGCAGCCAGCGGTTGCCCCCCCTGGAGTCCTCGGGCTCACCCGCCGCGGCCGCCTCCGGCGGCGGCGGGGCCGGAGCGCCCTCGGGCGGCAGCTCCGCGACGAACTCGGCCCGGCACGAGGTGCACTTGAGCGTCCGGCCCACGTAACGCTCGTGGACCTGCATCTGGGACCCGCACTGATCACAGGTGTGGACGTATCCCGCCATGGTGTCGCCCCTTTGTCCGCCGTTACAAGCTTATCAGAGGGCCGCTTCGGCTCCGGACATCCGGCGTCCGGAGCACCGTTCCGGGCTCCCCCGGGCACGACCGGTCGGGCGGCGGGCGGAGCTCCGAATTCTGAACTCAGGGCTGTTCGCGGTACGCCACGACTCCACCGACAATCGTGTACAGCACCCTCGTTTCGAGAACCTCGTCCTCTGGAACGGTGAGGATGTCCTTCGACAGCACCGTCACGTCGGCCAGCTTGCCGACCTCGAGCGATCCCTTGATGTCCTCCTCGAAGGCGGCGTAGGCGGCGTCGAGGGTCATGGCGCGCAGCGCCTCCTCGCGGGTCATGACCTGCCGCGGGTGGAAGGCCGAGCCGTCGTCCATCTCGCGGGTCACCGCGGCGTGGAAGGAGGGCATCGTGTCGAGCGGCTCCACCGGCGCGTCGGTGCCGGCGGCGATCACCGCCCCCGAGTCGAGCAGCGCACGCCACATGTAGGCACCCTGCTCGGCCCGCTGCTCGCCGAGGCGCGGCACCACCCACGGCCCGTCCGAGGTGCAGTGGGTGGGCTGCATGGCAGCGATCACGCCGAGATCGGCGAAGCGCGGGATGTCGTCGGGGTGGAGGTGCTGGGCGTGCTCCACCCGCCAGCGCAGCTCGCGGCCGTCCGGCCGCGCGTCGATCACCTCCTGGTAGACGTCGAGGGTCATGCGGTTGGCGCGGTCGCCGATGGCGTGGGTGCAGAGCTGGAGGCCGTGGTCGGCCGCCAGCCGCGCGGTCTCCCGCATCACCTCCGGGGTGTCGATGTTGAGACCGACGCTGCCGGGGAGGTCTGCGTAGGGCTCGAGCAGCCAGGCGCCGTGGGAGCCGAGGGCCCCGTCGGCGAAGCGCTTGATGCCTCCGATCGTGAGACGGGCCTCGCCCTCGCGGTGGACGCGGTAGCCGGGCAGCTTCTCGGCCAGCGCCTGGTTGGCCTCGCCGAGCATCATCCACAGCCTGACCGGCAGCTCACCGGCCGCAGCCATCGCCCGCAGCACCTCGACCTGGGCGAAGCTGACGCTCGCATCCTGGAACGAGGTGATGCCCTGCGCGAGGCACGCCTCCGCCGCCAGCTCCGCCATCCGTCGCACCAGGGCCTCATCCTGCTCCACGTCCACGTACGAGCCGGCCAGCGACGCCGCGGTCTCGCGCAGGACCCCGATGGCACGCCCGCCCGCGTCGCGCACGATCTCGCCGCCCGGCGGGTCGGGCGTCGTGTCGTCGATGCCGGCCATCTCGAGCGCCACCGCGTTGACCATCGTCGCGTGGCCGGAGGCGTGGGTCAGTTGCACCGGGTTGTCCGGCGACACCGCGCTCAGGGCGTCGTGGTACGGCAGGCCGGACACGCCGGGCACGGGCGGCTCGGACCACTTCTCCTGGTGCCAGCCGCGGCCGAGGATCCACCGCCCCGGCTCGGCGCCGGCCGCAGCCTCGGCCACCATCGCCACGATCTCGTCGTAGCTCGCCGCCAACCGCAGGTCGAGCTGCATCTTGGCGCGGCCGACACTGAGGAAGTGCGCATGGCCCTCGATCAACCCCGGCACCGCCAGCGCGTCCTCGAGGTCGATGACCTCGGTGGCATCACCGATCAGACGTCGCACCTCGGCCTCGGTGCCGACGGCGACAAGCTCGCCGCCGCGGGCGGCGACGGCCTCCGCCTCCGGTGCGTCGGAATCCATGGTGACGATGCGGCCGCCGAGGATGACCAGATCGGCCGGCTTCTCGGACGGCGCACAGGCAAACGTTGCGAGCAGCGCGAGCAGGGGGGTAAGACGCTTCATGGTGACCTCCGGGCGGTAGCGTACACCTGCCGGATTTCGGATTTCGAATTTCGAATTTCCCGCCCGCCACCCGTTCGAGGCCGTCAGAAAGCGACCAGCGAGAGAAGCTCGTCGACCATGCCAAGGGTCATGCCCCAGATCAGGTGGTCCTGGTAGCGGTAGCAGGGCAGCTCGAGCTCCAGGCCCGCCCTGCGGTACTCCATGGTCTCGCGGTTGGAGCGGTCGCGCAGGAACTCGACCGGGACCCAGACGATCGCCGCCACCTCGTGGTTTGGCTCCAGCGGCGGACACTCCGCGACGGTGAACACGAACGGCGTGATCACGAGGGCCATCGGCCGTCCGCGACCGATCGCCCGCACGTCGTCGAGCCGGCCGAGGTACTCACCGTGGCGCTCGAGGTCGAGGTCCACCTCCTCGCGCGTCTCGCGGATCGCGCCCGCCATCGGGTCGGCGTCGGACGGCTCGACCCGCCCGCCCGGAAACGCCATGTGCCCCGACCACGGATCGCGCGAGTCCTCCGCGCGGTGAATGAACAGCAGCTCGACCCCGTCGCCGGCGGTACGCAGCACCGCCGCCACCGCCGCGCGGCGGAGTCCGGGCTCGTCGGGCACCTCGGCGGCGCTGTTGGCCGCCAGCGCCTCGCGGAAGCCCTCCATGGTCAGCATGCCGAGGGCGCCGGAAGACCGACGCGGATCGAGGCCGTTGAGAGCTCGGAGGAGATGCCGGCTGCCGGATGCTGGATGCCGGATGGCGCTGCCGCATCGCGGGCGGGCGGGAGATCCGGCGACTGGCATCCGCCATCAAGTATCCGAACGGGAAGCCTCGCACGCCTCATGCCTCGAGGCCCTCCGCAACGTGCCGCGCCGCCGCGAGAACGAAGTTCAGACGCGAGAACTCGCGCGATGTCAGCAGCTCGAAGAAACGGTCCTTGAGGCGGCCGTTCGGGAAGACGCGCCGCACCACCTGCCGCGGCGGCAGGCCCCCGCCGAGCAGCTCGACCGCTCGCCGTGCGGCCTTCTCGATCCTCGCCGCCTTGGCCTCGAGCAGCGGCGCCGGGCCGTCGACGATCAATCCGTGTCCGGTCAGCATCCGCCGCGCGCCAAGAGCCGCGACCCGCCGCAGCGACGCCGCCTCCTGCCACGGGTTGCCCCAGGTCAAGACCGCGGTGGCGCCTGGCGACACGTAGAGATCGCCGGTGAAGACGTCGCCCGTGGCACGTTCGAAGAGCGCGACCTGGGTCGCCGAGTGGCCGGGGGCCGGAACCGCCTCGATGGCCCTGCCGCCGACCTCGAGGATCTCCGGCAGCTCCAGCGGCGTGAACGGCTCCACCGGACCCCACCAGGTCATCCGGTATGGCTTGAGCCGCCGCACGCCCTCGCTCCACAACGCGTCCGCGTGCCGCAGGTAGACCGGCAGCCCGTGGACCGCCGCCAACGCGGCGCAGTTGCCAACGTGGTCCTCGTGGTTGTGGGTGCAGCACACGGCGTCGAGCCGGCGGTCGTCAAGCGCTCGCAGCACCTCGCGGCGCGCGTAGGGGAAGCCGGTGTCGATCAGCAGGCTCCCGACGACGAACGCGCTGACCTCGAAGCCGAGGATGCGGGCGCCGAAGCTCTCGATCCGCAGCCGCTCGACGCCGTTGCCGACCGCCTCCACCTCCACGCGAACCCGCTGCAAACGAGACCACCACCGGAAGAGCCCTTCATGCCGCACCGTGTCATTGTAGCCCGTGCCGGTCATCGGCCGCCGGGCGCTGAGGTATGTTGCTGGCATACGCCGCGAAGGGGGGAGAACACATGACAAAAGCACTCGGGATCGGAGGCGGGATCGGGATGGTCGCCGGAGGCGTGCTGGTGGGGCTGGGAGCATCGTTCACCGGGCTCGGTGGCGGCTTCCTGATCGTGCCGCTGCTGCTCCTCCTCGGCTACCCGGCCCAGAAGGCCGTGGGCACTTCGTTTCTCGCGATCGTGGTGATCTCGATGTCGGCGCTGCTGGCCCACAACAAGCTCGCCAACGTGGACTTCCGGGTCGGCCTCCTGCTCGGCATCGGCGGCGTGGTCGGCGCCCAGATCGGGCCTCGACTGCTCGAGCACATCTCCACCGCCAGCTTCAAGCGCATCTTCGCTGGGATCCTGGTCGGCCTCGCGGCCTATCTTTTCTTCCAGAAATGACTCCCCCGATGTCGCGAGGCTGCGGCAGGTTCTCCGACTCTTGAGATGAAACGACAGGTTCCAATTTGAGTCACGAAGGCACGTAGGCACGAAAAAAGGTGCCTTGGTGCCCTGGTGCCTTCGTGGTTCATTCGGGAATCGGCTTGGGGCCACCGTTCGAAAATCGATCCGCGGGCTGACGCTGGTCGCCGCACCAGTACTTGTCGAGCAGCGGATGGTGGCGGTTTCGCCGCCACAGCAACGGCAACGGGCACTACAGCTCGGTCAGATAGTGCCAATCGCCGTGCAGGGGTCCCGACATTCCCGTTGCACCGCGCGGCGGCGAACGGTACATTGGCCGTCCGAGGAGGACGCATGATCGATCAGGTGGTCATCCCGGTCAGCGATCTCGAGACCAGCAGGGAGTTCTACGCCAACGTGCTGTCGCCGCTCCAGTACCGTCCCGTCAGCGACACCGAGGGCCGCTGCGGGTTCAGCGTCATGCAGCGTCCCGACTTCTGGATCCGGTCCGGAGGCGCGGCCGACCCGCCGATCCGCATCGCGTTCACCTGCCGCGATCGCGCCGCTGTCGACGCCTTCCACGCGACCGCGCTGGAGGCCGGCGCCGCCGATCACACTGCTCCCTCTGAGAGTGACGGGGAGCACACGGATTCGTACGCGGCAGCCGTGCTCGACCCCGACGGCAACACGATCGAAGCGGTATGCCATCGACCCCGCTGACCCGCCCCATGTTGACCCGCCAGCAGGCGCGGGACTTCTACGACCGCCAGGGCCCGAAACGCGACCGCCATCCCCTGCGCGAGCGCAGGGCGATCCAGGAGATGATCGAGCTCGGGGAGTTCACGAACGCCCAGAGCGTCGTCGACTTCGGCTGCGGCGCCGGCATCCTCGGCAAGCGCCTGCTCGACAAAGAGCTGCCGCCGGAGGCCACCTACTCCGGATTCGATCTCTCTGAAGAAACGGTACAGCAGGCGCGGAAGCGCCTCATCCGCTTCGGCTCGCGGGCGTCGGTGACCCGCACCGACGGCCGCCCGCGCATCCCGATGCCGCCGGAGTCCTGCGATCGCTTCGTCAGCACCTACGTCCTCGACCTACTGTCCTCGCCCGACATCGCGCGCACCCTCGAGCAGGCCTGGAAGGTGCTGCAGCCGGACGGCCTGCTGTGTCTCGTCAGCACGACCTACGGCACCACCCTCGCGTCGCGGTTGGTGGTCGCCGCCTGGCTGGCGGCCCACTCGCTGCGCCCGTCGCTGGTCGGCGGCTGCCGGCCGGTTTCGCTGACCGACTATCTCGGGCCGGCGTCGTGGAAGGTGTTGCGGACCAAGACCGTGGTCTCCTGGGGGGTGCCGTCACAGATCGTGATCGCGCGACCACGCGCCCACGGCCACAGTGATCCAGGTGTCAAGAAGCTCGATCGGGGCTGACGATGGGAGCCGACCGATGAAGATCGAAGACCTCCGGATCCACCACCCGATTCCCGGGACCGAAGCGCGGTTCGTCCACTCCGAGCGCATGACCGTCGCCCACTGGCGATTCGATCCGGGCACCGACCTGCCCGAGCACTCACACCCTCATGACCAGATCACCACCGTCCTGGAGGGCGAGTTCGAGCTCGTGATCGACGGTGCATCCGAGGTTTTGCGGGCAGGCGACTGCCAGGTCATTCCTCCGAACACCATCCACTCCGGGCATGCCATCACCGCCTGCCGGATCATCGACGCCTTCTCCCCCGCCCGCGACGACTTCAAATAACCGGTTCTCGGTGCCCGCAGCCGGCAATCGTCGGATTCGCACCACGAAGACGCAACTGGTGCTTTCTCGGCTTCTTCGTGTCTTCGTGCCTTCGTGGTTCAAAGGCGTGCGATCCAAGTGTCCGAAATCCGAAAATCCGACTGAAGTACACTCCGCCACCTGTCGCGGGCCAGCGTATAATCGGCGGCGCTACAGCGGGGGCACCATGAGATTTCATCCGAGCGTCGTTCTCGTCGTTGCGCTGCTGGCGGTCGTCGCGTCCTGCGGTGATGACAGCCACGAAGTCCCCACCGGCGGCAAGCACTGGCTGGTGGACTTCGAGCGGGTCACCCTCGCCAGCGACACGCCCGACCGCGTCGAGATCGAGCTCGTCATCCGCACCGGCACGAGCCTGTTGCAGGCCGCGCCCGACGGGACCGTCGTTGCCGTCACAGCTTCGTCCGGCCAGTTCGCGTCGGCAAGCGCCGAGATCCGGGTTGCCACCAGCGACGGCCACGCGCTGCTGACTCTGCTGCTGCCGCCGGAACGCCCGGCGCGCATCACGGTCACCGCCCGGGTCGCCACCTCGCAGGCCGACCTGTCGATCCTCGTCGATCAGGCGGGGGGGATGCGGCTCGGCGTGTGACGCTCCGCCATGTCCTGCCCGCGGTCCGGACCGCGGGCAGGAAACTTCGGAGAGCGGCGCGCGGTGGGAGGGTCAATCGATGGTCGCGCCCGCCACTTTGATGATGGCCGCCACCGCCGGCTCCGCACCGTCCGCAGATCTCGGGCGGCTCTTCCTGTGGGTGGCAGTGCCGTCCGTGGTCCTGGCCGCCGTCGCCGCCGCGCTCATCAAGCGCGCGGTGCTGGCGCGGCCGCGGTACCGCTCGCACAGGCCCGGCTGGCGGGTCTTCGTGTGGGTGGGTCTCGCCGACATGGTGGCGTGGGCGGTGCTGTGGCCGGCGCTGGTGGCTGTCAGGGTGCGGGGCATCGGCGACCTGCGGGCGCTTTGGGTGGTGGCGCTGCTGCTGGTGGTGGCGCTCGGTTACGTCGCCAACCGCTACGGCTTCGCCCGCGCGCTGCACCCGGGGGTCGCGGGCAGCATGCGAGGGACGCTGCTGGCGGAGCTGTTCACCGTTCTCATGCCAGTGCTGGCGGTCCTCATCGGCCTGGTGATCCTGTGGCTGCTCTCGATCCTCGGAGTGTGAAGGGAAGGAATAGACTCGGCCGGGGTTTTGTCACTCCACCTGACGCGCGGCGCGGGTCCGAAACGGGCTCCGACACCGGCGCACACGGGGGCTTTTCTCATGGACCGATACAGAACACCGCGGATCGGGGTCGACCGGCGGGATTTCATGCGCATGCTGGGCGGCGCCGCCGCCGGCGCGGGACTGTCTCTGCCCGCGGTCTCGTGCGGCGGGGCGGCCACCAATCGCAGCGTCATCGTCCTCGGCCTCGACGGCCTCGACCCCAAGATCCTGCGCTCGCTGATGGACCTCGGCCGACTCCCCAACTTCAAGAAGCTCGCAGGCACGGGCGCGCTGCAGCCGCTGGCCACGACCATGCCGGCGTTGAGCCCGGTGGCGTGGTCGAGCTTCATCACCGGCATGACTCCGGGCGGCCACGGCATCGCCGACTTCATCGCCCGGAACCCCGAGACCTACACTCCCGAGTTCGCCATCTACCAGAACACCGAGCCCGACCTCACGATCTCGATCGGAGACGTCCACCTGCCCATCAAGGGCGGCGGCCCGGTCAACAACCGCCGCGGCACGCCGTTCTGGGCCTACCTCACCGATCGCGACATCCCGGCCTGGATCTCCAAGATCCCCACCAACTTCCCGGTCGAGGAGACCGCCACCAGGGCGATTGCAGGCATGGGGACGCCGGACCTCATCGACTCCTACGGGGTTTTCTCCTACTACACTTCGAACCCGTTCGAGGACTTCCCGGGCCTCGAGGGAGGCGAGGTGCTGTATGTCGATGTCAACAATACCGTTGTCCGTTCCCACCTATTGGGGCCGGTCAACTCCCTCAAGACCACGTCCCAGACAGCGAACGACCCGCACCCCGGCCAGGTCAGGATACCCTTCACCGTCCACCTCGACCCGGCTGCCGACGGCGCGCGCCTCGACATCCAGGGCCAGACCATTCTGCTGAGGCGCGGCGAGTACTCGCCGTGGGTCTCGGTGGCCTTCGACCTGCTGCCGGTGATCGGCTCGGTGCAGGGCATCGTCCGCTTCCTCCTCAAGGGCGTGGCACCCCACTTTCAGCTCTACGTGACGCCCATCAACATCGACCCGTCGGCGCAGGCAGCGCCCGTCACCTACCCGGCGTCGTTCGGGGCCGAGATCGCCCGCGACATCGGCGCCTTCTGGACCAAGGGCCTGCCGGCCGACGTCAAGGCCTTCGACCACAGGGTCATCAACGACGAGGAGTACGTCGGTCAGGCCGAGCTGATCCTGCAGGAGCGCATGGCCCTCTTCGACCACCAGTGGTCGCGATTCGACGGCGGGCTCTTTTACTTCTACGTCTCCTCCACCGACCAGGACGCGCACATGCTGTGGCGCAACATGGACTCGACCCACCCCAAGCACGACGAGGCCGACCCGCGTTTCGCCGGCTGGATCCCCCACCTCTACGAGGAGATGGACAAACTCGTCGGGAAGGTGCTGCCGGCGGTCGACGACGACACTTTGGTCCTGGTGTGCTCGGATCACGGCTTCGCCCAGTTCGCACGCCAGTTCCACCTCAACACCTGGTTGCGGGACAACGGCTGGCTGAAGCTCAAGGACAGTGCCGCCAAGAAGGACGAGACCTCCATCTTCGACGTCGACTGGTCCGAGACGGTCGCCTACGGCGTCGGCTTCAACGGCCTCTATGTCAACCTGCAGGGCCGCGAAGGGCAGGGCATCGTGCCGCCTGAGAAAGTCGCCGAGCTGACCTCGAAGCTCGCCCGCGAGCTCGAATCCATTGTCGACCCCGAGACCGGCCAGCGCCCGATCACCAAGGTCTACCGCCGCGACGAGATGTACACGGGCCCAGCGACCCCGATCATGCCCGAGCTGCTGGTCGGCTACACGCCGGGCTACCGCAACGCCTCAGCCTCGGTCCTCGGCGCCACCGGCAAGCCGACCATCGACCTCAACCCGTGGGCCTGGTCCGGCGACCACTCCATGGCCCGCGACCTCGTCCCGGGCACTCTGCTCTCCTCCAAACCCGTGCCGAGGACCGGCAACAGCATCCTCGACCTGCCGGTCACCATCCTCGAGCACTTCGGAGTGGAAAAGCCGGAGCAGATGGTCGGCAGCTCGATTTTCGGCGCCGTCTGACGGCGCCGAAAATCGAGAATGAGGAATTAGGAATTCGGAATGCCCCTCCGCCCCCCCAGAGAACGAGAGGGTGGGCAAGAATTCCGCATTCACCTGCGCCCCCCGGAGAACGGGAGGATGGGCGGGAATTCCGAATTCCGAATTCCGAATTCCGAATTTTATTGAATATAGCCGAGGCTCTTCAACTGCTCGGGGTTCACCACGTCGGCACGGTCTCCCAGCCCGGGAACGGCCCGATCTCGATCGTCCAACCGGTGGCGGACGCCTCGTCGCGGACGGCGCGGAGGTTGGTGAGGGACTTCAACTTCGCGATCAACTCGTCGTGGGGCAGGGTGTGGAGCGGGGGCTTCGAGAGGTCGGGCATGGGCCAGAGGCGGAGGGTCTTGTCCTCGCCCGATGAGGCGATCCATCTGTTGTCCGGCGAGACCGCGACACTGTCGACCGGTCCCTCGTGGCCGACCAGAAGATGCGCCTCGCCGCCATCCGTCCGGCCGATCCAGATGGAGCCGTCCCTCTCCGCCGTGGCCCAGGTCGTCCCATCCGGGCTCAACGCCAGTGCGCCTTCGCCCGGGATGGTCAGGCTCCGCACCTCCCCCGTCGTCAGGTCGTGAAGCGCTACCCCGACCCGGTTGTCGCGCTTGAAAGTCGAACCGACCTGATAGACGAGGCTCCTCACGCCATCGGACGCCATGCAGAAATGCACCCTACTGCCGGGCGATGCCTCGAGGACCTTTTCGTAGGTGCCGGCCTCGAGGTCCCACCGGAGCAGGCCGTACGCGCTGCCGATGTAGAGCGTGGTCTCGTCCACAAACGCGATGGAGAAAGAGTAACTCCCCCTCGTCCGCTCTTGGGGGGCTTCAAAGATCCTCGACTCGCCGGCGGAGAGATCCCACACCCGCAGCGTCGGGCTTTCGGTGAACTGGTTCGCGATCGCGACCAGCCGGCCACTAGGGGAGAAAGCGCCATTCTCAGCCCAATCAAAGCTCGCAAATCCCTCGAGCCGGCGGGGCTCCGCACCAGTCAGCGAAAGCAAGAAGATCCCCTGTCCTCTGCCCGCCGACAGAATATTCTTCCCTGTTGGGTCGACTGCCAGCCCCGTCCGCACGAGGTAGGCACGCGGCAGCTTCAAGTCCACGACATCGCGCGTCCCGGCCCCCGGAAGCGGCCACAAACGCACGCCATCCTGCCCCCAGTGAGTGACCAGGTAACGGCCATCGGGTGTGAACGCCACGGGCCGCCGAAACAGTGTCCCATAGCCATCGATGACCCCAGGGGAAGGGGCTCCAAGCGGCCAAAACGAAACCTCGTGGCCGTCGTTCGTCGTGGCAACGACCCACGTGCCGCCTGGGTGAAAATCGGAATGCGAGTAATACCATCTGCCGCTGCGGCGCAGCTCGGTTGGGCGAGCGCCTACAAACCCCTGAAAGTCCCACAGGGAAGCCTTCCCTTCAAGATCGGCATCGACGGCCCGGCGGCCGTTCGGGTCGGGGAGGAGACGCGTCGTGGCGGTCTTAGGTCTGCCGAGCCGCCGGCCCTGTACGGACGTTCCCGCCGCCGTCGTCCACAGCACGACCTCGCCAGCGCTGTCATTCGAGTAGAGCCCGTGCGGCCGCCGCCAGGGCGAAACCTGGGCTGTATCGGAGGAGTGCCGGGCGATCAGCCCGTCGGGCACACCCGCTCGCACGGGAAGCGGACGGGAGAAGATGCTGTCGTCCTTGGAGTGAATCCATGCTCTCCCGCCGGGATCGAAAGCGCTCGTCACGACGCCTTTCGCGTCGACCGTGCCGAGCTCCTCCGGCTGACCGTCCGGAAGCCGCCAGGAGCGCAATCGAAAGACCGGCGGCGGCCAGGAGGGTGTCCTTCCACTGCTCGGATCCCTCTCCCCGACCTCTGCGAGCAGGTGGCTGTCGCCGACCTGCCACAAAGCACTCCCGCCGAGATCGATCTCACGGACCAATCGCCCCTCAGGCATCGCCCAGATGCGGGCCCTATCTGCGGTCCAGTGGGCGGTAATCAGGAGACCGTCGCCGGTCCAGGCGCACCGGATCGCGTCGGTCACCAGGCCATGTCCGCCGAGGACGACCGGTCCCCGCCCATCCTCGCCGTAGACCAGCACGTTTTCCTGTGCCAGCCCCGCCACCGCCAGCCACCGCCCGTCGGGGCTGAAGCTAGGCACCGCGAACAGGCCCTCATCCCCGAGATCGAGGGCGTGCAGCGGCGGCCCCGCACACAGGCTCCTCACCGCGAAGATCCGCGTCTCCTTGGTGTCCGCCAGCTCGAGGCTCGCGGTGGCGTACGCGAGGGCTTCAGTGGGATCGGCGCCGAGCTGGACCTGGGCCAGGGCAAGGAGCTTCTGAGCTTCGGCGCGCCGGGTTTCCTGCACGCTACGACGCCAAAGCGTGCCGAACACTGCTGCGACCACGACTGTCAGCATCAGTGCAGCTGCCACGGCAATCCGTCGCCGTCGCCGCCGCCGAGTCGCGAGCGAGGTCATGGCTGTGGCGAATGCCTCCTCAATGTCGGACAGCCCGCCCGGGTAGCGTTCCCGCCACAGTACGAACTCCCGGAAGGCTGCGCCGGTCCACAGCATGTCGTCGCTGCGGTCGTGCTCGTGCCAGGTTTGGGCGGCCTGGCGGAGCTGGTCGCGCAGCAGCGCACCTTCGGCGTCCTGTGCCATCCACCTCTGGAGTCGCGGCCAGTTGGCGAGCAGCGACTCGTGGATGATCTCGACGCGGCGGGTGGACTCCCGGTCCTCTTCGCAAACCTCGTACGACGTGAGCAGCCGGGCGTCGATGAGCGACCGGAGCACCGCCGCTTCCGATTCGTCGGACGAATCGCAGAATACGGAGAGGAGCTCATCCCATTCACGGACGGCTCGGGTCCCTTCGGCGGTGACGAGGTTGCGGAAGAGCTCGCGCACGATCGGGAGTCGCTCATGTCCGATTTGGTCGACGGTGGCCTCGGCGTGCCGGCCGAGGGCGCCGCCGACGCCCCCGATACGCTGATACGCCTCCCGAGTCAGCAGGCCTTCACCCCTGTCGCGCTCCTCCCACAGGCGGCTGACGGCAAAGGCGAGCAGCGGCAGCGAACCCCGCTCTCCTTCGACCTCGTCCAACATCTCAACCACCAGGTCATCGTCGTCGAAACGGTAGCCGCACCTGGAGGCGGGCTGGACCAGGGCACGACGAAGCGCGCCGCCGACCAGGGGTCCGAGCGGCGTGATCTCGGAAAAGACCGGACGCAGGGCTTCATGGCCCTGGCAATGGAAGAGAAAGTCATCGCGCATCGACAGCAGGATGTGGACATCGTTCTCGAGCGCGAGCCGGCCGAGTAGGTCAGCGTACCGCGACTGCAGGTTGGGCGGACTGAGGGTGAAGAGCTCCTCGAACTGGTCGACCACCAGCACGACCTGATCATGGCGCTCTCGCCACCGGGCAACGGCGGACGCCATCGCGTCGGGGTCATCGGTGCGAACGAGATCGCGAATGGCCTCGGCGTCGCCGGCGAATTCGGGCACCAGGGCTTGCGCCAGCTCCACCAGCGGTGAGCTCCCAGGCGTGGCCACCACGCACGACCAACCCTGCGGCCGCGCAGGGATCAGACCCGCTCTCAGGAACGAGCTCTTGCCCGAACCCGACGGACCGATGATTGCCAGCAGGTGCGGCTGCTCCAGGGTGCGCCACATGACTTCGACCTCGGCCTCGCGACCGTAGAAGTACTCGGCATCGGCTTCGGTGAAGAAGGCCAGGCCCGGGTACGGGGTCACCTCATTGGCGCCCTCGACCCGCAGGGTAACGTCCTCCAGCTCTCGGATCAGAGTGTGGGTAGAGTTGTGGCGCTGGTCGGGATCCTTGGCGACAGCCTTCTTGAGCACCGGCGCCCAGGGCGAGTCCGGCACTTTGACCGGCTCCTGCCGGATACCCTCCCACACGCTCTGGCGGCTCTGAAAATCCTTGATTCCTTCGGGGCTCACCATTTCGGCGAGCACAACACCGGCCGAGTACACGTCGGCACGCGCATCGACCTCGAGTCCGGCCGCCTGCTCGGGGGCCATGTAAGCCGGGGTGCCCGAGACCGTGCCAGCG
>CAZSTH010000080.1:0-18818 GCA_964609835.1 uncultured Thermoanaerobaculia bacterium
GCTACGGCCTCGACGCCGGCGATCGAGCGCGGGACGTTGACGATCTCCTCGCTGTCCTCGGGACCGGCGCCGGCACGGGCGTAGGCCCCGGCGTCGGCAGTGATGAGCGCCAGCCTTCCGCCGGCCTCGATCTCGAGGGTCCGCAGGCTCTCGCCGAGCAGCCGTACCGAGGCCAGGCTGCGATGGTTGTGGATCCAGTTGGCGATCATCGACGGCTGCGCTCCCGCGTCCACCATTTCGGCCGCCGCGCGGAACGCTCGCGACGTGGCGTTGGAGTATCGAAAATCTCCGGTGTCGGTCGAGAGCGCGGTGAACAAGTTGGTGGCGGCCTCCGGGGTCGGAATCAGGTTGAGCTCGCCGTACAGCCGCAGTACCATTTCGCCGACCGCCGGGGACTCGGCGTCGAGGTAGTTGACGACACCGTAGGCAGGGTTCCCGGGATGGTGGTCGATGTTGACGATTGGCAGCCGCGCCAGGCCCTCGAAGCCAGCCCGTTCCAGCTCGGGGCATTCGACGGTCACTACCAGATCGAAGGATTCGGGAAAGTCCGGCGGGAGCTCGTCCAGGATCTGGATCCGGTCGACGCCGGGCAGCATGCCGAGATTGCGCGGCGTCTGGTCGCGATTGACCACGGTGGAGTCGACACCGAGGCGGCTGGCCATTTCGGCCAGTGCGAGCTCGGACCCTATGGCGTCGCCGTCGGGGTTGCGGTGGCCGGTGATCAGGACGCGATACGCGTTCTTGATGGCCTCGGCTGCATCTCTCGGCTGGTCGCTGATGCGGGTCACGTGGTGTCCTCCGGGTCGCTGCTGTCGCCACCGCCCTCTGGAAGCAGGCCCTCCTCGGCCAGCTTGTCGAAGAGACGCTCCATCCGGTCGCCGTACTCGAACGAGGTATCGCGGACGAACTCGAGGGTCGGAACCACCCGCAGCCGCATCCGCCGCCCGAGCTGGCGGCGCATGAAGGCAGCGGCCGCGCGAAAGCCGTCGGCGGCTTCCCGCTCGCGTTCGTCGTCGCCGACCAGCGAAAAGTAGACCCGGGCGCCCGTGCGGTCGCCCGTGAGCCGGATCTGCGAGAGCGTCACACCCTCGAGGCGCGGGTCCTTGACCTCGAGCCGCAGGAGATTCGACAGCACCGATCGGATTTCGCCCTCGAGCCGCGCGTTTCGGTCAAATGAGGTATTCTGCACTGCGGGTCTCCCTGGTCACAGTTGAATGACTTCGGTCTCCCAACCGAGGACAGGTCCGCTCCAGTTGAGGTCGACCGTCCTCTCGACCCGCTGCAGGCGCGCTTCGGCGTCGACTGCCTCGGTCGACAACGCACAGATCACGAGCCGCGCCCGCTGGTGCAGATCCTGAAATCCCGATTCGATAACCAGAACCTGATGCCGGTTCCGGACCTTCTCGACCAGGCTTCGAACCTGCCCACGCTTGTCCTTGAGGCTCCGGGCGTCTGGCAGGTGCAGGTCGACGTAGACGATCCCGACGAATGTTCCTCCGCTCAATTCTCTTCAGCCGTTCAGGAGCCGGGGCGCTCAGAGCTCCGGTGCGATCTCGACCATTTTGTAGGCCTCGATGATGTCTCCGACCTTGATGTCCTGGTATCGTTCGAGCCCGATGCCGCAGTCGAATCCTTCGCGGACCTCGGCGGCGTCGTCCTTGAAGCGTCTCAAAGACGCCATTTCCCCTTCGTAGACCACGACGTGGTCGCGGACCAGGCGGACCCTGGCATTGCGCGAGATGACCCCGTCGATGACGTGGCTGCCGGCGATCGCCCCGATCTTGGGCACCTTGAAGATCTCTCGTACCTCGGCGTGACCCAGCTCTTCCTCGCGGTACTCGGGCTCGAGGAGCCCGACCATCGCCTTCTTGACATCGTCCACGAGGTCGTAGATGACGGTGTAGAGCCTGACGTCCACCTGCTCGGTGTCGGCCAGCTCGCGCGCGGTGCGTTCCGGCCGGACCGCGAAGCCGATGATGATCGCGTCCGAAGCCGACGCCAACATGACGTCGTTCGTTGTCACCGCTCCGACCGACCCCTGCAGGACGTTGATCTTCACTTTTTCAGTGCTGAGGCTGACCAGGGTTTCGCGGAGCACTTCCACCGAACCCTGGACATCGGCCTTGACGACGATGTTGAGCTCTTGGGTTTCCGATTCCGCAATCTGGTCGAAGAGGTTGTCGAGCGACACCTTGCGGGTGGCGGAGAGGCCCTCCTCGCGGTCGCGCTGGCTGCGGTAGCTGGCAACCTCCTCGGCCTTGGCCTCGCTTTCGGTTCCCTGCAGGATGTCGCCTGCTGCGGGGACGTCCTCGAAGCCCGTGATCTCGATCGGATCGGACGGGCTGCCGAACTCGACCCGCTGCCCCGCGTCGTCGGTGAGTGAGCGCACCCGACCCCAGGTAGAGCCGCAGAAGAAGTAGTTGCCGACCTCGATGCGGCCCTGCTGGATCAGCACGGTGGCGACGATGCCGCGACCCTTCTCCTTGCGAGCCTCGAGGACGACGCCGCGCGCCTGCCCCTCGGCGACCGCGGTCAGCTCCTTCATCTCGGCCACCAGCAGGATCATGTCGACCAGGTCGTCAAGCCCCTGGTTCTTCATGGCCGAGACCTCGACCGACGGCACCTCGCCGCCCCACGACTCCACCAGGACGTCGTTCTCGGCGAGCTGCTGCTTGACTCGGTCGGGGTTCGCGTTGGACTTGTCGATCTTGTTGATGGCGACGATCAGCGGTACGTTGGCGGCACGTGCGTGGCTGATTGCCTCCCTGGTCTGCGGCATGACGCCGTCATCCGCCGCCACGACCAGGATGACGATGTCCGTGACCTGAGCACCGCGAGCCCGCATCTGGGTGAAGGCCTCGTGGCCGGGGGTGTCGACGAACACCACCCCGCGCCCATCTGATGCGCTGATCCGTGACGCCCCGATGTGCTGTGTGATGCCTCCCGCCTCCTGTTCCGCGATACGGCTCGAACGGATGGCGTCGAGGAGTGAGGTCTTGCCGTGATCTACGTGGCCCATCACGGTGACTACCGGAGGTCGCGGCTCGCTGGGACCGGCCGCTTGGCCGGTCGCTTCGGCGGCCTCCTCCCGCTCGTACTCGATCAGATCTTCGGCTGACGCCACCATCGCCTCGATTTCGAGGTCCGAGCAGATCTCCTCGGCCAGCTCGTGCGGCAACGACTGGTTGGCCGTCACCATGACGCCCTTCTGGATCAGGAGGCCAAGAAGCTCCTTGGCTGTGACATTGAGCTTCTCCGCCAGCTCGCGGGCGGTGACCATCTCCGACAGGATGATGGGCCCTTCCGGTTTGTCGCCGTCCTTGAATTGGATGCTCCGCGTCGGCCGCGGCGGCGCCGGACGGCGGTCAGCCTCCTGCCGACGGCGGCGGGCCTTCTTGCCGGGGCGTCCACCCGTGGGGCGGGGTGCCGGTCGCGGGGTGCTGGCGGCTTCCTGCTGGCCTTTGAGCTTCTGCTCCTCGAACTTGTTGAGCAGCTCTCGAATCTCCTTCGCGTCGGCCGCCGCCTTGGCCTTGCGGCCGCTGGTCTTGGCGGATGGCTTGGCCTGCTTGCGCTGCTTCTCGGCGGCCTTCTGATCGGCGAGCCGCTGCCGGATCTCGTCCGGAGAAAGCTCGCGAAGAGTCTGCTCGAGGGGCGTCTTGGCCCGCGCCGGACGCACTCGCTGCGGTCCGTCCTGTCCCGGCCTCTCGCGGGCCGCTGTGAGTTCTTCCTCGGTGATCTCGGGCTCCGGCTTGATTTCGACGTCCTCGTCGTCCTCGTCCTCGACAGCAGCCATCGGAGGCGGGATCACGACCGCCTCGCTGCCTGCCTCTGCAGCGGCCTCGGCTTTCGCGGCTTCGGCGGGCACTCCGGCAACCCCGACCTCGTCGGCGGCCGCTGGGGTTTTTGCGGCCTCTACCGTCGCCGCAGCCCGCAGGTCTTCCCCGTCGTCGACCTCGTCAGCCGACTCGGCGGTCACGACCTCGGCGATCTTCTTGTCCGTCTCGACCACCTGCCGCCGGCGGCGTCGCGCGAGCCGCTCCTTGGCGGAGAGCGCCGAGCTCTCCTCCTCGGGTTTCTCGGCGCGGACGATCACCTCGCGCGGCCGCCGCTGCAGCGTCTCACCGGTAATGATGGCGCGCACGGTCGACAGATCGAGAGCGTCCTCCTCGGTGGCGACGGTGACGCCGATGGAGCGGAGCTTGAAGATCAGCTCCTGCGACGTGATGCCCATGGTGTGGGCGAGATCGACCACTCGAAGCTGCTGCATGCGTCCTCACTCCTCCCCGACCATCGAGCTCTCGGCCTCCTCGGCGAGGCTCTCCTCCAACGTGTGGAGTGCCATCTCGAGGAGCTTCTGCGCTGTCACGGGGCCGATACCGGGGATTGTCGAAAGCTCCGATGCGTTCTTCGCCAGCAGGTCCTGGACCGTATGGAGGCCGTGGTCTTCCAATCGCTCGCGAAGACGCTCGGTGAGCATCTCCATGTCTTCGAGCGGTATCATCTCGTCGTACGAGACGCTCTCGGTGACGGTTTCCAGCTCCGGCAGCTCTTCCTCTGCGGAAACCCCCTCCATCTCACGGAGCATGGTGGCCAGCGCCGAGGCCAGCTCGTCCTTGACCGCCTCCTGGCTCTTGATCTCGATCCGGCAGTTGAGCAGCTTGGACGCGAGGCGCACATTCTGCCCGCGCTTGCCGATCGCGAGCGAGAGCTGCTCGGTACCGACGATGACGTCGAGCACGCTTTCCGTGCCTTCCTCGGTCAGCGGCTCGCCGCTCTCGTCGAGCACCGGTTGGCCGTTCTCGTCGCGCATGGTGATGGTCACGGGCTCTTCTCGGACCGCGACACGGTTGATCTTGGCCGGAGAGAGCGCGTTCTGTGCGAAGGTCACGAGGTCGCTGTTGAAGGGGATGATGTCGATCTTCTCTCCCTTGAGCTCGCGCGTGATGGCCTGCACGCGCGACCCTTTGAGGCCGACACAGGCGCCCACCGGGTCGACGTCGGAGTCCTTGGAGAACACCGCGACCTTGGCCCGTTCCCCGGGCTCGCGGACGCAGATCCTGATGACGACAGTGCCGTCGTAGATCTCCGGGACCTCCATCTCGAGCAACTTCTCGAGCAGCATCGGGGAGGTCCGCGACAGCACGACCTGCGGCCGGTTGGCGTCCATCGTGACGTCGACGACGACGGCACGGACCCGGTCCCCCTGGCTGTAGCGCTCGTGCCGGACCTGGTGGCCGCGGGGGATGATGCCCTCGGTGTCGCCGAGCTCTACGATGAGCGCGCCGCGGTCCATCCGCTTGACGATGCCGTTGATCATGTCGCCGATACGATCCGAGTAGTTGCGGTAGACCACCGCACGCTCCGCCTCGCGGACCCGCTGGAACAGCACCTGGCGTGCTGATTGGGCGGCAATCCGCCCGAGCACGGACGTGTCGAGGGTCTCGAGCTTGACCTTGCCGCCGATCTCGGCCTCCGGATCGAGAGCGCGCGCCTCCTCGAGGCTGATCTCGATCTCCGGGTCCTCGACCTCCTCCACCACGTCCCGAGCCGTCCACGACTCGACCTCGCCGGTGGCGGCGTCGATCTCGGTGTGGACGTTCCGCTCCTTGTAGTGTTTGCGCGCGGCCGACGAAATGGCCTCGGCGACGGCATCGACGAGGGTTTCAGCCGCGATGTCGCGCTCGGCAGCCATCTGCTGGACAAGCATGTTGATGTCGAGTTTCATGAACGGGGCTTCCCTTCCTTCATGACGGCTTCCCAGTCGACCTCCAGCCGGGCCTCGAAGACCTGGTCGACCGGCAGCGCGATCTCACCTGCGGATTCGGCTTCGATGCGGACGCTGCCTCCGTCGAGCCCCAGAAGCGTGCCCACCACCACCCGCTGCTCGCGGTAGGATGGCGCCATTCGGACCTTGACGCGGCGGCCGGCGAAACGATCGTAGTCGGCGGTTTCGTACAGCTTGCGATCGAGGCCGGGTGAGGAGACCTCCAACGTGTAGCGGTGGCGGATCGGGTCCTCGACGTCGAGCAGAGCCGAAGCCTGGCGCGAGATCGAAGCACACTGATCGAGGCTGACGCCGTCGCTGCCGTCGACGACGAGACGCACCACAGTCTTAGGGCCAGAGCCCACGATTTCGGTCGCGAGCAGCCCCAGGCCCTCGTCCGCCACCAGGGCGGCGAGCTGTTTCTGTACGGCGTCGTCCAGCTTCATTGTGCTCCTGACCGCAGAAAAAAAAGTGGGCCTCGGGCCCACTTTCCCTCACGAAAGCAGCAGCCGGTTTTATAGCACAGGAACGATGGAAGCGCAAGCGAGGCGACTGGCCTGTTTCCGGACGAAAAGGGGGGTTTCGGCCGAGAATGGGCGTTAGAATCCCGAGATGAGCTGGGTCGCCGACGAGATTGACGCGCGGGGCGGCGCGGTGCCCTTCGAGGACTTCATGGAGCTGGCGTTATATCACCCCCGGCACGGTTACTACTCGAGCACGCAGGTCAGGTACGGCCGTGACGGAGATTTCCTGACGGCGCCGTCGGCGTCGCCGTGGTACGCGCGGATCGTGGCGAGGTTGGTGAAGGCCGTGGCGGACCGCCGCGGCGGAGTCCGTGTGGTGGACGTGGCCTCGGGCGATGGCGCCTTCATCGCCGACCTTCTGGCGGCGGAGGTCGGGGTCGGCGACGCCACCGTCACCGAGGTGTGGTCGGTGGAGAGATCCCGTCCTCTGCGGCAGCGGCAGCGGGAACGGTTCGCGGCGGTTGCGGTCCCGATCACTTTGGCCTCCGAGCTCGCCGAGCTCGACCTTGATCCCACGGCGACCATCGTGCACGCTTCGGAGCTCTACGACGCCCTCCCGGTGGCGCGGGTGAGCGGGTATGCGGGCGGTGTCGTGGAGTGGTGGGTGACGATCGAGGGCGGCGAGCTCACCTGGCGGCAGCGGCCGCCGCGGCCAGCCGTGGCGGCCTACCTGGAGCGCCGCGGCGTCCGTTTCGAGGACGGTCAGATCGCCGAGATCAACCTGAGAGCCGAGGAGCTCCACCGCGAGGTGTTGTGCGCGGCCGGGCGCGATGCGGTTGCGGTCGTGCTCGACTATGGATATGAGACGCGGAGGCTGTACGACCCGCGCGCGCGCCGCTTCGGCTCGCTGTCGACCTTCAGCGACCATCGCGTCGGTCGCGACCCCTTCGCCGATCCCGGTGAGGTCGACCTCACGGCCCACGTCAACTGGGATGATCTGCGTGCCGCTGCCGATGGTGAGGATTGGGAGGAGATCGGGCTCTGGCCCCTGGCGGAGTTCCTGGTCCGGGCTGGCATCGCGAACGAGCTGGAGGACCGCGGCCTCGGCATGGCGGCCGACCTCGACGCGGACACCGTCACCGCGCGGCAGGAGATCAAGAGGCTTCTCGATCCCGAAGGCATGGGTTCGGATCTCAAGGTGCTGGTGCAGGCGACCGGGGAGATGGTCGAGGTAGTCAAGCTGGCGCTGGAGCTGAATTCCGAATTCGGAGCTCGGAACCCGGAATAGGCGCCCGACCTCGATGATCGGTCGACACCGACGCGGAACCGGTCGCGGACCGCAGCCGCGGCGGGCTAGCCGCGCACCTCGTCGAGGAGCCCTTGGACTGCCGGTACGAGATCTGCGATGGCTGTCGCGCGCTTCTCCCCATCGCGCCGCAGGCTGAGCTCGACCTCGCCGGCATCGAGCCCTCGCTGGCCGAGCACCACGCGCACCGGGAAGCCGATCAGGTCCATGTCGTTGAACTTGACACCGGGGCGTTCGGTGCGGTCGTCGAAGAGAACGTCGATCCCGGCTTCCAGGAGCTTCATATAGAGTTCGTCAGCGGCCTCGACCACCGCCGGCTTGTCGGCATTGAGCACGACGAGGACGACCTCGTACGGCGCCAGCGGCAGCGGCCACACGATGCCCGTATCGTCGTGATTCTGCTCGACAGCCGCAGCCAGGGTGCGGCCGACACCGAGGCCGTAGCAGCCCATGACCATCGGCAGCCCGTTGCCATCGGCGTCCTGGAACGTGCACTCCATGGCCTCCGAGTACTTGGTGCCCAGTTTGAAGATGTGGCCGACCTCGATGCCTCGCATTTCGACCAGCGAGCCTCCGCACACGGGGCACGGATCGCCCGCGGCCGCCAGCCGCAGGTCGACCACCTCGTCGACCTCGAAATCGCGTGACGGGACCACACCCACGAGGTGGGTGTTCGCCAGGTTGGCGCCGGTGGCGGCCGTTTCGAGCTCCATCACCGATGGGTCGGCAAGGACCCGCGGCCCTCGCAGGCCGACCGGGCCGGAGAAGCCCTGCGGGCCACCGGTGACCTCCTCGATTTTCCCCCCCGAGGCGAGCTGGAGGTGGGCGCAGCCGAGCGCGTTTTTGAGCGCGACCTCGTTGACCTCGAGATCGCCCCGGATGAGGACCGCCACGGGGGCCTCCTCGGTCTCGAAGATGAGGGTCTTGATCAGGTGCTGCGGGGAGATGCCGAGGAAGTCAGCCACCTCGTCGACGTTGCGCATCTCCGGCGTCGCCACCGCCGCGGGGTCGGGCCTGTGCTCGAGCGGCCAGCTGGGCGCCGCAGCGAGCGGGCCCGCCTTCGCCTTCTCCACGTTCGCCCCATAGTGGCACTCGGGGCACGAGAGGATGGCGTCCTCGCCGGTCTCGGCGAGGACCATGAACTCGTGCGATTCCGACCCCCCGATGTTGCCGGTGTCGGCCTCAACCGGGGTGTAGCGGAGTCCGCATCGCTCGAAGATCCGGCAGTACGCGGCCTCCATCGCGCGGTAAGCGAGATCGAGGTTCGCAGCGTCGGCGTGAAAGCTGTAGGCGTCCTTCATGATGAACTCGCGGCCGCGCATGAGGCCGAAGCGCGGCCGGATCTCGTCCCGGAATTTGGTCTGAATCTGGAAGAGATTGACGGGCAGTTGGCGGTAGGATGTGATGAACCGCCGTACCAAGTCGGTGATCACCTCTTCATGGGTGGGGCCGAAGCAGAAGTCGCGGTCGTGGCGGTCCTTCATGCGCAGCAACTCCGGCCCGTACTGAAACCACCGCTTCGACTCCTGCCAGAGCTCGGCGGGCTGGATCGCCGGCATCGCGAGCTCCGCCGAGCCTGCCCTCCCCATCTCTTCGCGAACGATGGTCTCGAGCTTGGCCAACGACCGCCAGCCGAGGGGAAGGTAGTTGTAAATGCCCGCCGCGACTTTCGAGATCATTCCGGCGCGCGTCATCAGCCGGTGGGAGATGACCTCGGCGTCGGACGGGTCCTGGCGGAGCGTGTGGATAAAGTTTCGGGACCACCGCATGTCTGGCTCCGTTGCCGGGGCGGAGGGCCGCCCGCGTCGCGATCCAATGGGCGAGCCAGTGGAACTGGCGGACGCTGCAGGCGCCTCAGATCAGCGAGTCGAGCTTGGCGGCAAGGCTCGCCTTGTCCGTAACGCCGACGATCCGGTCTGCCTCCTGGCCGTTGCTGACCAGGAGAAGGGTCGGTATCGCCTGGATCCCGTACTTGATCGCGGTCTCACGGTTCGAATCGACGTCGAGCTTGCCGACCACGATTCGATCACCGTACTCATCGGCGATCTCCTCGACGATCGGTCCCACCACCCGGCATGGACCGCACCACACCGCCCAGAAGTCGATGAGGGCGGGCTTGTCTGATTTCAGGATCAGTTCATCGAAGTTGGCGTCCGTGATTTCCATTGCGTTGCCAGCCATGGCGTTGTGCCTCCAGAGTGCGCTCCGTTCGCTGGACGGCGAACGGGGAGATCATACACTACCGCCGCCGTCGGTCTGCCGGCGCCGATTTCGGCTGTTCGGTTTCGGCGGGCCGCATTCATGAATGCAGCCCGCCGAAACCGAGGGAAGAGGTGATCACAGCTGCATGTCCTCCAGCACCGCACGGGCCGCCTTCTCACCGTACGCGATGGCGTAATTCTGGCCGCGGTCCTCCGGATAGATCTGCGCCATCGAGCACAGATAGAGCCCCGGCACCCTCGCCCTGAACGGCGGAATCCGCTCACGGTATCCGGTGGTGACCACGGGCTGGGCGTAGTCGGCGCGGAAGTGATGCGACGCCAGCACCCAGGACGGATCGAACGCCGGATTGATGCGCGCGAGGGCCGGCAGGTACAGCTCCAACACCCGGCGCTTGGAAGCCCGATAGAGGTCATGCTCGGGAAAGAGGTAGTTGGAGATGTAGAGGATGTGGCGACCGTTGTAGCGATCCCGCGGGATGTAGTTGGTATGTTCGATGAGTCCGCCGAAGGGCATCGAATCATCCGCGATGTTGAGCCAGTAGTAGGGCGTCAGCGAGTGCGCGAGCTCGAGCACGGTACAGAGGGCGCCGGTGGCCCGCAGCGCTTCGAGGTCCGCGCGGTCGTCGTCGGGCAGGAGGTGTCCGGCGACCTCCAGGAAATCGGGCACCGGCGCTGCCACGAGCACCCGTGAAGCGGTCCACGATTCGCGGCGCGAACGGAGTTCGTAGCCGCCGTCAGTGGCTTCGACGCGGGTCACCGGTTCTGCGAGGTGGAATTCGACCCCGAGATTCTCGAGACGCCGCTCGAGAGCCGTGACCAGGCCTGCGAAGGAGCCCCGCATGTACCCCAGTCGTTCACCCATTCCGGAGGTCGAGCGCGAGGTGCCGCGCAGGCGCAGCTTGCCCCACAGCCAGACCATGGCCACGCGCTCGGCGTCCTCTGCGAACTTCTGGTACAACAGCGGTCCCCACACCGTTCGCCACACCCGTTCGCCCTGGTGCCGGCGTACCCAGTCGGCGGCCGAGACGTGCTCGAAGCGCGACGGGTCGGCGATGCGTTGCAGGAGGAGAGTCGAGACGGCGAAACGCGCCTTGTCGAACCACGACAGGGGCCGAAATCGGAGCAGGGACACGGGCGTCCCGAAGTCCCACTGCCGGCCTCCGGTCCAGATGCCCATCCGCGATGGCAGCCACTCGATCAGGTGGTCGACGCCGAGCTCCTCGGCGAGCGACACGTATGCGGTGTCGCTGGTGAAGAGGTGGTGGTAGAAGGCCTCGATCTCCTCGCCGCCGATCTCGAGCGAGCGAGCCAACCCTCCCGGCCGTGGGTAGCGCTCGAAGACGCGCGTCACCACGCCGGCCTCCGCCAAGCGCAGGGCCGCGGTCAGCCCCGCCAGGCCGGCTCCGATCACTGCCGCGTCAGCCGTCAATCGCTGCCTCCGATCGGCGCTCCGAGAGGCGAGGCCTCGCGGGGCTCACCGCGCCGCCCGTGATTCCGGCCCGAGACGGCGGTGCGGCCGCGGCAGCAGGAGGTGGTGTCGGCAACGGTCAGAAGATCACGTTCTTGATGTAGAAGGTCTGGGTCGGGGTCTTGCCGCTAACGAGTTCGCGGGCGAGATCCGGGGTCAGCCGGAAGGTGCCCGCCGGCTTGCCCGAGGTCTGGATCATTTTCAGCTCGACGGCCTTCGGGGCCAGATCACGGTGAAGCTCGCTGATGACGACGTAGGCCTGTGCGACCGTCTCGAGGGCCTTGAAGACCTCTGCTTCGGAGTCCGTGGTGGTCTGGACGAGGAAGAACTCGGGACGGGTTCCCTGGCTGGTTTTGTAAATCAGGAGCTCCCTGTCGTCGAAGATCTTCGAAAAGGCCTGATCGATGCGGTCGTCGTGGTACTTGGTCGACTGCAGCTCGATACCCGGGGTCGGCGTCGGTGTCGGCTCGACCGTCGTTCCGAGCAGCGGCGCGCCGCTGCCGCCGGCATCGATCGATGTGTAGCTTCCGAGCGCGGTCCGCGGCGTCGGTGTCGCGACCTGCTCACCCGCCACCGACAGCTCCTCGATCATCAAGGCGTCTCCGAGTCGCATCTGGTTGTAGCGCTCGGTCTCCACCACGTTGACACGCTCCAGCGGGTAGCTGGTCATGGTCCCGGTCGAGAGGGTCAAAATGGCGTTCTGGCCCTCGATCTTCATCGGCTCCTTGCAGCGGATCTTGTGACCGCTTTTCAGGATCACGACGTAACCCTCGGCGCCGACCATCGCGACGACGATGAAGAGGACGGTCGCGATCAGGGCGACAATTCGGAGTTGATGCATGGTGTGAACCTCCGGGATGCGGTCTCCTCACCATTATACGGCGCCGTCCGGTCAGGGTCGCTCTGCGTCCTCGACCGCCGGCGGCTGCTCTCGCGAGAGCAGGCCGAGCAGCTCGCCACGGGACCCGGTCGCGGTCTTGCGGTAGAGGTGCTTGAGATGATCGCGAACGGTGTGGGGACTGATTCCCATTTCTTCGGCGATCTCGGAGGTCTTCAACCCCAGCAGCAGGTGCTGCACGACCTCCTGCTCACGGGGACTGAGTCCGTGAGCGGCGGAGAAGGCGTCGACTCGCACCTCGTGTTCTCCGCGAGCCGTGCGGAGGATCACCATGACCACTCGCGGGTCGTCCTCGGCGGCGCGCGTGGTCAACCGCACGACTTCGCAGATCATGTCGCGGCCTCCGGTCACGCGGAGCGTCGTGGTGCGCTTGCCGCGGCCGTCACCGGCAACCACCTCCTCCACGAGGGCGCACAGCGCCTGGAACAGAGGCTGACCGGCATACTGGCCGGTGTCGATGATGAGGTTGTCCTCGGTCTGCAGAGATAGGAGATCGTCGGCCGGCGGGTTGGCGTGGACAATGCTGCCGTCGTTTGCGAACAGCAGGACCGCGCTGGAGGTCGAATCGAACGCGCCCCGCAGCATCTCGTTCTCGGCCTTGATCCGCGCGTACCTGAGAGTGAGGTCGAGGAGTCGAGAGATCGCTTCGGCCTGCTCGCGCTCGGGAGCGGCCGGCGCGCCGAACTCGATGGCAGCGGTGAAGCGGTCGTCGATGTCGAGGACCAGCGATCGTGCCCTCCCGGAGCGTGAGCCGATAAAGTATCGGCGCGGCGACACCGGCCCTTGCGGCCGCAGATCCAGCTCCAGCCAGTCGGCGCCGCAGATCCCCTTCGCGAGCTCCAGGAATCTCGAGATCGATGGATCACCGGCCTCGGGACACGAAGGTGTCAGGACGAACTCTCGTGCGTCGGCCATCAATCCAATTGTATAGGATTCAAGCCTTTGGAGATCAAACGCTTGATTTCAACCGGTTGCTGTCCTAGACTGCGCCCCTTATGCTGGAAGGTCTCCAGGAACGCCTGGCGCGGGTGACGAAGTCCCTTCGCGGAGAGGGTCATCTCACCGAGTACCACATCGAAACCGCTCTGCGTGAGATTCGCCTCGCTCTCCTCGAGGCGGACGTCAGCGTCGAGGTGGTGACCCGTTTCGTGGAACGGGTGCGGGATCGCGCTCTCGGGCGCGAGGTGCTGAGCTCGGTGACTCCGGCACAGATGGTGACCAAGATCGTCCACGAGGAGCTGGTCACCCTGCTCGGAGGCGAGACCGCCGAGATCGACCTCAAGGGCCGCCCGGCGGTCATCATGCTGGTTGGCCTGCAGGGCTCCGGCAAGACCACCACCGCCGCCAAGATGGCGCGCTGGATCCGGGAGAAGAAGAACCTGTATCCGCTCCTGGTTCCGGCCGACACCTCTCGGCCTGCGGCGCGCGAACAGCTGCTGGTTCTCGGTGAGAAGGCGTCGATCCCGACAATCGACACCCGCGATATGGACGATCCGGAGGAGATCGCCCGTAGGGCGTTGCGTGAGGCCTCGATCAAGGGCTATCAAGTCCTCGTCTTCGACACCGCCGGTCGGCTTCACATTGACGAGGAGCTGATGGGCCAGCTGCAGCGCTTGAAAGAGATCCTGAAGCCGCGGCAGGTGCTGTTCGTCGCCGACGCCATGACCGGGCAGGACGCTGTCCGCTCGGCCCGGTCGTTCCACGAGCGTCTCGAGATCACGGGCGTCATCCTCACCAAGCTCGATGGCGACGCCCGCGGCGGGGCCGCGCTGTCGGTGCGGGAGGTGGTGGGCAAGTCGATCGTGTTCGCGGGCGTCGGTGAGCAGATCGATGAGCTGGAGCAGTTCCACCCCGATCGCATGGCAGGGCGCATCCTCGGGATGGGCGATGTGCTGACGCTGGTGGAAAAGGCGCAGGACGCGGTTGACGAGAAGAAGGCACGCCGCCTCGAGGCCAAGCTCAAGAAGAACAAGTTCGACCTCGAGGACCTCAGAGACCAGCTGCGGAGCCTCAAGAAGATGGGGCCACTGCAATCGGTGATGGAGATGATGCCGGGCATGGGCTCCATGATGCCTTCCGGGGGCCTCGACGAGGGGCACGAACGTCAGCTCATCCGGATGGCGGCCTGTATCGATTCGATGACGCCGAAGGAACGGCGCCACCCGCAGCTGCTGAATGGATCGCGCAAGAAGCGGATCGCGAAGGGTTCCGGCACGTCGGTGGAGGAGATCAACCGGCTCTTGCGCCAGTACGGACAAATGCGTAAGCTCATGAAGCGACTGGGGAAAGCCGACTCCCGGGCGCTCAAGCGACAGTTGGGCATCGGCTGAACGAAGGAGCGGCGAGGATGCCGCCCGAGGAGGAACAGTGTTGATGATCAGACTTCGGCGGGGCGGAGCGAAGAAGAACCCCGTCTACCGAGTGGTCGTGTCGGATTCCCGCAAGGACACGCAGGCGGATTACCTGGATCAGGTAGGTCTGTATGACCCGCACCACGATCCGCCTGAGATCTCGCTCGATCTGGAGAAGATCGAGAACTGGCAGATCAAGGGCGCGGGGGTCTCGGAGACCGTGGCCTCCCTGATCCGCAAGGCCCAGCGGCAGCAGTGACGCTCGCTCGGAGCGGAAGAGTTCCGAGTCCACACGCACGCGGCGAAAGGAGCTCCCATGAGCGCGATGAAAGACCTGCTCGAGGAAATCGCGAGAGCGCTGGTCGATCACCCGGAAGACGTGTCGGTGACCGAGGTCGAGGGCGAGCAGACGACCGTTCTCGAGCTGAGGGTGCGAACCGAGGATCTGGGCAAGGTGATCGGACGACAGGGCCGTACCGCGAGGGCGATCAGGACGCTGCTGGCGGCGGCCGGGATGAAGGTCCAGAAGAGATTCGTGCTCGAGATCCTCGAATAGGACCACTGTTGGTTTCTCGAGACCACAGCGCGGGCTGGCTGATCGTGGGCCGGGTGGGCAAGCCCCACGGGGTCCATGGCGACGTGCTGGTCGAGATCATCACCGACTTCCCGGAACGCTTGGCGGAGGGCGTCGGCTTCGGCCTCGGAGCTGAGGATGGGCCGCGCGAGCACCACCTGGCACACAGGGTGCGGTACCACAAGGGCGGGTGGCTGTTGTCCGTCCGGGGTGTTCGCGATCGTGAGACGGTGGAGGGCTGGCGCGGACTCTACCTGCATCTTCCCGAACAATTGTTGGAGGAGCTGCCCGAGGGATATCTCTACGAGCATCAACTCGTGGGGCTGGAGTGCCGCTCGCCGACCGACGAGCCGCTCGGCCGCGTCACTGGTTTCGAGCCGGGAAGCCACCAGTCGCGGCTGGTGGTGCGCAGGGGCGACCGCGAATGGCTCGTGCCCTACGTGCCGGAAATCGTGCTCTCGGTCGATGCAGATGCGGGAATCGCGATCATCGATGCACCGCCGGGGCTGCTCGACGACGAGGCGGTCGAGGCGAGGTGAACCGGCCCTCGACCGGGCATGGAGAGGGCAACGGAGTCGGGCACGGACCGATGCGGTTCGACATCCTCACCATCTTTCCGAAGCTGTTCGAGGAGTTCCGTACCTGTGGCGTTCTCGGCAAGGCGGTGGCGAGGGGTCTCGTCGAGGTCGTGGCTCACGACCTCCGAAGCTGGTCGGGAAACCGTTGGGGGCAGGTGGATGACGAGCCCTACGGCGGCGGCGCCGGGATGGTGATCCAGGCACCGCCGGTGGTGGCGGCGGTGCGAGAGTTGGTTGATGCCGGGCACGGTCCGCGGCCGCGATCCGTCGTCCTCGGCCCTCGAGGCAGGATCCTCGATCAGCAGCTGGCCAGAGATCTCGCCTCGTCGCCGAGAATCCTCCTGCTGTGCGGGCGGTACGAAGGCTTCGACGAGCGGATCTTCGAGGTGCTCGATCTCGAGGAGGTCTCGATCGGAGACTACGTGCTCGGTGGCGGCGAGGTGGCGGCGATGGTGGTCATCGAAGCGGTGTCGCGTCTGTTGCCAGGAGTCGTGGGAGATCCGGAGTCGGTTGCGGAGGACAGCTTTACGACCGGTCTGCTCGACCACCCCTGCTACTCGAGGCCGCAGGACTTCGAGGGGCGGACGGTGCCGGATGTGCTGCTGTCGGGCAATCACGAGGCGGTTCGACGCTGGCGCCTGAAGCGAGCGGTCGAGGCCACCGTAACCAGACGGCCCGGTCTGATCAAGGAGTGCTGGAGCGGCTATTCTGGCGAGGTTCGCGAGCTGGTCCGCGACGTCGCTCCGGAGTTGGCTCGGGATGCTGAGCGACGAGCGAGGCGGGGAGAGTGAAAATGCTGCGATCGACGATTCGAAGACTGGCGTCAGCCGCAATCCTGTGCGCGGCCGCCGCGACCGGACACGCCCAGGGCTTCGGCGCCGAACCTGTGTTCCAGGTTCAGCTGGTGCCTGACCGGTCACCTGCGGTCGCCGGGCAGGATCTCCGGCTCGCGGTGGTGCTGACCATCGATCGCGGTTGGCATGTCAACACCGATGCTCCGGGCGACGAGTTCTCGCTTCCCACCGAGGTCGAGTTCTCGCTCCCCGACGGCTGGCTGGAGCCCGTGGTCAGCTTCCCCCCGGGTCGGAGCCTCGAGTTCGGGTTCTCCGAGGCGCCGATCGAGGTCTGGGACGGCGAAGCGGTGATCGTCGCGTCTCTGGCGGTGCCGGCCTCGGCGGAGGGTGACCACCGGTTGCGGGCGACGGTGACGGCCCAGGCGTGCGACGACACCCAGTGCCTCCCGCCGACCGACGTCCGTGCCGCGGTCGATCTGATGGTCGCTCCGCCCGGCACCGCGTCCGAGAGGTTGAACCGGGCGCTGTTCGCCGCGGTGACAGCTGAATCCGCTCCCGAGGGCGGGGCGGACGCCGCGTCCGGGTTCGCCGGGAAGTCGCTGCCGCTGCTGCTGGTGGGCGTCTTCCTCGCCGGGCTCGCGCTCAATCTGACGCCGTGCGTCTTCCCCCTGATCCCGATCACTGTCGGGTTCTTCTCGCAACAGACGGGGAACGCCAGGCGCAGCACGTTTCCGCTGGCGCTGGCGTACGTGCTCGGGATCGCGGTCACCTACTCGGTGCTCGGGGTTCTCGCCGCCCTCAGCGGCGCGATCTTCGGCGGCGCGCTGCAGAGCCCGTTGGTCGTGGGGGTGATCGTGGTGGTGCTGCTGGCGCTGGCGACCTCCATGTTCGGCCTGTGGGAGCTGCGGGTTCCGGGCTGGGCCCAGCGCCTCTCCGGCAGCGGACGGACCGGTGTGTTCGGGGCCCTGGTGATGGGCCTGGTGATGGGATTTGTCGCGGCACCGTGCGTGGGCCCGTTCGTGGTGGGCCTGCTGACCTACGTCGGCCAGCGCGGCGACCCGCTGTTCGGGTTCGTGCTGTTCTTCACGCTCGCGCTCGGCCTCGGCCTGCCGTACCTCATTTTGGGGACGTTCACCGGGACGGTCAGCCGACTGCCGACGTCGGGAATGTGGATGGTGGGCGTTCGACAGGTCTTCGGGGTCATCCTGATTGCCATGGCCGCATACTTCGCTGCACCGCTGTTGCCCGGCGACCTCGGCGACTGGTTGATGTCGGCGGTCCTCGTTGTCGGTGCTCTCTACCTGCTCGTCGTGGACCGCACCGGTCACGAACAGGCGGCCATCGATCGCGTGATGCGCCTGGTCTCGGCGGGCATGCTGGTTGGGGGCGTCGTGATCTCCCCGCTACTGGACCCCGTGAGCCCCGCCGCCTCCGGCTCGGCGGCAAAGCTCGAGTGGCAGGCCTACGACGACGTCACCGCAGCTGCTGCGCGCGACTCCGGCGGCCCCGTCATCGTCGACTTCTACGCTGACTGGTGTGCGCCCTGCAAGGAGCTGGACGAAAAGACCTTCGCGGCTCCTCGGGTTCGCGCCGAGCTCGAACGTTACGACCGTTTCAAGGTCGATCTGACGCGAGCCTCGGAAGAGAGCCAGGCCCTGACCAAAGCGTACGGCGTGCTCGGGGTGCCGACGGTGATCGTCTACAGCGGCGGCGACGAGGTGTTCAGGATCACCGGCTTCGAGCCGCCGGGGCAGTTCCTCGAGAGATTGAGCAGAGTGCCGTAGGGGCGCGAACCTCCTCCGCGACCGCGATCCGCGACGGTGGGCCGCGACCGGGGCCGCGACCGTGGACCGCGTCCGTGGACCGCCACCGTTCACCGCCACCGTTGACCGCCACCGTTGACCGCCACCGTTGACCGCCACGGCCACCATCGACCGCCACCGCCGACCGCGTCCGCGATCCGGGACCGGGGCCGCGACCGTGGACCGCGTCCGCGATCCGGGACCGGGGCCGCGACCGTGAACCGCGTCCGTGGACCGCCACCGCCACCGTTGACCGCCACCGTTGACCGCCACCGTCACCGCCACCGGGTCCGCGATCCGCGACCGCGATCCGCGATCCGCGTCCGCGTCCGCGATCCGGGACCGGGGCCGCAACCGTGGACCGCGTCCGTGGACCGCCACCGCCACCGTCACTGCCACCGTCGACCGTCACCGCCACCGGGTCCGCGTCCGCGATCCGGGACCGGGGCCGCGACCGTGAACCGCGACCGGGACCGCCACCGCCGACCGCCACCGCCGACCGCCACCGCCGACCGTCACCGTTGACCGCCACCGTCCACCGCCACCGCCACCCGCCCGGCACTCGAGACGCGTGCCCCACAAGCTCGATCGGTGCGG
>CAZSTH010000081.1:0-6251 GCA_964609835.1 uncultured Thermoanaerobaculia bacterium
GACGTACTGTCGAGTACGCCTGCGCGCCCGTCGAATCGAAAACCCAACCGGGCACGACACCTCGGTGACCTCGCGACGAAACCCGGTGAGATATGCGGGCGAACAGCTAACAGCTGATAGCTAAAAACTAAAAGTCACAAAAACCCCCGCTCCTTCATCCACGCATCGTTGAAGATCGAGCTCAGGTAGCGGGTGCCCGAGTCGCAGAAGATGGTGACGATGCGGGCCGGGCGTCCGAGGGTGCGCGCCAGCTCACGGACGCCCCACAGCGCGGCGCCGGACGACCCGCCGGCGAGGATCGCCTCGCGGCGGGCGAGGCTGCGCGCGGCCCGGAACGCCTGACGGTCGGTCACCCTGAGCATGTCGTCGATGAGGTCGAAGTCGGGGCAGCCGATGATCTCCTCGTCGCCGAGTCCCTCGATCAGGTAGGGCGCGGGCCGGCTGCGGCGGCGGTCGTGGAACCAGTCGTAGAAGACCGATCCCTCGGGGTCGATCGCCACCACCCGGATCGAGGGGTCCTGTTCCTTGAGGTAGCGGCTGACGCCGCAGATCGTGCCGCCGGTCCCGATGCCGGCGACGAAGTAGTCGATGCTCCCCTCCATCTGCTGCCAGATCTCGGGGCCGGTGGTCAGGTAGTGGGCGTCCGAGTTCTCCCGGTTGTTGTGCTGGTCGGGGAAGTAGGCCCCAGGGGTCGTGGCGACGATCTCGCGCGCCTTGCGGTTGTAGCTCTCCGGATCCTCAGGCGGCAGGTCGCCGTCGACCAGCACGAGGTCGATGCCCATGGCGCGAAGACAGTCGAGCTTCTCCTTCGACGTCTGCTCCCGCACCACCATCGTGCAGCGAAGGTCCTCGAGCACCGACATCATGGCCAGCCCCATGGCGGTGTTGCCGGACGAGTTCTCCACCACCAGATCGCCGGCCTCGAGCCGGCCGTCGGCGATCGCTCTCGAGATCATGTGGCGCGCGATCCGGTCCTTGACGCTCCCCATGGGGTTGAGAAACTCGATCTTGGCGAAGACCTCGCAGTCGAAGTCGTCGACCGTCGGCCCGAGGCGTACCATGGGCGTCCAGCCGACGGCCTCCGAGATCCGGTCGTAGACGCGGAGGTCTCTGTTCATGGCGGGGATTATAGATGCTTCGTGCGGACTGAAAGAAGGCGAGAGCGAGGCGTTCTCGTGAACGGCTTCCCCCTCCCCATTGCCGCGGATCGCAGCCGCGGGCTGCGATCCGCGGCAATGGGGGCAGGGTGTTCAAGCCATTTCACGCGTGGATGCAAATGCCGGCGTACCCCACCACCGCGCTGCGGTCGCCGCTGACATCGCCGGAGGTCGCGTACGCGACCAGGTGGGCGCCGGTGGCGCCCAGTTGGTTGGCGGCCTCGAGCACCACCGTCGCGGGGACCACGCCGCACATGGTGATGCGGTGGTGGTGCACGGTTTCATACAGCGCCGCGGGATCACGGTCGAGCGCCGCCTTGACGGCGAGATGGTCGAGGCGGCGCGCCTCCTGCTCGGTCACGTAGTGGCTCATGTCGGACGACGCCACCAGCCCGACGGGACGTCCGAGCTCGGAGACGATGCCGGCCAGCGAGCGGCCGATTTCGAGGCAGTGCTCGAGCGAGAGTCGGCCGAGGCACAGCGCCGCGAACTCGAGATCCTGGCGCCGGGCGCGCAGGAACGGCAGCTGGACCTCGAGCGAGTGCTCGCGCCGGTGCGCCTGAGAGTCCATCCGGGCATCTGGGACCCGGTCGGCGATGTGCTGCGCGAGCTCGCCGTCGAGCGGCCCGTCGCCGGTGGGCGTGCGCCACGCCTCGTGCGGGGCGACCGCGATCACGGCGCCGACGCCGGTGTGGTTGGGACCGATCACGATCACGCGGCGCGGGATCTCGAGGTGGCCGAAAAGCGCCCCGGCCACGCCGCCCGAGTAGACGTAACCGGCGTGCGGGGCAATGCAGCCGAGCAGCTGGTGGCGCTCCTCGCCGACCGGGGTCAGATCCCGGACCTGGCGTTCGAGCTCGGCGGCGCTCTCCGGGTAAAAGGCGCCGGCGACGGCGGGCTCACGGATGGTCGAGGGCATGCGGCCTCCCTGCCCTCAAGGTAGGTCGGGGACGGGGGGCAGGTCAAGCGAGGCCAGCCGCGCGATGAGCTCGGCGTCGGCCGGCGGTGTCGGGTAGGACGGGAGCCGGCCCGGCGCGACCCACGCGATGGGCTGACCCCGGTCGCCGCGCGGCCGGCCGGCGACGATGGTCGCGGCGTAGAAAAGGAGCAGGATGCGGAGCTGCGGTTCCTCGTGAACCGCGAAGGTGATCGGGAGGCCGACCTCGACCTCGATTCCTAGCTCTTCGGCGAGCTCGCGCTCGAGGGCCTGCGGCGGTGACTCGCCGTCCTCGATCTTGCCGCCGGGGAACTCCCACAGGCCTCCCATGTGCGTGTCGTCCGGGCGGCGCGTCAGCAGGATGTTGCCCTCGGCGTTGCGAATCACGGCGGCGACGACGGTGAAGGCACGGAGCGTTCCCACTGCACCGAACGTACCTGTTGCGGCGTCGTGCCGTCAATGCGCCGTCATCGAAGTGCCGTTCTCGGCACGCCGAGAACGGCGCCTGTAGAATCGTCCGCATGTCGGAGAACTTCGATCGCCTGCTGATGATCATGGACCGCCTGCGCGATCCGGGGGGGTGCCCGTGGGACCGCGAGCAGACCCCCGAGTCCCTCGCTCCCTACTTTCTGGAGGAAGCCTACGAGGTGGTCGACGCGATCGCTTCCGGCGATTCCGGCAAGCTGTGCGAGGAGCTGGGCGACCTGCTGCTGCAGATCGTGTTCGTCGCCCGCGTCGCGCGCGAGCAGCAGTTGTTCGACATCGAGGCTGTCTGCGACACGATCTCCGACAAGATGGAGCGCCGGCACCCGCACGTCTTCGGCGACCGCGAGGTCAGCGGCGCCGACGAGGTGATCCGCAATTGGGAGGACATCAAGCGCGACGAGCGGCGCACGTCGCCGGAGTCGAGCGTGCTCGGCGGTGTGCCGGTGGCGTTGCCCGCCCTGCTCAAGGCCTACCGCATGACCGAAAAGGCGGCCGCGGTCGGCTTCGACTGGCGGCGCCCCGCTGATGTGATGGAGAAGATGCGCGAGGAGATGGACGAGCTCGCCGCCGAGCTGGAGGCCGCCGACGACGGCGTCACCGAGAGGGTGCGCGCCGAGATGGGGGATGTCCTGTTCGTGATGGCCAACCTCGCCCGCCACCTCGGCATCGATCCCGAGACGGCGCTGCAGTCGAGCAACGCCGCCTTCCAGCGCCGCTTCAGCGCGATGGAGCGGCGGGCCTCCGCCGAGGGCCGCAGCCTGCGCGGGATGTCGCTGGCGGAGCAAGACGAGCTGTGGGAGCGCGCCAAGAACGACGAGTCGCGGGCCGACCCGATCGGGAGACGATCTCATGAGTGACTTCTATCAGCACCACCACTTCACGACCCTCCACCGCCTGGCACGGCTGCCGCTGGATGAGTTCGAGGCCGCCCTCGAGCGGGCCGCCGCGCGACGCCGGATGGCGCTGCTGCTGCCGAGCCTGGCGTCGGAGATGGACGGTGCGGCGCTGCCGCAGATCGTCGAGGAGCTGAAGTCGGTGAACTACCTGCACCGGATCGTTGTCGCGCTCGACCGCGCCGACGAGAACGACTACCGGCGGGCGCTCGAGTTCTTCTCGGGACTGCCGCAGGAGACCACCATCGTGTGGCTCGACGGGCCGAGTGCCACGGAGGCCTTCCGGCGTTTCGAAGAGGAACGGCTCGTGGTCCGGGAGCACGGCAAGGGGCAGGGCGTGTGGTTCGCCCTCGGCCACCTGCTCGGGGTCGGCGATTGCCACTGCGTGGCGCTGCACGACTGTGACGTGATCACCTACGATCGCTACCTGCTCGGGCGCCTGTGTTTCCCGGTGCTTCGGCCCGACATCGACTTCAAGTTTGCCAAGGCGTACTACGCGCGGATCTCGGACCGCCTCAACGGGCGCGTCTGCCGGCTGTTCGTGTTTCCGGTGCTGACGGCGCTCCGCACCTTCTACCCGGACCAGCCGTTCCTGAAGTACCTGTCGGCCTTTCGTTATCCGCTGGCCGGGGAGATGGCGATGGACCTCGACGTCGCGCGCCACATCCGGGTGCCGTCGGACTGGGGCCTCGAGGTGGGGTTGCTGGCGGAGGTCTACCACAACCTCTCGCTCAAGGAGATCTGCCAGGTCGACGTGGCCGGCCGCTACGACCACAAGCACCAGGACCTCTCCGCCGGCGACTCGTCGAAGGGCCTGATGCGAATGGTCAAGGACATCTTCAGCAGCATCCTCCGGACATTGGCGTCGCAGGGGACGGAGGTCAAGCACGGAGTGATCCTCTCCCTAGAAAGCGCCTACCAGCGCATCGCCCAGGACTACGTGGAACGCTACGCCTACGACGCGGCGATCAACGGCTTCCCCTACGACCGGCACGCTGAGGAGCAGGCGGTCGAGGCCTTCGCCGACGCGCTCGTCAAGGCCGGCGAGCACTACCTCGACAACCGGCTCTACAATCCGGTGCTTCCCAACTGGAACCGGATGGTCGCGGCCCTGCCCGACATCATGGAGGAGCTCGAGGTGCTGCCCTACAAGGACCACAAGTCAGTCCTCGGCTAAACCCGCGTCCGCCTCCGCGTCAGCGTCCGGGCACGAGTCCGTTCCTGATCCCGATCCAGGTCCCGAACCCGGTGAGCCCGCTCGTCCTCCCTCAGAGCATCGGAGCGCGACGCGCCCGAGTTTCTGAGGGGCGGGGGTGTTTTGACCTCCGACAGTTCGAATCTGCCACGCATGGTGAGGTTGTGATACCTGGCACGTTTTGTTCGAATCTGCCACGCATGGTGAGGTTGTGATACCTGGCACGCTTTCCGTTTTCGTTATGGTTGGTGCCCCTACCGTTCGTCGAGCTTCCGCCCCCGCCGTCCCTCCACCAGCTCCTCGAGCAGCCGCCGGTTGACGGCGATCAGGTCGGCGAGGATGCCGGCGAGCCAGATCAGCGAGCCGACCACGGTCAGGATCACGGCCAGGATCAGCGACTGGACGTGGCCGGCCGGCGAGTGGCCGATGACGTAGAAGTACAGGAAGCGGACCAGCAGTGCAACCCCGAGCGCGACCGGGATCCCTCCGAACACGAGGAAGATCCGCAACGGGTTGTAGAGCGTCACGATCCGGGCCATGCTGGCCAGCGATCGCACCACGTACCCGAGGTCCGAGCGAAAGAGTCGCGACGGGCGCCGGACGCCGGGGTTGACGCGCACCGGCACCGATGTGACCTTGAGCCCGGCCTCTCCCGCCTGCAGGATGGTCTCCAGGGTGTACGTGAAGCGGGTGAAGACGTGCATCTTGCGGGCCGCGGAGCGGGAGATCGCCCGGAAGCCCGAGGTGGCGTCCCGGACCTCGGTGCCCGACAGCCGCCGCACCACTCGCGAGCCGAGCCGCTGCAGCCCCCTTTTGGTGGCCGAGAAATGCCGGAGGGTGTCGGTCTGTCGATCGCCGATCACGAGCTGCGCCTCGCCCTCGAGGATCGGCCGCACCAGCATCGGGATGTCGCGGGCATCGTACTGACTGTCGGCGTCGGTATTGACGATGATGTCGGCGCCGCGCTCGAGACAGGTCCGGATCCCGGTGGCGAAGGCGACCGCGAGGCCGCGATGGACCGGCAGGCGCACGACCTGTGCGCCGGCCGCACGCGCGGCCTCAGCGGTGCGGTCGTCGGAGCCGTCGTCGATCACCAGCACCTCGAGCTCGTCGATGCCGTCGATCGTCGCCGGCAGCTCGGTGATCGCGGCGGCAACGTGCGCCTCCTCGTTCCAGGCGGGAATCTGGATGATGAGCTTCATGAATCGATCCGATGACACGCTACCACAATGGTTCGGGGCTCGGGGTTTCGGGCTCGGGGTTCGGAGCTCGAGGCTGGAAATGTCTCGGTGACCGGTGAACCGGTAGGATGGCGTCGGGGTCTCCATGGAGGATCCGGACTTGGGCACCGTGTATCGGGATCGCAGCGCCTGGCTGCTGCTGTTCGGCGTGGTCGAGATCCTGCTTGGCCTCGCCGTTGCGGCTCTTCTGCCCGCGCTGATGGTCGCGGTCTCGAGGCACGGAGGTGCCGCGGGCGTCGACGCCGGGTCGACGGCGGCGGTGGTCGCGCTGCACGTGGTGGTTGGTGCCGCCTTCATCGTGCTCGGCTTCAACGTGCTCGGAACCGCCCAGCCGGCCGATCC
>CAZSTH010000081.1:6261-18302 GCA_964609835.1 uncultured Thermoanaerobaculia bacterium
GTGCTCGGCTTCGGTTCGATCCGGGCGCGTCGGTGGGCGCGGGTGGTGTGGATTTCGGTGTCGTGGATCTGGCTCCTGACCGGGGTGCTGTCGCTGCTCCTCAGCGGGTTGGTGTTGCCGGCGCTGCTGCGTGTTGGGATCCCCGGCCCGTACCCGGGTGCGGCCGGGCTGCTGATGGGGGCGGCCGTGCTCGCCGTGCTGGCGATCATCTACGTGGCGGCGCCCGCGGCGCTCCTCCTCTTCTACCGGTCGCGGCACGTGGAGGCCACGTGCCGCGCCCGCGGACCCGAGCGGCAGTGGACGGACGGCATCCCGCCGCCGGTGGTGACCCTGACCATCCTGTGGGTGGTGGCGGCGGCCTCGGTGGCCGTGATGCCCGCCTACAACTGGATCATGCCCGCCTTTGGCGTGCTCCTGGCGGACGGGACGGGCGCGATGGCCTGGGCGGTCGTCGGGGCCGCCTGCCTGCTGCTGGCGGTGGGGAGCGCGCGTCAGCGGCGGTGGGCGTGGACGGGAGCGCTCGTTCTGACCGCGGCTGCCGCGCTCTCGTCGCTCGTCACCTTCCTCAGGTTCGAGCCGGCCGCGGTGGTCGCGGCGATGGACCTGCCCGGCGACCAGGCCGCGCTGATGGCCGGACTGGGGTCGGTGGGCCGCTGGCCGGCAGCCACCTTCTGGATGCTGGTGTGGGGGTCCTTCATCGTCTATCTGTGGAGGCTTCGGGGCTGCTTCCCCGCTCATGACTGATTTCCGGTCGGTCCCCCCGTCGCAGACCCGTGGCTGCCTGGCGGCGGTCACTGGCATCATCGTTCTGGTGCTGCTGGCGCCGTTTGTCTTCGTCATTCGCTGGTGGCGGCGGTGGCGGCGCGGCAGGGAGACCGGGTTCTCCGTCGAGGTGCGGCCGGAGGAGTTCGCTGGGTCCCGCGGCCGCAGCCGCCTCGAGCTCACCCTCGATCTGCCGGCGCCGGTTGATCGTGAGGTCCACCGCCGAGTGACCGCGCGGGTGGTGCGGGTCGCGGACGGCCTGAGCCGCCCCGGTGACTCGTACTGCGCGGTCTACCGTCTTGTGGACGACCCCGAGCCGTATCTGATCCCGTTGGGGCCGCAGCTCCAGCGCCTCGGGGACCGCTTCGCACTGACCCTGGCACAGGGCGCTCTCGCGGCCCGCAACGTGGTGTGGCTGGCCCTCGGCCCGGGTACCCCGCCGGTGGAAGTGATCGACCCCGTCGCCTGCGACCCGGAGCAGCCGGCGGAGCTGGAGAGGCTGCTGTTGCACGATCGGGCGAGATGGACCATGGCGTCGTCGTGGGCCAACGTGGGACCGTCGTGGATCCTGCGCCTGGTCGTGGTGGCGCCGACCCCCGCCGTCGAGTCTGCCGCCCGGCTGCTCGGAGATCTCGGGCGGATCACCGCGCGGTGACCGGCTGGCGACCGCGCAGGCGAGCTGCAACCGCGGCCGTGTTGCGCCGTGCGCGGTGGATGTGGTGAAATCTTCAGGCTCCGGCAGGGGAGGCGTCATGGATGTCGGTCTGATCGCTGAGCGCGCACCATTCGAGCACCGCATCGGGCTCACTCCGGGCGGCGTTCGCGCCCTGACCGAGAAGGGGCACCGCGTGTACGTGGAAAGCGGCGCCGGCCGTGAAGCCGGCTTCTCGAACCTCGCCTACACCGAGGCAGGGGGAACGGTGGTCTACTCGGACGAGGAGGTCCGCCTGCGGTCAAAGCTGATGATCCGCCTGTCGCCGCCGACCCCCGAGGAGTGCGCGGCCTTCGAGCCCGGCCAGATCGTGATCACGGCCTGGCACCTGGCGGTCGCCTCGGCCGACTACTTCACGAGGCTGTTGGACGGCAAGGTGACGACGGTCGGCTACGAGATCATCGAGGACGACCGCGGCCACGCTCCGGTCCTCGAAGCGATGTCCGAGATCGCTGGCCGGCTGGCGGTCACCATCGGCGCCGGCCTGGTGCTCAACGAGTTCGGCGGCAAGGGTTTGCTGATCGGGGGCGCACCGGGCATCCCGCCTGCATCGCTCGTGATCCTCGGGGCCGGCACCCTCGGCTGCGAGGCCGCCAAGTTCGCTCGCGGCATTGGCGCCCACGTGGTGGTTCTCGACAGGGACATCAACGCCCTTCGGCGCGTCCAGGAGATGACGTCGGACGAGATTCCGACGATGGTCGCCACCCTACCGCGCATCGAGAAGGCCCTCGCCTTCGCCGACATCCTGCTGTGCGCGGTGGCGGTGCACGGGGAGCGGACGCCGATCCTGGTCACCCGCGAGATGCTCAAGCTGATGAAGCCCCGGTCGGTGATCATGGACCTCTCGATCGACCAGGGCGGGTGCTGCGAGACATCTCGCCCGACCGACTTCCTGACCCCGACCTATGAGGTCGACGGCATCATCCACTTCTGCGTCCCGAACCTGCCGTCGACGGCATCGCGGGCCTCGACCCGCGCGCTGACCAACGCCATGCTGCCGTACGTCACCGAGATCGCCGACAAGGGCTTCGACCGCGCGGTGCGGGACAACTCGGCCATCCGCCGCGGCACATACACCTACGACGGGCACTGCGTGCGTGCAGGGTTGGCTCGGACCTTCGACGTCCCGTACCGCGAGATCTCGGGGCGCTGAACATGGATTGGAACAGCCTCTATCGCAGCAGGGTGACCACCGCCGGGGAGGCGGTCGAGGAGATCTCGTCGGGCGACAGGGTGTGGGTCCATCCCGGGTGCAACACGCCGACCACCCTGATCGACGCCATGGTGGCCCGCGCCCCCGAGCTCGAGAACGTCGAGGTGGCGCACATTCTCACCCTCGCCGAAGCGCCGTACGCGGCGCCCGGAATGGAGGGGCACTTCCGGCACCGGTCGCTGTTTACCGGCGGCAACGTGCGCGAGGCCGTCAACCAGGGCCGTGCCGACTTCGTGCCCATTCACCTCCACGCCGTGCCTGCCCTGATCTCGCGGGGTCTCCTGCCGATCGATGTCGCTCTGATCCACATTTCGCCTCCCGACGAGCACGGCTTCTGCTCCTATGGCGCCGGGGTCGACGCCACCAAAACCGCGGTCGAGCACGCGCGCACGGTGATAGCGATGGTCAACCAGCGAATGCCGCGCACTCTCGGGGACAGCTTCGTCCACGTCTCCAAGCTCACCAAGGTGGTGGAGGTCGACGAGGAGCTGATCGAGCACCCCATGTCGGATGAGGTGTCGGAGGTCGCGCGCCAGATCGGCGGCAACATCGCGTCTCTGATCCCCGACGGTGCCACCATCCAGATGGGCATCGGCGAGATCCCCGACGCCGTGCTGGACTTCCTGGAGGACAAGAAGGACCTCGGGGTCCACACCGAGATGTTCTCCGACGGTCTCGTGGACCTGTTCGAGGCGGGGGTGGTGACCAACGAGAAGAAGAGCCTCCACCGCGGCAAGATCGTGGCCTCGTTCGTGATCGGGACCCGTCGCGCCTTCGACTTCGTCGACAACAACCCCTTCATGGAGTTCCACCCGAACGAGTACGTCAACGATCCGTTCGTCGTGGCCCGCAACGACCGGATGGTCGCCATCAACTCGGCGCTTGCCGTCGATCTCACCGGCCAGGTCTGCGCAGACTCCATAGGCACCAGGATCTACTCCGGCTTCGGCGGCCAGCTCGACTTCATCCGCGGTGCGGCGCGGTCCGAGGGCGGCGTGCCGATCATCGCGCTGCCGTCCACCGCCAAGGGAGGCACCCTGACACGCATCGTCGACACCCTCATCCCCGGATCGGGAGTGGTCACGACCCGCGCCGATGTTCACTACGTCGTGACCGAGTATGGCACCGCGGACCTCTTCGGCCGCAGCATCCGCGAGCGTGCGCGCAGCCTCATCGACATCGCCCACCCGGACTTCCGCGACGAGCTCGAACGGGCCGCGGCCGGCAGGAATTTGCTGTGAGCATGCCGGTCTTCGACACGCAGGTCGCCACCGTTCGCTGCGAGCCCTCGGGGCGCGAGGTCAAGGTGGTGCTCGACACGAACCTCCTCGATGCCATCCTGCAGACCGGCCTCTCCCTCGGCCAGGCCTGCGAGGGGATCGCCTTGTGCGGGTTCTGCCGGGTCCGGGTGCTCGACGGCCTCACCAACCTGACCCCGGTCGGAGTCGAGGAGAAGAAGATCCTGGCCGCCGAGCACGCTGCGGACGACGAGCGTCTCGCCTGCTGCGCGCGCGTCCAGGGGCCGGTCGCGGTCACCGCTGATTACTGGTGAAGATCCCGCCGTCCGGCAGTGCCGGGGATGGCGCGACGGTCATCAGTTCAGCTTGTCGTCCTTCCAGTACTTGGTGCCGGCGACGTCGGCATTCGCCATCAGGCCCTTTTCGGTGACCTGGTAGACGGCGAGGCCGTTCGAGAAGCCGGTCTTGACCTCGGCCGCGTCGGTACCCGCCGAAGCGGTGGCGCCGGCATCCGCCTGCCAGCCGGAGTTGACGAACTGATTGAAGGTCGCCGAGTCCTGGAACAGGAAGATGACCTGGTACTTGTTAGCGCCGAGGCCGAGGCCCACACCGGCGGTGCCCATCTTCATGTAGGTGCGCTCGCCGGAGCCCTTCTCGACCGCGACCCCGCTGCCGCCGCCGCCGGAGAAGCCGATGGCGATCTTGAGGTTGTCGAAGACCGCCCAGCCGTAGGCCTTTTCATACAGCTCCTCGGCCTTGGCATTCTCGGACAGGAGCTGGTCGAGCGCCTCCTGCGCCGTCTCGTCGATCTTCATGCGCTTCGATTCCCGTTTGAGGGTCTGCCAGTCGTCCGGCTCGTCGGCGGCGACGGGTGCGGTCGCCGCGAGCATCAGGCAGGTGAGGGTCAGGGCCATTGCACACATGAGCTGTCGTTTCATGACGCCTCCTGGATTTGTGGTTGTTGGCGACATCCTAGCACGACCCTGCTCACCACCGGTCGCGGCCGTACGTGGTCATTGTCTAAACATGACTCGGTGGTTCGCTGCGGATTCAGAAGCGATCCCGATGATCGTCGTTCTGCCCCTGGTCTTCCATGTCCACGGATCACGGCCGGGCCGTGATTCGAGACGGGGTCACCCGAAGATCAGCACCCACCCGACGCCGAAGACGGCGACATCCGCCAGCACATGGCTGATCCAACCCGGCCAGATGGAGTGATAACGCCGGTACAGCCACGACCACAACAGACCACCTATGAAGACGCCGGCCGATGCGAGGGCAGCGAGCCCGGGCTCCAGGTAGGTGCTCACAGCGACGACGTGGTGGGCGGTGAAGACCGCCGCTGATCCCACGACCGCCCACCGGCCGCCGGCGAGGATCTCGAGCTGTCGAAAAACGAACCAGCGGTAGACGTACTCTTCCATCAGCGAGTTGACCAGCGTCCACGTCCCCGCGGCCGCCAGAAAAGCGGAAGGAACTCCGAGCCCCATCTCATCGACCTCGTTCTTCAGCCGACCGAGGTCCATCGCGCGGACGTCGACCAGCCATGCGGCGGCGAAAATGATCGCGCCGACGACGAGGCCGGTCGCGGCACCCACCAACAAGCCGCCCCGGTCCGAGGGCGACCAGCTCCACGTCCGGCGCTCGACAATCAGGTGCCAGAGCGCCGGGAACGCGACCAGCCAGATCTTGGCCGCGAGAAACACGGCGTGGCCCCCCGGGCCGGGCGCTGCGACCATCGCGGCAATGACGCCGATGGTCGGAACCGGCGCCAGCAGCAGGAGGGCCCACCAAGCCCGGTGACGCCCCGCAGTCGCGGCCGGCACGGGCTCGCTCATGCCCGGGCTCAGAGGTCCGGAATGCCGAGGATCAGGTTGGGATCGGGACACAGCCGGAGGTAGCGGTCGCGCTCCGAGGGTGCGGCCACGCCCGGGAAGTCGCCGTCGGCGTCGGCGAGCTCTGCGATGATCTGGAAGTGGAGATGCGGCGGCCAGCCGCCGTTCTCGTGAATGTCGCCGATCTCGGCGAAGTTCCGACCAGCCTCCAGCACCGCCCCGATCTGGACCGTGTCGAGGGTCGCTCGGCTGAGGTGGCCGTACAAGGTATAGAAGCGCATGCCGTCGAGCTCGTGGTCGAGGATCACGGTCGGGCCGTAATCGCCAAGGCGGGCGTTGTCGGCAAAGGCGAAGACCCGCGCCGGCAGCGGCGCGAACACCGGGCTGCCCTCCACCACGAACAGGTCGATTCCGAGGTGGACGCTGCGCCGTTCGCCCGCACCGTCGAACAGCGGCGAGTGGCGGTAGAGCACCCGTTCCTCGTTGTAGCGTCCGATACCCACCGGCGGGTCGGCCCCGGCAATGCGGGCGAAGAGCTGCTCGGTGAAGCCGGCGACGTCGTTGATGTCGAGCTGCTCGAGGTCCTCGTTGGCGTCGGTGAAGTCGAAGACGACGAGGCCCCCACCGCCGAGGTCGAAGCCGAGCACCGGCGCCATTTCGGTTTGATGGCCCTCGAGCACAGTTGCCAGGTCCCGCGGCCGCATCGGGGGATTGTAATACGGCTTCAGTTCTCGCATTTCCCGCGCGCTGCGCGCGCGGGAAATGCGGAGGATTTCCGAGTTCCCATTCCACGGCTGCCGCTCACGGCAGGTGTGGAGAGGGAATTGGGGAGGAAGATCAAGGTCCGAGACCGATCGACAGTTCCACTGTCGGTGGAAGCAGTGACGGTTCTCCGGCCACCTCGTCCGCGAAGACCACGGTCACCGTCGTGAAGCGGTCCGACCGCCAGTGGTCCTCTATCAGCAGCCACGAACGCACGAACTCGGCGACGGTGCGGCGGCAACGCTCGCGCACCAGCTCGAGGTGCGCGGCATCGGCCGCGCGTTCGGAGAGGGCGGCGGTGAGGCCCCGCTCGAGCTCCTCGAGCTGCTCGTCCTCGTCGAACCGCAGCCAGCCCGACTCGGCGCGGCGTTCGAGCCGCGCGCTGTCGTAAGCGGGCGGCAGGGTGGGCCGGATCTCGGGTGCGTGGACGATGCAACGCTGGCCTTCGACCTCGAGCCGCCACGGTTCGTCGAGGCGAAGGTGGTATCGGTAGGTGACCGGCACCCGGATCTCGGCCGTGGTGGTGCCGAGCGGGATCAGGTCCCAGGCGATCCGACGCTCGTCGGTGCGGGTGAGGATCTCCACCGCCTCGAAGGAGGCGAGTTCGAGCCTGGCGCCGGTGTCCGGGGCGAAGCTGGGAATCGCCGACACGAAGGTGGTGGTGATCGTGCCCGAAGAGAAGGACTCGGCGATGTCGACCGCACCGCGGCCGATCTCCCGCACCGCCTCTCCGGCGGCGCGGCCGCCCTCGCGCACGCTGCGGCCGACCTGGATCGCGGTGAGCGAGGCCAGAACGATGAGCAGCAGAACCACCAGCGGCCAGCGAACAGCTGCCACGAGACCCTGCCACCGAGGTGCGTTCCCGCCGGTCGAAGGTTCCGAGGTGTTCATGGGAATCACGCTAGCCGTTCCCCGTGCGGGCCGCAAGCTCCCAGCCATCTGCCGCGGAGCCGACGTGCGGCGGGGGGATCTTGACCGGCCGTGCGCGAGCGGTACAATCAGCGCACATGAAAAAGACACCGCCGGACGCAACCGATGCCGTGGTTCGCTCCGCGTCTGCCTACGAGGGCCTGGTGGGCTTCTCGCGGGCGGTGCGGCGCGGCTCGCGCATCCTGGTGTCCGGAACCGCCCCCATCGATGAGCGCGGCGAGACGGTGGAGGGCGGCGCCTACGCGCAGGCGGTGCGCTGCTTCGAGATCATTATCGAGGCGGTGGAGGTGCTCGGCGGTCGCCGCGAGGACGTGGTCCGCACACGGATCTACGTCCTTGACCGCGACAACTGGGAGGCCGTCGGGCGGGCGCACGGCGAGTGCTTCGGCGAGGTCTTTCCGGCTTCGACGCTGGTGGTGGTCAATGGCCTCCTCGACCCGCGGTGGCACGTCGAGATCGAGGCCGAGGCCGAGCTGCCGGCCCCGCAGCCCTGAGCTCCGCCGCGGCTGCGGGCGGGCTCGGAAGAGCCGCCAAGTTTCTGAGATAATGGGCTCTCTGCAGGTTTTCCGGCGGCCCGGCCGGTGCCTGCCTGCGTGATATACTTGCGCCATAACGTGGTTGTGCCTCTCGACTCGACAACTCGAACAGGTCGCGATCGCTTGCGGTCCCCGTGGACTGTCGTCGCGTCGGTGCGCGGATGTGAGCGCCCGTGGAGGGTGTGAGCAACCTGCCCCGGGTGCTGCTCGTGGACGAGAGCGAAAGCGATCGCCGACTCGCCGCTCTGGTCCTCGAGAGCGAGCTGGGTCCGGTCTCCATCGAGTCTGCGGGTTCGGCGGCCGAGTTCTCAGCAGCCCTGGCGGCGGCGCGATTCGGCGCCGTGATCACGGAGGCGGTGTTCAGCTGGGCCCGTGGCGTCGACCTTATCCGGCTCGTGCGGGAGGTTCGCGCCGACTGCCCGATCGTCCTCTTCACCTCGGAGGTCGGCGAGGAGCTGTGGGCGGAGTCGCTCCGCCTCGGCGTCGACGGCTACGTCCGGAAGTCGTCGGCCGGCTTCGTGCGCCTGCCCGCGGTCGTCAAGCAGGTCGTCTTCAGGACGCGCCAGCGAGCGGCGGCCGTCTCCCGGGACGCCCCCTATCAGCGGCTGGTGCGAAGGATGCCGGTGGGGATCTTCATGACCACTCTCGAGGGCGAGGTCCTCGAGGCGAACCCGGCGTTCGCGAGCATGCTCGGCCTCTTCGACCCCGACGAGGCGACGCGTTCGATCTTCCACTCCTTCTTCGTCGATCGGCAGGATGCCGACCGCTGGCGAGACCGCATGGCGTCTCTCCGTTACGTGGGCGCCTTCGATACCCAGCTGCGGCGTGCCGACGGCAAGGTCTTCTGGGCCCGCATCTCATCCTGGATCGTCGACGATGCGGGCTCCGGCATCGGCCACGTCCAGGGCGTCGTCGAGGAGACCGGCGACTTCCACGCCGCCCGCCAGCGACTGGCCGAGCGCTCGGAGGCCCTCGCGAGGTCCAATCACGAGCTCGAGCAGTTCGCCTACGTGGTGTCCCACGACCTGCAGCAGCCGTTGAGCGTAATCTCGAGCTATCTGGAGTTGCTGACCGACAGCGTCATGGACCGCCTGTCGGACGAGGAGGGCATCTACCTGGAGCGCGCGTCGGCGGCCGCCCACCGGGTGCAGGAGATGGTCGACGCGGTGCTCGGTTACGCGCGCGTCGATTCCGGGAAATCGGACTTCGTTCGCGTCGACCTCGGCGAGGTCCTGGAGCGGGTCTCGGGCAACCTCTGGAAGGAGATCACTTGCGCCAAGGCGGAGATCACCAGCGACGAGCTCCCGACGGTGGTTGCCGATCCCGGCCAGATGGAGCAGCTGCTGCAGAATCTGATCGGCAATGCCCTCAAGTTCTCCGGCGGCCGGCCGGCGCGGGTGCACCTTTCGGCACGCGAGCACGAGGACAGCTGGGAGATCTCGGTCCGCGACGAGGGTATCGGCATCGAACCGGCGGCTGCCGGTCGGGTCTTCGTCATGTTCCAGCGCCTCCACACCGAGCGCGAATACCCGGGAACCGGAATCGGTCTCGCCATCTGCAAGCGGATCGCCGAGCGCCACGGCGGCAGGATCTGGGTGAGTTCCAGGCCGAACCAGGGATCGACCTTCTTCTTCACGGTCGCGAAGGACCCGGATGGATCGAACGGGCAATGAGGGGCGGGATACGGTATGGTGCTTTCGAGGTCGATAGTGAATCCTGAAGAGTCGGGTCATCGGGCACAGCGCCGTGAGCCGGTGCGGGTGCTCCTTGTCGAGGACAGCCACGACCACGCCGACCTCATTCGCACCAAGCTGCAGCGGGCGCGCCGGATCGAAGCGGAGGTCACCAGGGTCGACCGCCTCGAGCCTGGGCTCCAGCAGCTCGCCAAGGGCTCGTACGACGTGGTGCTGCTCGATTTCTCGCTGCCCGACAGCTTCGGCCTGGAGACCTTCCGCCGGGCCTACGCGACGGCCCCACAGGTTCCCATCATCGTCCTCACCAGCCTCGACGACAACCAGCTCGCGGTGCAGGCGGTCGGCGAGGGGGCCCAGGACTACCTGATCAAGCGCGAGGCCGACACCCGGCTGCTGGTGCGCGCCATCCTCTACGCCATCGAGCGCCGCCGCAGCGCGGAGGCGCTGCGCAGGTCGGAGGAGCGCTATGCCTTGGCCGTGCGTGGGGCCAACGACGGGCTGTGGGACTGGGACCTCGAAACCGACCGGGTGTTCTACTCCCACCGCTGGAAGTCCATGCTCGGCTTCTCCGATGCCGATGTCGGCGACAGTCCGCGCGAGTGGTTGGACCGCATCCACCCCGATGACCGGCCGCCGCTCCGCCGCCACCTCGACGCCCACCTTTCGGATGCCACCGGCCACTTCGAGTTCGAGCACCGGATGCGGAACAGCGGTGGCGAGTACGTGTGGGTGCTCGCCCGCGGGGTGGCGGTGCGGGACGTCAACGACCGCGCCTACCGCATGGCGGGCTCGCAGACCGACATCACGGCCCGCAAGCGGGCGGAGCACCAGCTCCAGCACGACGCCCTCCACGACGGTTTGACGGGGCTCGCGAACCGGGTGCTGTTCATGGACCGCCTGGCCTGCGCGCTTGCCGACCTCCAGCGGCGGGCGTCACCCCATTTCGCCGTCCTGTTCTTCGACCTCGACCGCTTCAAAAACATCAACGACAGCCTCGGCCACACCGTCGGCGACAAGCTGCTGGTGGGCATCGCCCGCCGCCTCGAGCACTTCCTGCGGCCCGGGGACACGGTTGCGCGGCTCGGCGGCGACGAGTTCGCGATCCTGATCCACCGCGTCGAGGATGCCAGCGGAGCGATCCACGTTGCCGACCGCATCCAGGACGTGCTCAACATGAGCTTCTCGATCGACGGCCACGAAGTGATCGTGACCGCCTCGATCGGCATCGCCCACAGCTCGACCGGCTACACCAACCCCGAGGAGATCCTGCGCGATTCCGACATCGCCATGTACCGCGCCAAGGCCGAGGGCAAGGCGCGCTACGAGGTCTTCGACCGCGACATGCACCAGAGCGCGGTCTCCCTGCTCAAGCTCGAGACCGAGCTGCGGCGCAGCGTCCACAGCGGCGACTTCGTCATGAACTACCAACCGATCGTGTCGCTGGAGCACGGGCGGATCGTGGGCTTCGAGGGCCTGGTCCGGTGGCAGCACCCCGAGCGTGGGCTGGTCGCCCCAGGGCAGTTCATCGCGATCGCCGAGGAGACCGGGCTGATCGTGCCGCTCGGCTGGTGGGTGCTGCGCGAGTCCTGCCGCCAGACCTGCGCCTGGCAGCGGGCCTTCCCCTCCGAGCCGCCGCTGTGGATCAGCGTCAACATGTCCGGCAAGCTCTTCATGCGCTCGGACATGGTGGACGAGCTTCTGGGCATCCTCGAGGAGACCGGGCTCGATCCCCAGAGCCTGCGCATCGAGGTCACCGAGAACGTGGTCATGGACCATGCCGAGTGCGCGGTTCGCAATTTGATGGAGCTTCGCCGCATGGGCATCAAGCTGTCGGTGGACGACTTCGGCACCGGATACTCGTCGCTCAGCTACCTGCAGCGGTTCCACTACGACTCGCTCAAGATCGACCGCTCCTTCGTTAGCCAGCTCGACCGGCCGGGTGAGTCCCGGGCGATCGTCGAGACCATCCTGCAGCTCGCCAACAACCTCGGGATCGGTGTCGTGGCGGAGGGCATCGAGACAGCTGATCAGGTTGACCGCCTGCGGCAGATGCAGTGCTCGCACGGTCAGGGCTTCTGGTTCTCGCGCCCCCTCGAGGTCTCCGCCGCCGAGAAGCTCATCGCCTCCGCACCGTCCTGGTAGGCCGCGTCCGCGTCCGATTCCTCGCGTCCTGACGTCGCCGCATGTCAAACCACAGAGACACAGAGAACACGGAGCCGCAAGGTTTTGAAACCCGTCGCAGGAGCGCCTTGGGGCCGTTCCTTTGTCCGGTCGAAGATCGCCTCTGTGTCCTCTCTGTGCCTTTGGTGCGCCAGGCGAAGTCTGGTGCGTCTAGCTGACTGAAAGGAGTCAGCCATGG
>CAZSTH010000082.1:0-18129 GCA_964609835.1 uncultured Thermoanaerobaculia bacterium
ATCCGCGATCCGCGACCGCCACCGTCACCGTCTACCGCCACCGTCACCGTCACCGTCACCGTCACCGTCACCGTTGACCGCCACCGCCGACCGTCACCGTCACCGTCACCGTCACCGTTGACCGCCACCGCCACCGTCACCGCCACCCGCCATCGCAGACCGCAGACCGCGACCGGGGCCGCGTCCGCGACCGGGGCCGCGTCCGCGACCGGGACCGCGTCCGCGATCCGCGATCCGCGACCGCCACCGTCTACCGCCACCGCCACCGTCACCGTTGACCGTCACCGTCACCGCCACCGCAGACCGCAGACCGCGACCGGGGCCGCGTCCGCGACCGGGACCGCGTCCGCGATCGGCGATCCGCGACCGCCACCGTCTACCGTCACCGTCACCGTTGACCGCCACCGTCACCGTCACCGTCACCGTCACCGTTGACCGCCACCGCCACCGCCACCGCCGACCGCCACCGTCACCGTCTACTGCCGCCCGCAGACCGCAGACCGCGACCGGGACCGCGTCCGCGATCCGCGATCCGCGACCGCCACCGTCTACCGCCACCCGCCACCGCCGACCGGCGGCAGCGTCATGGTTGTGCGGGCCTCCGGCCCGCGCGAGGACGCCGGGTCGTGGTGAGGTGCGGGCAAGACGCCCGCGCCACCAAGGCCGCGGACAATGGCGGCAATCCGTATTGGTTTTCGGTGGCGGGAGCTGGTCGCGGTCTGCCGTCTATCCGGCGTCTTTCGAGTTCACCCCCGGCCCGGGTTGTGCCAGCACCCGGGCGATGGACCGCAGGTCCATCCACCACTGCTTCTTGGGACGCTGGTGCTCGCTGTCGACCTGCCGGCGAAGCAGTTCGAGCTCGGTGAACTCGATCTTGCCGTCGTTGAGCCCGACGGCGAGGGCGCCGTCGGTGCCCGCCTCGGCCTCGTCGATGAGGCGCTCGACGCAGCGCTTGGCGAGCCGGGTGGCGAGGATGCGGTCGAAGGGCGTCGGGTTGCCGCCCTGCTGGAGGTGGCCGAGGATTGCCTGCCGGACGTCGAAGAGGTTGCCTCCCTCCTCCTCGAAGAGCGACACCATGAACTGCGTCGTGTAGCAGACGTTGGCTTCTTCGTTACGGATCATCAACCCCAGCCGCTTGCCGCCTTTGAAGCCCGAGATCAGCTTGCGCACGTCCTCCTGGAGGTCTTTGATGGTGACGCCCTCCTCGTTGAGGTAGACCCGCTCGGCACCGCTGGCGATGCCCGCCATCAGGGCGAGGTAGCCGCAGTAGCGGCCCATGACCTCGACCACGAAGCAGCGCCGGGAGGCCACGGCCGACTGTTTGATCTTGTCGACCGCCTCGACGATCGCGTTGAGTGCGGTGTCGGCGCCCACCGACAACTCGGAGCCTGGCAGGTTGTTGTTGATGGTCGCTGGGAGGCAGATGATCGGGATGTTGAACGTCGGAAAACCGTCGCGCTTCAGGAACAGCCGCAGACAGGAGTCATAGCCGGACCACCCTCCGATCATCAACAGCCCGTCGATGCCGAAGTCCTCGATGTTGCGGGCGATAGCGTAGAAATCCTTGCCACGCGGGATCTTGCGATTGATGCCGAGGTCGCAGCCGCCGGCGGTCGTCCAGCCGCGAACGCTCATCCACCCGAGATCCTCGATCTCGCGGTCGATCAGCCCCTGAAACCCGTGGCGAATGCCGACAACTTCGTGTCCCTCGTCGAGCGCGAGCCTGACGGCCGCACGGGTCGCGGTGTTCATCCCGGGTGCCGGTCCACCGGACGACAGCACTGCCAGGCGGAGCCGCCGCTGGCCGGAGCTCGGCGGGTTCGGCAGGGACCGAAGCAGGGTCTGCAGGGTGTCGATATTGTCGGCAAAGCTGCCGCCGCGCAGTCTGAGCGCCTCGTTGGTGTCGTTGCTGTCGATCGCTTCGACGACCCGCTGCGCTGCCTCGACGCATTCCGCCAATGGCCGCCTGGTGATGCGGTTGTGGCGGACGCCGATGAGCTGTGGCGGGGTGGTGGCGTCGGCTTCGAGCACATTGTGGACTGCGGCGTGGCCGAGGAGGGTCCCCATCAACCGGTCGTAGGCCGAAGGCGCCCCGCCGCGTTGGACGTGGCCGAGGATCGTCACGCGGACGTCTTCTTCCATTCGTTCCTCGAGGACCTGCTTGATGCGCTCCGAGGTGATGGGGCGGCCCTCGCTGTCGATCGAGCCCTCGGCGACGATGACGATGCTGTCGCGACGGCCGGCCTTCCGGCCTGCGCGAAGCCGCCGCGGCAGGATCTCCTCCCACGAGTCACCGGCCGGCGGCGCCTCCGGAATCAGTGCCGCATCGGCGCCACAGGCGAGCGCGCTCATCAGCGCCAGGTAACCGCACCGTCGACCCATGACCTCGACCACGAAGGTCCTCTGGTGGCTCGCGGCGGTCGCGCCGATTCCGTCCACGGCCTCGGCAATCCGGTGCAGCGCGGTGTCGGCGCCGATCGACATGTCGGTGCCGAACATGTCGTTGTCGATCGATCCTCCGATTCCGGTGAGGGTGAGGTGGGGGTAGGCGTTGGCGGTCTCGTGGTCGATCCGCCCGCTGCGGAGCAGCTCGGCGACGTGGTCCGGCCACTCCCGGTGGAGGAGGTGAGCAGCGGTCAGGCTGCCGTCGCCACCGATCACGATCAGATGATCCACGCCGTTGGAGATGAGGTTGTCCACCGCCTCGCGTCGCCCGTCGAGTTCGTGGAAACGCTCCGAGCGGGCGGTGCCGATCACGGTGCCGCCCATGTGCATGATCCCGCCGACCTCGTCCCAGCCCATTTGTTTGAAGGCGTCGCCGCCCGAAACCAGACCCTGGAAGCCCTCCTTGATCGCAACCACCTCGACGCCGGCGTCCATCGCGGTCCGGACGACGGCGCGAATTGCCGCGTTCATCCCCGGCGCGTCGCCGCCGCTGGTGAGGATGCCGAGTCTCCGAGTGTTCGTTCCCGATGTCTGCATGACCCTTCCGAGTTCGGAATGTTCGAACCGGGATTGTAACCCGTGTCGATGACGATGCCACGCCGTCGATACCGCAACTCCCGATTTTTCCGCGCTCGGGCAGGCAGGCGTGCGCCGGAGTACGCACGAGCGACAGCGCAACGTCACCCCATTGGTTATACTTCCCCGATGACCGGCACCCCGCTCAAGGCCCTGCTGCTCGACCTCGACGACACGTTGCTCGGCAACGCCATGGAGACCTTCCTGCCCGCCTACTTCGAAGCCATGACGGCTTTCGTTACCGAGATCCGGCCGCCGCAGCGGCTGGTCGGGCAGCTCATCGCGGCGACCCGAACCATGGACCGCAATGACGGCACCGGAAGGACCAACCAGGAGGTCTTCACGGAGGCCTTCTTCAACGGGCTCGGGGTCGCGCGCCGCGATTTCGAGCCGGTCTTCGAGCGTTTCTACGCCGAGGCCTTCCCCATGCTGGAGCCGCTGACGACGCCGCGAGCGGCGGCGCCCGGTATCGTCGGTTGGGCGCGTGACCGCGGCCTCCAGGTGGCGATCGCCACCAACCCGATGTTCCCGCGCACCGCCATCGAGCAGCGGATGGCCTGGGGGGGAGTCGGCATCGACCGCTTCGCGTTCGACCTGGTGACCAGCTACGAGAACTGCCGCGCCACCAAGTCCAACCCGGCATACTACCGCGGCATCCTCGAGGACCTCGGTCGCAGCGCGGACGAGTGCCTGATGGTCGGCGACAACTGGGACTGGGACATCGTGCATTCGTCTCTTGTGGGAATCCCCGGCTACTGGATCAGCTCCGACTCGGTGCCGATCCCCGATCCCTCGATTCCGCTCGTCGCTAGGGGCAGCCTCGATCAGTTGCTGGCGCTGGCCGAGAACGGCGCCCTCGACGACCTGGTGAGGTCGTGGCGCCGAGCGAGGGCCGCGTCGTGAGGGGTGACGGGCCGCGGCGCCGACTGGCCGAGCGGGTCGTGGTGGCCGACGGTGCGATGGGTTCCGAGTTGCTGCAGCGGCTGCCCGAGGGCTCGCGGCTCGACCTCGCAGCGATCGAGCACCCGCAGGCCGTCCTCGACATCCACCTCGCCTACATCGAGGCGGGAGCGGAGCTCATCGAGACCGCCACCTTCGGTAGCTCACGTCCGCGGCTCGACCGCGCCCATGCCGGTGACCGCGTGGAGGAGGTCAACTCTGCCGCGGTCAAGGTCGCGCGCGAGGCGCGCGAGGTCTCGGGCCGCGACGTCCTGATAGCGGGGTCGATCGCGCCGCTCGCCGGTGTTCTCGACCTCGATGACGCGGCGGGTCAGGCCGTGATCCCGGAGGCCCACGCCGAGCAGGCCGCCGCGCTCGCGGCCCGGGGCGCGGATGTGCTCGCGCTCGAGACCTTCTTCCGGCTCGATGAGCTGGTGCTGGCCATCGAGGCGGTACGGGACGTCACCGACCTGCCGCTGATCGCCATGATGACCTTCGCCCACGAGCGACCGCCGCACCCCTACCGCGACCAGGCTGCCATGATCGACCGGCTGGCCGAGCTCGATCTGCTGGCTGTCGGCGTCAACTGCGCGCCGGGACCGATGGGTTCGCTCGAGATCCTGCGCCAGGTGCGGCAGCAGCGCCTGCCGCTGGCGGCGATCCCCAATGCGGGCACGCTGATACGGCGCGAGGGCCGCATCATGCTGCCGCCGGCCACGCCCAGCTACTTGGCAGCTTTCGCCCGCCAGGCTGTAGAGCTCGGAGCGGCCGTCGTGGGCGGCTGCTGCGGCACCGGAGTCGAGCACATCCGCGCGGTCTCCGACGAGGTCGGGGGGCTGCGGCCGGTCGCGCGCTCGCGGCGGACGGCCGTGACCGTCGAGGCGCCGCGCCGCAGCCTCTCGGTGGCGCCGCAGTCGTCTTTGGCCGCCAAGCTCGAGGAGGGCAGGTTCGTGCACCTGGTGCAGCTGGACCCGCCGAAGGGAACCAACGTCGACACCATGCTGGAGGCGGCGCGGGTCCTCGCCGCCCATCCGGACGTCGATGGGGTCGACATCAACTCCAATCCGCTGGCGCGCCTGCGCATGGACTCGCTGATGCTCGGCCAGCTGATCCAGCAGCGGGTCGGGCTCGAAACCGTACCGCATGTCACCCCGCGCGACTCCAGCCTGATGGGACTCCAGTCGCAGCTCCTCGGCGCCTGGACCGGCGGCGTGCGCAACCTGCTGGCGGTGACCGGCGATCCCTCGCAGCTCGGCGACTTCCCCGGTGTTCACGATGTCTATCACGTCGACATCTTCGAGCTGGTGCGAGCGCTGTCGCGCATGGCCGAGGGCTTCGACTGTGCCGGCAACCGCATCGGAGACCCGCCGGGCTTCCTCATCGGCGTGGCCTTCAACCCCAACGCGGAGGACGTCGAGGCCGAGGCCGAGCGACTGCGCCGCAAGGTCGGCAACGGCGCCCACTTCGCCATGAGCCAGGTGTGCTTCGACTGGCGGGCGTGGGAGCGGTTCGCCGACCGCTTCGGCGGCGAGCTTCCGGTGCCGGCGCTCGCCGCGGTGTGGCCGCTCCGTTCGCACAGGATGGCGCTCCGGCTCCACAACGAGGTGCCCGGCATCGTGGTGCCGGAGGAGTTGCAGCACGCGCTCGAAGCCGCCGGCCCGAACGCCGCCGAGCTCGGCTTCGAGCGTGCCGTGCAGCTGCTGATGGAGGCGCGGGAGCACGCCGCCGGTGTCTATCTGATCGCGCCCTTCAAACAGCCGCAGGCGATCCTGCCGGTGATGGATGCCGCCAACCGGGATTCGCAATCCCGATCGCCAGACGCAGAGTCTCGATCCAAAGCTCCGGAACCTCGACGATGACGCGCTATTCCTGGTGTGCGCCGAACCGGCACGGGTCTGCACGGCCCGGGAGCCATCGCTGCCGATTGCCGACCGCCCTCCGCCGTGGATGCTTGACCCGGTGGGTACGTGGCGGCACACTTGGTAGACGATGACCGAGCTGGTGCTGATCGCCGATGACGAGGAGGGCATCCTGACCGCGCTCTCCCACATCCTCGTCGACGAGGGCTATCAGACGGTCACCACCACCAGCGGCGAGGAGGCCCTCCACCTCTACCGCGAGCGGCGGCCGGCTGTGGTCTTCCTCGATATCTGGCTCCCCGACTGGGACGGGCTGGAAACGCTGCAGGCGCTGCGCGACCTCGACCCGGAGGCGATGGTCATCATGATGTCGGGCCACGGCACCTCGGAGACCGCCGTCAAGGCGATCAAGATGGGTGCCCACGACTACCTCGAAAAACCCCTGTCGTACGACCGTACCGTGCAGGCGGTGAAGGAGGCGCTGGCGGCGCGGCGCGATCGCAGCGCGGCCGATCAGGACCTGCTGGAACGCAACCGCGAGCGCATCGTTCCGGTTTCGAATCTGCGGCCGCCGCCCGACCTCCGGCTGCTCGCCACCACCGACCGGCCGCAGAAGACGGTTCAGGAGGCGACCGTGATCTACGGCCTCGGCCTCCACTCGGGTGGACGCACCGGCATGGTGATCCAGCCCCTGCCGCCGGATGCGGGGATCCACTTCGTGACGCTGCCACGGGGTGTGACCATGCCGGCCCACGTGTCCTCGGTGGCGGAGACCAGCTACGCGACCACGCTGACCCGCGACGGCGAGAGCATCCGCACCGTCGAGCACCTGCTTTCGGCCCTCCACGCCTGCGGCATCACGAACCTCCTAGTCAAGGTCCACGGCGAGATTCCGGTCCTCGACGGGTCGGCGCTCGGATTTCTCGACCACCTCGAAAAGGTCGGCATCGTCGATCAGGATTCGGCGGTGCACGAGGTCGTCATTGACCGCAGGTACGAGGTGCGGGACGGGGAGAAGATCCTCGCCTTCGAGCCCGCCGACGTCTTCTCGGTCTCGTACCAGCTGATCTATCCGCCGCCCATCGGCGACCAGCACTTCAACTACGTCCACGACGACGTCGAGGCGTTTCGGGAGCAGATCGCGCCTGCACGTACCTTCGGTTTCATGCGCGACCTCAAGATGATCAACGAGCTCGGGCTCGGCAGCGGCGGCCGTCTCGACAACTTCATCCTGGTTGGCGAGGACAACGTCATCAACACCGAACTCCGCTTTCCGGACGAGTTCGTGCGCCACAAGATCCTCGACATCATCGGCGACCTCTACCTGATGGGCTACCCCGTGCGCGGCAAGGTCTCTGCCCACCTCACCGGGCACCGCGATAACATCGAGCTGCAGCGCCAGATCCTCGCCGCCAACACCTGACCTCGATCCGCGCCCGTGTCCGGGATCTGCGACCGCGATCCGCGACCGCCACCGTCACCGACTACGGCCACCGTTGACCGCCACCGCCACCCGCCCGGCACGCGGGACGCGTGCCCCACAAGGAACTCGCGGGCGATTCCGGCTCGTGGGGCAGCCGTTCCGGCTGCCGGGCGGTTGGGCGGGTGATGTCATTGGGAGCGAAGTCGAAGGATCCCCTCCCGGGAGGCCCCCGCCTTCCCGGTGAGGTTCCTTCGATTTCGCTCGGGCGTGGGCGTCAGGCTTCGCGTGCGCTGACAACCTCGCCGAGTTCACGGCCCCTGAAGTCTGACATCAGGGGCCGTGAATTCGGACACATCCCCCGCCGCCGGCCCCCGGCGGCGGGGCACAGAGATGGCATCTGCTAAATCTGCACATCCTCCGGCTCGAAGTACTCCTTCGCGTGGCGGCAGCAGGGGCACTTGCCGGGTGGCTCGGTGCCCTCGTGCACGTAGCCGCAGACCGAGCACTTCCACTTGATGGGTTGCTCGCGGGTATAGACGGTGCCGTTCTCCACCATTTCCAGCAGCTTTCGGTAGCGGTCGCGGTGCTCCGCCTCGACGCGGGCGATCATCTTGAAGAGGATCGCCGCCTCCTTATTGCCCTCGGCTTCCGCGTCGGCGGCGAAATCCGGATACATGCTGGCGGTCTCGTGATGTTCGCCGCCGATCGCCTCCTTGAGGTTGGCGACGGTGTCGCCGATGCCGCCGAGGAGCGCGAACTCGTCCTTGGCATGACGCATCTCGTTCTTTGCCGTCTCCTCGAAGATCTTGGCGACGTAATGGTAGCCCTCCTTGCGCGCCACCTTGGCAAAGAACGTGTACATGTTGCGTGCCTGGCTTTCGCCGGCGAACGCGGCCTTCAAGTTTTCCAGAGTCTTCGACACAATTCCTCCTTGCAATCTCAGTCGATCTGATCGGGCTCGCCCACGTGTGCGATGCCCGTGTACTTCGCGATCTCGGCGCTGGTCGTCCGCAGGTCACCGAGGTCAAGTTGCTGAATGTCGTGGCGGCCGGTGAGGCGTGCGAAGTCCTCGAGCTCGGTGGTGGCGGCGCGCAGGAAATTGGCGAGCCGCCGGGCAGACTTCGAGACGTCGAGGCGCGCCCGGAGCTCGGGTTTCTGGGTGGTGATGCCCACCGGACAGCGGTCGGTGTTGCAGATGCGGTACTGCTGGCAGCCGATGGCGACGAGCGCCGTGGTGGCGATGGCGACCGCGTCCGCGCCCATAGCCAGCGCCTTGACGGCGTCGGAGGGGAGGCGGAGTCCGCCGGTGATGACCAGCGAGACGTTGGTCGCTCCCTTGGCGTCGAGAAATCTGCGAGCCCGTGCCAGCGCGTAGATGGTGGGGATCGAGGTCGCGTCCTTGACCGATTTGGGTGCAGCGCCGGTGGCGCCGGGGCGGCCGTCGATGGTGACGAAGTCGGGGTGGGCGGCAAGCGCGATCTCGAGATCGGCCTCGATGTGGCCGGCGGCGAGCTTGATGCCGATCGGCTTGCCGCCCGAGGCCTCGCGCAGCCAGCTGACCTTCTTTTCGAGCTCCGCGGGGGTGGTGATGTCGGGAAAGTGGGCGGGGCTGATGATGTCCTGGCCGGCCGGGAAGCCGCGCACCTCGGCGATCTCCTCGGTGACCTTGGCGCCGGGCAGGTGGCCGCCCATGCCCGGTTTGGCTGACTGGCCGATTTTGATCTCGATCGCGTCCGCCGCCTGCAGATTCTCGTCGGTGACGCTGTAGCGGTTGGGCACGTACTCGAAGATGTAGCGGTGGGCCGCCGCCAGTGCCTCCGGCACGATACCGCCTTCGCCGGAGCAGGTCGCGGTTCCGACTGCGGCACTGCCGGCGGCGAGCGCGATCTTGGCCTCCCGCGACAGCGCACCGAATGACATGTGACTGACGTACATGGGAATCTCGATCACCAGCGGGTGCCTGGCCGCGGGGCCGAGCACGGTCTGCGTCAGCACCGGCTCCGACTCGTTGCGGGGAAGGGTCGCGAGCTGGGCGCCGAGAACCAGGATCTCGTCCCACGAAACAACCGGCCTGCGGGTGCGCATGGGCTCGATCTCGGAGCGCCCGCTGATCGCCATCGCCTGGACGGCGTCGAAGGAACCCTCGAAGTCGTCGCCCGACCGTTTCCACTCGGCGAGGTAGGCCGCGAGACCCCCTTCGACCCGTGCGGAGGGGGATGCCTCGTCGTCGGTCGGGAACACGTCGCCACCGAAGGGTGGGGGCGGGGCCTGCAGCGCCTTGAACATGCTCCGACCGGCACTGCAGATCGGGCATTCCCAGTCGGCTGGCAGTTGGTTCCACGGAGTTCCTGCGGCGGCCTCGTCGTAGATGTAGCCGCAGACCGAGCACTCGTACGTCATGACGGCCTCCTCGAACGGTCGTTCGCGGTCCTCGCTCGGCATCGCGCGCAGATGCCGCGGTACTCGAGCCGGTAGCCGGTGGTCTCGAAGCCGACCTCCCCGCGCACGGCAGACGGTTCGGCCGGCAGCTCCGACACGAGGTCGGCGATCGCTCCGCACCCCGTGCACACCAGGTTGAGGTGGGGGGTGAGGTTGGTGTCGTAGCGGTTGTCCGAGCCCTCGAACTCCATCTCCGCGAGGACCCCCAGCTCGACGAGGGTCGCGAGGGTGTTGTAGACCGTCGCCAGGCTGAGGCGGGTGTCGGCGCGCTCCAGATCACGGTAGATCCGGCGGGCGCTCGGGTGGTCGTTTCGCCCGGCGAGGCAGTCGATGATGGCCTGCCGCTGCCGCGTGACGCGAAGCCCGGCTTCACCGAGCGCCGCCGCCATGTCGTCTTTGGAAGTTGCCCTGATGTCGCCCACGGCGGTCAGCATTTAAAATGGTTCTAGAATCAATGTCAAGCTGTACATGAGAATGAGTAATGACGTGAATCAATAAAATGGCATTTTGCATTTCTCGACTGGCGAACTTCATGATGAGATTCGCCAGTCGAGAAATCCGGAGATTGCCCTGAGGAGGCTCCGGTGCTATAACGGCCCGCCCGCCGCCGGGCCCGAAAGCGAGCGCTCCCATCATGACCGAGTTCCGAAACCTGGCGATCATCGCCCACGTCGACCACGGCAAGACCACGCTGGTGGATGCCATGCTATGGCAGAGCGGCACCTTTCGAGCCAACCAGCGGGTCGCCGAGCGGGTGATGGACTCCGGCGACCTCGAGCGCGAGCGCGGCATCACGATCCTCGCCAAGAACACGGCCGTCCGCTTCCGCGGGGTCAAGATCAACATCGTCGACACCCCGGGCCACGCGGACTTCGGCGGCGAGGTGGAGCGCACCTTGCAGATGGTGGACGGAGTGCTACTGCTGGTGGACGCTGCAGAGGGCCCGTTGCCGCAGACCCGCTTCGTGCTGTCGAAGGCGTTGGCGTTGGGCCTGCCACCGATCGTGGTGCTCAACAAGATCGACCGCACCGACGCCCGGCCCGCGGCGGTGCTCGACGAGGTCTACGACCTCTTCATCGATCTCGATGCCAGCGAGGAGCAGCTCGACTTTCCGATCTTCTGTACCGATGCGCGCCGGGGCCTGTGCCGGGCCGGCCTCGATGGCGAGCTCGGCGATCTGCGGCCGCTGCTCGACGAGATCCTGGCGACCCTTCCGCCGCCGAGCGGCAGCACGGACGCCCCGCTCCAGCTCCTGGTGACCAACCTCGACTATTCGGACTACCTGGGGAGGCTGGCGGTGGGCCGCATCGTCAACGGCACTCTCGAGGCCAACACCACGGTCGGGATCGCGCGCGAGGACGGGCTCGGCGAGGCCCGGGTCGGCGTCGTCTATTCCCACGAAGGCCTCGAGCGGGTCGAGGTGGAGCGGGCGGTGGCCGGAGACATCGTCGCCCTGGCCGGCCTCGACGAAGTGACCATCGGCGACTCCCTGGTGGATCCCGAGGATCCGCGGCCGCTGAGGCGGATCGCGGTCGACGAGCCCACGATGGCGATGGTGTTCTCGGCCAACACCTCGCCGTTCGGAGGGCGTGAAGGGCAGTTCGTCACCGCTCGCCGGATCCGCAGCCGGCTCGAGAAGGAGGCGCTCCACAATGTTGCGATCCGGCTCGAGATCGTCACCAACGACGCTTTCAAGGTGATGGGCCGCGGCGAGCTGCAGCTGGCGATCCTGATCGAGACCATGCGCCGTGAGAGCTACGAGCTGTCGGTCTCGAAGCCGGAGATCGTGACCCGCGACATCGACGGCGCCAGGCACGAGCCGATGGAGCTGGTACAGGTGGACTGCCCGGACGAGTTCGTCGGCGTGGTCACTCAGAAGCTGGGCATCCGCAAGGGCAAGATGACCGAGATGCACAACCCGGGCCACGGCCGGGTGCGGCTCACCTTCCGCATCCCGTCGCGCGGACTGATCGGCTTCCGGTCGGAGTTTTTGACCGACACGCGGGGCACCGGCATCCTCAACCACCTCTTCGATGGCTGGGAGGCCTGGCAGGGGCCGATCCCGGGCCGCGCCACCGGTGCGCTGGTCTCCGACCGAGCGGGCAGGACGACCTCCTACGCGCTGTTCCACCTCGAGCCGCGCGGGACTTTGTTCCTCAGCCCGGGTGCCGAGGTCTACGAGGGCATGATCGTCGGCGAGAACGTGCGCGACAACGACCTCGACGTCAACGTCACGCGCGAGAAGAAGCTCACCAACATGCGCGCTGCCGGGGCCGACGAGGCCCTCCGGCTGGCCCCCCCGCGGGAGATGACGCTCGACCGCGCCTTGGAGTGGATCGACAGCGACGAGCTGGTGGAGGTGACGCCGTCGGCGGTTCGCGTTCGTAAACGGATGCTGCCGTCAAACCAGCGGCCGAAGACCCGGAAGTCGACGCAGTGACCATCGGCCGCGAGCCCGGGGCCGCGCCCGCCGGTGCGGTCGTCTATCCGATCTCGAGCTTGAGCGGTTGCCCTTTGTAGCTGGCGATGGCCGCTTGGGTGCGGCCGATCATGGCGTGAGCGGCGAGGCGGCCGCAGTGGCCGTGGCCGTCGACGGGCTCGCACAGCCCCCTGCAGAACGACACCTGGTGGCCGTTGTACGGGCACCGGATGACGGTGTAGGACTTGAAGTGGGTTCGTCTGCGTTCCGAGCGTGGTTTCAGCAGGGCCATCGTACGCCTCCGCTCGCAATTGTATCAGGATTCATTACCGAAGACTCGTGCCTGCGAACGGTGTTTTTTTGACCCACGAAGACACAAGTCACCAAGACCGAAAGGGTGGTCGCGCTCCGCGCGACCGATCCTGCCTCCGTGCCTTTGTGGTTGTGACGTGGGTGGGTGGGCGATACTCCGAATTTCGCACTCCGATTTCGACTACACTCCCCCCATGATGACTGGCACACCCATCGACGAGTCCGCGATCTTCGCCGTCGAACGGCCCGCGCCGTCGCTGATGACCTACTACCTCCTCGCCTCCTTCCTGGCGGGGCCCTTCTTCTTGCTGCCGCTGCTCCCGCTCTACTTCCGATACCACACCCTGCGCTACCGCTTCGACGACGAGGGCATCTCCATGCGGTGGGGACTGCTGTTCCGGCGGGAGATCAATCTCACCTACGCCCGCATCCAGGACATCCACCTGCGCTCGAATGTGGTGGAGCGCTGGCTCGGTCTTGCCCGCATCGAGGTCCAGACCGCCAGCGGCAGCGCGGGCGCCGAGATGACCCTCGAGGGGCTGCACGAGTTCGAGGGGATCCGCGACTACCTCTACGGCCGCATGCGTGGCAGCCGTGACGAGAGCCCTCGTGCGGCCGCGAGCGCCGCAGCCGGCGCCCTCGGTGCGGTGGCTGCCGGCGAGCTCGCGGCGGCGCTCGGTGAGGTCACGGCCGAGCTGCGCGCGGTGCGCCGGGCGCTGACGCGGCGCGACGGGGGAACCCCGGATGCTTGACACCATCAAGCGGCCCGTCCTCGCCCTCCTCAAGGTGCCATCCGAGCCGCAGCTGCCCGCGGGTACTACAGGAACCGTCCGGGTCTTCCGTGCGTCCAGACGCTACCTTCGTCTCAAGCTCCTGCAGTGGGGTTGGAAGCAGCTGGGCACGCTGACCGGTCTGGTGGTGGCCGTGGTCGCTCTCAACCTGATGGCCTCGGGCCGGATCGAGGCTCTCGATCGGATTCCCCACCGCGAGATTGTCGTCGGCATGCTCGGTTGGGTCGAGCCGATCGGTATCGGGGTTTTTCTCATCCAGCTGCCGCTGTCGCTGGTGCCGGTGATCCTCGACTGGGAGATGCGCTGGTATATGGTGACCGACCGCAGCCTGCGGATCCGAGAGGGCGTGTGGAGGGTCAACGAACTGACCATGACCTTCGCCAACATCCAGGAGGTGTCGATCCGCCAGGGGCCGCTGGAGCGGCTGTTCGGCATTTCCAACCTGCGGGTTCGAACCGCCGGCGGCGGCCACTCTGCGGCCGCCCAGGGTGAGGGCGAGGAGAAGAGCGGCCACATCGGCTACTTTCGGGGCGTCGACGACGCGCCGGCGATCCGCGACCTGATCCTCGAGCGCCTTCGCCGGCTGCGCGATGCCGGCCTCGGCGATCCCGACGCGGAAGCAGTGGTCGGATCGGCACCCGAGGCTTCGACTCCCGCCGAGCTCCTCGCAGCCGCCCGTGAGCTCGTCGGGGAGGCAAAGGCGCTTCGTCTGGCCGTCGAATCGTAGGCACGTAGCACAACCGCGGATGGGGCAGATACGCGCAGATCCACCCACGGAGCCGAGGGCAAAAATCAGACCGATTCCGCTGCGAACCGCTTCGGATGCGTATCGGTCAGGGGGTACTCGCGAATGTGAAAAGGCCCGTGTTCATCCGCGTGATCTGCGATTCCTCATACCCCACGTTCTCCCCGTCACGAGGCCACCCTCAGCATCACAACCCGGGAGGCGCCGCCCTTGAGGTCGCGGACGATCTCGAGTTCGCCCGGCAGCTCTGCGTCGACATCGGCCGATGCGGGGCACTCCAGACAGGCTGTGGCCGCCGGTGCGAGGACCTCGGTCGCGAACGCCTTGGCCAGGTTTCGGAGTCCGTTCTGCCATCGCTCGAACGGCGGGTCGGCCCATACCAGGTCGAAGTGCTCCCCTGACCGCGCGAGGTCGTCGACCGCTGATCGGGCGACCCGGACGAGAATCCGCGCGCGGCGCTCGTCGAGATCGAAGGCTCGGCAGTTGTTGCGCAGGAGGGCGGCCGCACGGCGGTCGCGCTCGACGAAAACCACGGTCGCCGCGCCCCGGGACAACGCTTCCAGGCCGACCGCGCCGGTGCCGGCGTAGAGATCGAGAAAGGCCGCATTTCGAACCAGCTCTGCCAGCACCGCGAAAACGCGTTCGCGCATGGCGTCGGGGGTCGGCCGCAGTGGCAGAGTTCGACGGGGCCCCCGGAGCCGCCGCGAGCGCCACTCGCCCCCGGTGATCCTCACCGCACGGTCTCCACGACTCGCAGGACCACGTCCTCGCGGTGCTCGGGAAGCACCATGTGCCGGACGTAGGTGGCCTCCTCCTCGAGCACGACCAGGCCCTCCACCCACACCTCGCGTACCACCGCGTAGGTACCGGTCAGGAGCTGGACGCGGTCTCCCTTGCGCGGCTCCCAGATCCGGACCGATTCCTCGGCGCCGCTCGATGCCAGCACCTGTTGGTGGAGGTCGTCGAACAGCCCCATGATCCGCGACAGCGGCAGATCGAGCGATGCGAGTGGCGAGAAACGCAGCAGGCGCGGTGCCTCGGGCCCGGTGTGCAGGATGATCGTCACCTCCGCCTCCGAGGTGGCGACGTCGGAGGCCACCGGCTCCTCGCCGAGCTCGGTGGCGTCGCGTTCGAGTGCGTCGACGTAGACCAGGTACTCTCCCTCTTCGAGCGTCATGCGCCGCAGAAAGACCTGCTCGCCGCCCTGGCGTGCCGAGAGCACCAGCACCTGATTGCTGAACAGGGTCAACCGGGCCGTCAGTCCACGTCTCGTGGTGAAGCGCTCGGCTACAGGCACCGGCGCCTGCGCGGCTGCGGTCGCCGCCGCCAGCGCCAGAACCGCGGCGATCCACCGCCGCCGTCTCATGCCGGCTCCTCGGTCAGCAGGTAGCGCGCCGTCTGCAGCGCCCACTCGAGGGCCTCGTCGGCGCCGATCACGCCGTCAATCAGTGCGTTCCGGGTCTGCTCCAGGGCGCGTCCGACGTGCGGTCCCGGGGGCAGCCCGGCGTCCACCAGCTGCTGCCCTGCCACCGGAACCTCGACCGTTGCCGCGGTCTCGGCTGCGGTCGCCAGCTGCCGTCGCGAGTCGAGAGGCAGCGAGGCCATGGCGAGCAGCAGCGCCTCGGTGGAGCGCTCCTCGACGATCGCCACCAGCTGTGATCTGGCCTGGGAGGAGACCGCGGCCTCCGCGAGGGCCGCGGTCTCCTCGGGCAGCGCGAGCAGGCGGCCGCGGTGCGCGCCGGCGAGCTGCAGGCGCTCCACCAGCGCGGCGGCGGTGCCCGGCTCGCCGTGCAGCGCCAGCGCGCCGAGATGGAGGAGCCACGGCTCGGGCGGCTGGCCGAAGCCCTCCAGCCGATACCACGCGAGCTGGCCCTCCACCTCGAGCAGTGCGCTCCGCACCTCTTCCGACCACCGCAACCCGGGGCAGATGGCCGGCAGCAGGCCGAGCTCGGCGATCAGGTGAATGGCCGGCGTCGGGTGGGGCTCCCTGAGGAGTACCTCGAGCTCGCGCCGCAGGCGCTGCCCCGACAACTTCTCGAAGATGCCTTCCTCGAGCGCGGTCCGGATCAGGTGCTCGGTGTCCGCGGCGATGGTGAAGCCGAGACGGCGCGCGTAGCGCACCGCGCGCAGCGCTCGGGTCGGATCGTCGATGAACGAGAGAGAGTGGAGAACCCGGATTTCGCGCTGCTGGATATCACGGCGTCCGCCGAAGAAGTCCACCAGCTCGCCGTAGCGGTCCCCGGCCAGCGCCACGGCGAGGGCGTTCATGGTGAAGTCGCGGCGGTAAAGGTCCTGGCGGATCAGCGACGTCGCCACCTCGGGCAGCGCGGCGGGCGTGCGGTAGAACTCGGTCCGCGCCGATGCCACGTCGACCCTGAGGTCGTGGGGAAGCGTGATAACGGCTGTCAGGAAGGGCTCGTGGGGATGACAGCGGCCGTCGAGCCGGCGGGCGAGGGCCTCCGCAAAGGCGATGCCGTCGCCTTCCACCACCAGATCCACGTCCTCGTTCGAGCGGGCCAGCAGCATGTCCCGCACCAGGCCGCCCACCAGGAATACCGACGCGCGCTGGGCGTCCGCCACCTCCGCGGCCGCCTTCAGCACCCGCTGCACCCACGGCGGGGGAATCTCGCGCAGCATCCGGGCGATGTGCTGGCTGACCGGCCGCTCGCCCGCCATCCGGTGGTCGAGGGCGGAGCCCGCCGCGTGCTGGGACTCGTAGAGCCGGCGGAAGAGCTCCATTCGGGTGATCACTCCCGCGGGCCCGCCGTCCTCCATCACGATCACGAAGCGCAGCGAGCGCTCGAGGAACATCTCGGCGAGATCGCCGATCGGGGTGGCCGCGGGCACGGTCGGAAGCTCCGGCTGCATGACGGTCTGGACCGGACGTTCGGCCATCCCGTGGCTGAGGGCGCGGTCGAGAATCTGGCGCGTGACCATGCCGATCAGCTTGCCCGACCGCGGGTGCTCGACCGACAGCGCGTTGACCCGCAGGCGGTTGATGCGGTCCATGACCTCGGCGATCGTGGCGGTGGCGGCGATCGAGAACACGGTCGGGGCGGCGATGTCGATGGCGGTGGTGGTGGGCGGCATCTCGACGGCGAAGGTCTCGAGCAGCGCCTCGCGAAGCTCCACCGCCATCATCCCGGTGGTCCGCGCCGAGGCTGCCGTCGGGTGGCCGCCGCCGCCGAACCGCTGGGCGACCCTGCCGACGTGGAGCCCAGGGACCCTCGAGCGCAGGATCAAATTGATGTTGGGCGGCCGCACCAACAGCACGGCGCCGACGGCGATCTCGAAGATCTCCACCCAACGGTGGACCACGAATGCGGCCTCTTCGTGGTAACGGTCCACCTCGAGCATGGCGATCGACACCGGCACCCCCGCGATGGAGACCTCCTCGGTCGCCTCCACCATCCGGTTGAGGAGCTCGAGCTGGTTCGGCTGCAGCACCTTGAGCACCCACTTGCGAACCCATGCCAGCGACGCTCCGTGCTCGAGCAGCCATGCGCAGACCCGCATGTCCTCGGGGCAGGTCTCGCGGTACGAGAGTCCGCCGGTGTCCTCGTAGATGCCCATCAGCATCAGGGTCGCCTCTTCAGGCGTCGGCTCGATGCCGTGCTCGTCGAAGAGCCGTGCGAGCAGCGTGCAGGTGGCGCCGACCGGGCCCTCGATCAGCTCGTCGGCCTCGAGGCCGTCCTCGTCCTCGAGGTGGTGGTCGATGATGGTCACCGGGCAACGGTCGCGCATCAGCAGGGCGTGGACCTCCCCGAGCCGCGAGGGGCTGCGGGTGTCCACGACCACCGCGTGCTCGATGGTCTCGGTGCGCGCCCGTCTGAGCTTGAGCTCGGGGAAGGGGATGTCGGTTTCGGCAAGGAACCGGCGCACCGCCAGCTCCTGCGAGCCGGGGAAGAGGACCTTGGCGCCGGGGTAGAGCCGCACCGCGCACACTGCCGCCGCGAAGGCGTCGAAGTCGGCCGACAGGTGGGTGGTGATGATCCGCACCAGGACATTGTAAGTCCCCATTCCGGCGCCCTGCCCGCAATCGCAGGCGAGACGCCGAAATCTGGAAGAAAGGCATTGACAACAGCCTGACCGCCGACCGTGTCCGCGATCCGCGACCGCGACCGGGGCCGCGATCCGCCACCGCGACCCGCGACCGGGACCGCGATCCGCGACCGGCGCCG
>CAZSTH010000083.1:0-18120 GCA_964609835.1 uncultured Thermoanaerobaculia bacterium
CCACCCACCCCTGCCCCTCCGTGGTCGTGTCTCGTCGGCCCCGCCATGATTCTCTCTGCCGCCCTCGGGCGGCATTTTCGAATCCATGCTTCTCGACTCGCCACTGCGCCACCCACCCCTGCCCCTCCGTGGTCGTGTCTCGTCGGCCCCGCCATGATTCTCTTTGCCGCCGGTAGGCCTTCGTCGCCGGTGACGGTGACGGTATACTCGCGGCGAAGGAGATGGCATGCGGGCAGTGATCCCTTGCATCGCCGCGGCGGTGCTCATCACCAGCGGCTGCGTCACCGGGACGCCGACCGACACGCCGGGCGTCACCCAGCGCGGCCGGAACGTGCTCGTCTACGACGGACCCGAGCTGCGGGCGGAGCTGGTCTCGACCTGGGCCAACCGCCGGCTCGGCGAGGAGTGGCTGGTGCTCAAGCTGTCGATCACGGCGTCCAACCGCGGCAGCACCGACGTCGACGCTTCGTCGTTCTCGGTCACGACTCCGGACGGCCGGAAATTGCCGCTGCTCGACAACGACACATTCCAACGCGCCTATCCGGAGCTGCGCTTCGCGCTCGAGTCGATTGATCCGTGGAGCCTGCCGCTGCGCAGCCTCGACACCGCGGGCCGGCCCTGCGAGCACTGGTTCCTGGCGCCGCGGTTCAGCTTCGCGGACCGCAGCAGCCTGCTGCTGTTCCCTGGCCAGTGGTGCAGCGGCCCACTCGTCTTCAGGGCGCCGGCCGGAGTGCAGGCCGGCCGTTGGGTTCTGGAGATCGACCTCGAAGAGTCGCAGGTGCGGATTCCCTTCGAGCTGGGTGAGTGATCGCGCCGGCCCGGCGGACAGGCGAGGTGATCGCCCTCGCGCCCGTTCAGGCGGCGGCCGCCGCCGTCAGCGGAGGCCGCTGCGATGTGACACCAGCGACACCACCTCATTGGCGCTCTCCTCGATCGGCTTGTCGCTGACGTCGAGGGTCAGGAAGCGGCCACGTCGGAAGATCTCGCGGGCATATTCGAGGTCCCGGTAGATCTCCCGCGGGTCGGAATACGACCTCGACGCCGCGGCGCCGAGGTGAGGCTGACGGTGGCGCCGGTGGGCGAGCAGCCGGTCCTGATCGATCGACAGCCCGATGACCCGGCTCCGGTCGACCTCGAAGATCTCCTCGGGCGGCTCGATTCCCTTGACCAGGGGCACATTGGCTGTCTTGTATCCCCGCATCGCAAGGTACATGGAGAGCGGGGTCTTGCCGACCCGCGACGGACCGACGAGCACGATGTCCGCCTCGCCGAGGTCACCGGCGCGGAGGCCGTCGTCGTGGCCGACGGCGAAGTCGATGGCCTCGACCCGGCGGAAGTAGTCCTCACGGAGCCTGCGGTAGAGCCCCGGGGCGCCAAGCGGCTGGCGGTGGAAGCGGCCGCTCATCCGGTCGAGGACCGGGCCCATGACGTCGATCTCGGTGACCCGACGGTCCGCCGCCCCGGACATCAGCTGCGACCTCAGGTCGGCATCGACCAGGGTGTGGACCACGATCCCACCGTCGGCGGCGGCGCGATCGAGAATCTCGTCGATGTCGTCGCCGGTCCGGATCAGCGGCACGACCTCGATCGGAGCCTCGACGTCCGGGAACTGGGCGAGGGCTGTGCGGACGAGCTGCTCACCGCTGGCCCCCATACCGCCCGAGACGATGTAGACGCGCGGATCGATCACGAAGGAACCTCCGGGGGCGAGGGAAGGACGGCCTCATTCTACGTCAGTCGAGGTAGCCGAGAGCGCGCAGCCGCTCGACCGTCTCCTCGTCGAGCTGCTGAGTCGTCAGCCGGTCGAGGCTGCCGAGAGCCTCCGTCACCGCAGTCAGGCATGCCAGGAGCTCCGGCGACGGTGTCGCTCCCGGCAGTACGAGGCTGTCGAGCTCGGCCGGGTCGTTCCCGAGATCGAAGACCTGCAGCACCTGCCGGCCGATGTGGAAAAGCTCCTTGCTTTGCCCCTCGATGGTGCCCACCCACAGCAGCCCCTTGGAGCGGGCGCGGTCACTGTCGTGATCTCCTTTGACGGCGCCCTTGTGGGCCTGGAAGCAGCGCCGGAACTCCGGGCCTTCGGGCCCGCCGAGTGCCGCCTCCGCCCAGCTGCGTCCCGGCAGGGAGGGCGGTGGCTCGACGCCTACGAGCTCGAGCAGGGTCGGCGCGAGGTCGAGCAGTGACGCCTGCGAGCTCACGGTTCCGGGACGGATGTGGCCACGCCACGTGACCGCCATCGGGATCCTCAGAGACGGCTCGTAGAGGTACCGCCCGTGCCCCCAGTAGTGGTGCTCGCCCAGGCTCTCGCCGTGGTCGGCCAGGAAGACGATAATCGGCTCACGCCCCTGCTCGATCGCACGCACCGCACCCAGCAGGCGGCCGATCTCCTCGTCGACCGCGGCGATCTCGGTGTCGTAGCGATCCGCCCGGCGCGGGGAGCGATCCCCGATCCCCAGCCGACCCGCCCACTTCTTCTGGAACTTGTAGGGGGCGTGCGGTTCGATGTAGTGGGTCCACAGGAAGAACGGTGCCTGCCGCTCGGCCTCCCGGAATCCTTCGAGCCACTCGACCGCGTCGTCGGTGACGTCGTGGGCGTCCGACTCGCGATTGACAAGCCCGAACCAGCGGCGGCTTTGCAGGCGCTCGCCGTAGTGATCGAAGTGATCACCGAGCAATGTCAGATTGTGCTTCAGCGTCCAGCTGCCGACGATGGCGGACGTCCGCCAGCCCGCGTCCGACAGCCGCATCGGCAGCGAGGCCAGACCCGGCTGCATGCGCAGTCCGTTGCGGCTGGCTCCATGGTGATGAGGCTCCAGTCCCGTGACCATCGAGCACATGGCAGGCGCGGTCAGAGGCTCCGGCGTCCACGCCCGCTCGAAGCGCACGCCCGCTGCCACCAGGCGATCGATGGCGGGCGAGGTCGGGCCCTGGTATCCGTAACATCCGAGACGGTCGGCGCGCAACGCATCCACCGTGATCACGAGAATCGACGGTGGGCTGGCGGGCTTCGCGGCACCGCCGGTTCCTGTAACCGTCGCCACCGCCGCGGCGACCAGCCCGCCGAACATCCACTGTCGTCGAAAGCTCATCATCGATCCCACCATCCTCCCCCTCGTCGCTGTGAAGTGTACTGCAGCGCGACACCTCCTGTGTTCCACCGCGGCACAGGCGCGCCCGCCCGCCCTCTTGCAACCGGCTCGAGCACTGGCACCGTTCTTGCTGTCGCCGACCACGGAGTGAGAGTCCTGGATGCGACCCCGTCCGCCGATCCGTCCACGGAACCGGCGTCCTCTGCTGCGGTGACAGCTCCGGCCTGGCCGCGGGTCAGCCTCGCGAGAATCGTCATCGTGATGTACCTCGCCGGCCTGCTGGCTGCGTGGATCGCTGGCGGTGCGCGCGACTCGGTCCAGGGGGCGCCACCCGGCGGGGCCCCGGCTGCAATCGCGGCCGATTGAGCACGGTTCGCCATCAGCGTCCGGGTGCAACAGGCCCACCGCGCTACACTTGAGGCGGTATGGACTCCTTCGATCGCAAGTGGCGCGGGCTGCAGCTCGAGACGCTGGTCGATCTGTCCCTCAACATCGGCGGCGTGCTGTCCGAAGAGGAGCTGGTGGAGGAGCTGCTGCAGCGCTCGGTCGGCACCCTCGACGCGGGCTCCGGCTTCGTCAGCACCCTCCATCCCGGGGGGCAGCACGCGATCGTGCGCTCGATCGGCCTGCCGCAGAGCCTCGAGACGGTGAGATCGTATTTCGACTCTCACCTGCTCGAGGACCTCGCCGCTGGTCAGGTCGTGACCACCCGACGCGACACCGGCGAGCCACCCTTCGAGCTCATGGCCGCACCGATGCTGTGGCAGCAGCGCACGGTGGGGCTGGTGGTCCTCGGCGACAAGGAGAGCCGGAAAGGCAGCACGCCGTTCTCGGAGGGTGACAGCCGCCTGCTGCTGGCGATGGCGAGCATGGTGGCGACCGCCATCGCCACCGCCCGCAGGGTGGCGACCATCGAGAAGGAACGACAGCGCCTGGCGGACGAGAACCGCGCTCTGCGGGACGTCGCCCGACGCGAGGGTTTTGTCGGGGAATCACCGATGATCGAGGAGATGCTGGAGCTGGTGCGACGTGCAGCACCCACCGGCGTCAACGTCATGATCCGTGGTGAGTCCGGGGTCGGTAAGGAACGGGTGGCTCGGCTCCTGCACTCCTTTTCCGATCGCTCCCGACGACCTTTTGTTCCCCTCAACTGCGCCGCGCTGCCGGAGACCCTGCTCGAATCGGAGCTCTTCGGCATCGAGGAAGGGGTCGCGACCGGCGTTCTGCGACGACACGGGAAGATCGAGCTCGCGGACGGCGGCACCCTGTTCCTCGACGAGGTCGGCGACCTGTCGCTGGCACTGCAGGCTAAGCTCCTGAGGGTGGTGCAGGAGCGCGAGTTCGAGCGCCTCGGCGGCCGCGAACGGATTCCGGTCGACGTCCACCTGGTCACCGCCACCAACCGTGACCTCGAGGCGATGGTCAAGGGCGGCGAGTTCAGGCGCGACCTCTACTACCGGCTGCGGGTTGTTGTGGTGGACGTGCCGCCGCTGCGAGATCGGCGGGGAGACATCCCGTTGCTCGCCCGGCACTTCCTCGAGCTCTACGGCGAGCGCTTCGGACGGCCCGGGATGTCGTTGGCACGGGAGGCGCTGGCGGCGCTGATGATCCACCCCTTCCCCGGCAACGTCCGCGAGCTCGAGAACGCCATCCAGGCGGCGATCGCGCTCGTGACCGGGAGCACGATCTCGGTGGATGATCTCCGGCTCGAGGCCGACGGGCCCCGGCGCCCCGCGTCGGCAGCGCAGCTGAGCCTGTCCGAGGTGGAGCGGCGGCACATCGAGAACGTCCTCGAAGCCGTCGAGGGCAACCGCCAGGAGGCGGCGAGGATCCTGGGCATCGACCGCACCACCCTCTACCGCAAGTTGCAGCGTTTTGCATCGAATGATGCAGAAAGCATCAATTAACTTAAAATATTCAAAAAAAGTAATTTAAATAGAATCTGAGCAAAATCTCGATTTGTATGTTGGTTTTTGCAACAAATCGAATCCGTCCAACCGAAGCCGCGATCTGGCATGGAGCTTGCGGGGGAATAGCGCGGGGGTTGCCTGATGACATCCATGACACTCACGCGGGGCTCGATGACCGCCGCCGGCGCCGCCGCGATCACCGTCGCCGCTCAGGCCCTCAACCTCGCTCCTGCCATACCCATCCAACACCTGGGATTCGCGTGGACGCTGCTCCGGGTTCTGCTACAGTTATAGGCTCATCATGGAGGTGGTGCTGCACCTTCCGGCGGTGCCGAATGTGGAGCTGGTGGCGGCCAAGGCCGTAGAAATCCTGGGCGGGGCCCTGGGAATGCAGCAGACCCACGTGGAGGCCGCGAGTGTTGCCATGGTCGAGGCCTGCTTGAACGCCATGGAGCACGGCGGCGGACCGCTCACGGTTCGCCTGCGCAGCGAGAACCGGGGCTCGAGGCCCTGCCTGGTCATCGAGGTCGAGGATCGCGGTCAGGGGTTCGATCCGGCAACTGCGCCGCGCAACACCTCGGCTCGGGTGCTCGGCAGCGCGTCCAAGCGCGGCTGGGGTCTGACGCTGATCCGCGAGCTGATGGACGAGGTGCAGGTTCAGTCGGAGCCGGGCAAGACCCTGGTGTCCATGCTCAAGTATGTGGAGAGTGCACCATGAACGAGGGACGAATCACGATCTCACGCGATGTGCTGGCGGATGACGTCGGTCTGATCGCGGCAGCCGGCTACATCAACAACGAGGGGGGGCAGGCGATCGCCAATGCGGCCACAGACCTCATGAACCAGGGCTGCACGACCCTTCTGATAGACCTCGAGGGGACCCGCATCATCAACTCCATCGGGGTGTCGATCCTGCTCGAGATCCTCGAGAAGCTGATGGACGAGCAAGGACGCCTCGCCTTCTGTAACCTGACGCCCACGATCGCGAAGACCTTCGAGATCATGGGCCTGGTCCAGTACGCCGCGATCTACAGCGACCGCGACGCGGCCCGTGCCGCCATCAACGAGGATACCGCTGTCTGAGCTCCTGCGCCTCGCGGACATCGCGCTCAGCGGGCGTGCCGGGCCCGATCTCCCCGAGCAGGTCCTGCGGGCCGTGGTCGAGGAAACCGGCTCCCGCGCCGGGGTCCTGCGGCACGGGAACGAGGCGGTGGCCCGCTGGCCGCGGACCGTCTCCGATCAGGTGGAGGGCGCCACCGAGGGTTGGAGCGAGGTCCCGGTCGGGGGCGAAGACAGTGCCTGGCGCCTGCGGCTGCTGCAGCTCGAGAGGATCGGGGAAACCAGCCTCAACGCGATCCGCCTGTGCCTGAACGCCTGGCAGCTCCGGGAGGAGCTCAAGCGCACCCGTTTCGACGAGCGGTTCCACCTCTGGGAGCTGGAGGCGATCCGCTCGATCGCGACCGGGATCGGAGGCATTCTCGACACCTCCGCACTGGCCGAAGAGCTGATCAACCACCTGGTCGCCCTGCTCGGCGTTCGCAGCGCCCATCTCTACCTCGGGCCCTCCCCCGAAGAGGCCGGCGAGGTCGGCGGCTTCGGGCCGCAGCGTCTGCCCTCGGAAGACCTCGCCGCGGCGTGGCAGCACGGAATCTACACCGATGACCTGGTGGCGGTGCCTCTGCAGTCGAACTCGGGTGCGCTCGGGGTGCTCGCCGCCGCCGATAAGGAGGCCCGCTCCGGGACCGAGCCGTTCGCCAGCAACGATGTACGGCTGCTCGAGTTGTTCGCGGTGCAGGTGACGGTGGCGCTCGAGTACGTGCGGCTGACCCGGGAGTCGCTGGAGCGCGAGCGGCTGCGGCGCGAGATCGAGGTCGCCGCGGCCATCCAGTCGCACCTCCACCCCCGAGACCTGCCCGACTTCGAGGGCTTCAGGCTCGCGGTGCGTCACTTCTCGAGCCGCCAGGTGGCTGGGGACACCTACGACGTGCTGCTTCGCGGCCCGGCCCTGATCGCGTCGGTCACCGACGTCTCGGGCAAGGGTGTCGGTGCGGGTCTGATAGCGGCCGGGGTCCATGCCGGAGTACGCCTGATGGCCGACCCGTCAGCCGATCTCTCGAAGCTGGCAGCGACCGTGAACTCCTACCTGGTAGGTGCCACCGAGGACAACCGGTTCGCCACCTTCGGCATGGTGCGCATCGAGCCCGACGGCGCGCTGCGCGCGGTCAATGCCGGCCATCTGCCGCTGCTGCTGCGGCGCGCCGACGGGACTGTGGAAGAGATCAACTCCAGCGGCCTCCCGCTCGGCATCCTCGAGATCGCCGGCTACCGCGACGAGGAATCGGCTCTCGAGCCCGGGGACCTTTTACTGATGTTCACCGACGGTCTCACCGAGGCAGAGAACGACGAGGAAGAAGAGTTCGGCATCGCGCGTCTCGAGCGGGTCGTCGCCGGCCTCGAAGACACCACCGCGGAGCAGGCCTGCGACATCATCCTCGCGGAGGTCGAGGGACACCGCACGGGCCGGTCACTGCAGGACGACGCGACGCTGCTGGTCGTGGAGCGGCTGAAGCGCTGATTGCCGATCTCGATGGCGGCCTCGGGAGAACCACGGGCCGACCCGCGATCGTGACAGGCTGTCGGCGCCTGGTCACCGCTCATCCGTCACTCATCACCCGCATACAACTCCTCGATCAGGTCCTGGTACTGGTGCTCGACCACCCTGCGCTTGACCTTGAGGGTCGGCGTGAGGGTGCCGTCGTCGATCGACAGCATCAGCGGCAGCACCGCGTGGCGCTTGATCTGCTCGTAGCGGGCGAGCGTGGCGTTGGCGGCCTCGACCACCGCCGCGAACGCTCGTTGCGCCGTGTCGTGCCGGGTGATGTCCTCGGTGGAAGTGTAGGGAATTCCCTCGGCCTTCGCCCAACTCGCGAGCTCTTCGGCGTTGGGCGACAGCAGCACCACCAGGAAGGGGCGGCGGTCGCCGATGATGACCGCGTTGTCCACCAGCGGCGAGCGCTTGAGCTCCGCCTCGATCGGCTGCGGCGCGATGTTCTTGCCGCCGGCGGTGACGATGATGTCCTTCTTGCGGTCGGTGATGCGGATGAATCCGTCGTCGTCGATCTCGGCGATGTCGCCGGTCAAGAGGAACCCGGCCTCGTCGAAGACCTCTGCGGTTCGATCGGGCAGGTTCCAGTAACCCTTCATGACCGACGGCCCCCGGACGCACAACTCGCCGTCCTCGGCGATCCTCGCCTCGACGTTGGGAAGCGCCCTGCCGACGGAGCCGAGCCTGGTCATTCCGGCATCGAAGCCGTTGACCGAGATCACCGGCGAGGTCTCGGTGAGCCCGTAGCCCTCGAGGATCCGGATTCCGATCGAGTGGAAGAACTCGTTGATGAACAGCGGCAGCGGCGCTCCGCCCGAGACGCAGAACCGCAGCCGGCCGCCGAGGGCCTCGCGGACCTTGGTCAGCACCAGCTTGTCAGCCAGGGCATAGGCGAGCCCGCCGGGCTGCCGACCCTCGAGGACTTGCGGGTAGGCCTTGCGGCCGGCTCCGAGGGCCCAGTTGAAGAGCGCGCGACGCACCGCGGGCGCCGAGCCCACCGACTCCATCACGCGGTCGTAGACCTTCTCGTAGATGCGCGGCACGCTCGCGAACATGTTGGGCCGGATGGTCGTCATCAGGTCGCCCACGTGATAGACGGAGCAGTAGGCCTTGTTCACCGCCCGGTACATGTAGAGGTACCCGAGCATGCGCTCGAAGACGTGGCACAGCGGCAGGAACTCCAGACACAGGTCGCTCTCGGCGACCGGAGCCCGCTCCGCCGACGGGATCACGTTCTGCACCAGATTTTCATGGGTCAGGGTCACACCCTTCGGGTTGCCGGTGGTGCCCGAGGTGTAGATCAGGGTCAGCAGGTCGTCAGCGGAGACCTTACCGGCTCGTTGCCAGAACAGGTCCACCGCATCGCCGATCGTACCGGAGTCGATCACCTCGTCCAGTGACAGCACGTCTTCGCTGCAGGCGCCCTCGATCTGGACCAGGTGCTCGAGGTCCGGGCACTCGTCCTTGACCTCGAGGAACTTGGCCATCTGCTCGGCGTTCTCCACCACCGCAACCTTGCAGCCCGAGTCCTTGAGCTGGTAGGCGATCTGCTCCGGAGTGAGCGTGCCGTAGACGGGCACGTCCGCCGCCCCGAGATCGATCACCGCGAGGTCGACCATGTGCCACTCGGGACGGTTGTCGGTCAGCAGCATCACGCGGTCACCCCGCCCGACCGCCAGCTTCTCGAGGCCGACGGCGAGGGCTGCCGTCCGTTCGGCGAAATCGCGGGTGCTCAGTGCCGTGTGGCCCTGGAGGGTGTAATGGAAATAGTGCCGATCTCGCGGCGCATCGAACTCGTGCCGGTAAAGATCGAGGACGGTGGCGTCGCTCATTCAGGACCTCCCTGGTGGTCGCGACGGGGCACGATGCCGGAGGACAGAACCCTCACCAGCGGCCGGTGGTGGCGCAGGAGGTCTCCCGGATGGTCCGCGAGCAGCCAGCTGGTCACCAGCTCGTCGACCGCGCCGAAGACCAGATTGGTTGCGAGCCCCGGGCTGATGTCGTCACGAAACACCCCCTGCTTCTGGCCCTCCCTGATGATGTCCCGCACCCGGTTCAGATACTCGCCGAGTTTACCACGCGTGAACAGGCTCATGAATCGCCGCGTGTGGCGGGTCTCGATCTGCAGGACATTTGCCAGGGCGGGGTCGCGGCCGAGGGTCTCGAGGTGCAGCCGGATCATGACGCCGAGCTTGTCGGCCGGGTTGGCGATGTCCTCGACCTCCTCGTCGAGCCGCTCGATGAACCGCCCGAGCACGTCATCGAAGATCGACATCAGCAGGTGTTCCTTGCCCTCGAAGTAGAGGTACAGGGTGCCGTCGGCGACGCTGGCCTGGTGGGCCACGTCCGTCATTCGCGCGGCGAAGTAACCCTTGCTCGCGAAGACCTCGATCGCCGCCCGCAGGATGCGGCGGCGCTTCTGTTCCCGGGCGGGCAGCTCGCGTGACGTTTCACTCTCAGGCATGACTCCCCCACGGCTGAATGAGCGCTCATTCATGTTCTTCCTGCTGAGTGGGCCGTGTCAAGCCGCGCCGGCCCGAGGCCTCGCCGCGCGCCGCCGCCGGACCCGGAACAGCAGCCGCCGCGTTCGGTGTTGTACGGTGGGGCGGACGCGAAGCCAACGTACCGGCCCAGGGAGGTGTCATGAGGCCAACCACGATCATCAGGACCATCGCCGCGACCGCGGCACTCGCCGCCGGTGCGGTGTTCGCGCAGCAGGCGGAGTTCGAGGGTCAGGTCTCGGTCAACATCATCGAGATCCCGGTTCGGGTCGTCGACCCCGACACTGGAAAGGCAGTCACGGGTCTCACCGCCGGGGACTTCACGATCCTCGAGAACGGGCGGCGGCAGAAGATCACCAACTTCTCGGAGATCGGCCGGCCCGTTTCCGACGCCCGGAACGAGGCACACGACCGCCGGACCCTCGAGCACCGCAACCTGCAGATGGTCTACTTCGTTGACCTCTTCCTGATGCGAAAGGGCCCGCGAGACGAGGCCGCCGACGCACTCGCCGCGCGCTATGCGAACGGTATTCCCGCCGGCGAAGAGGTGTCGATCGTGGCCTTCGACGGCTCGCTCGAGCTGCTCGCCGACCGCAGCACCGATCGCCGGGAGGTCGCGGACGCCATCTTTCGAATTCGCTCCATGCGAGCGCGCGGGATCGAGCACGAGACGGCCTTCACGCCCAACCTCTCCGACCAGGAAGAGGTCACGGGGACCCGCGACCTTGCGTTCTACGAGCGCCGGCAGCGCAGCGCCGAGTATGTCTTCGAGCTCGAACGCCGCGTGGCGCGGGTGGGCGACGCCATCTCCGCGACCATGGCGCGCTACGCCCACGCCGACGCCCGCAAGGTGCTGGTCGCGTTCACACCGGGACAGCCGCGCACGAGTTGGGCGCCCTCGTACGCTCCGGTGGACTTCGCCAACGACGCCGCACCCTACCCCACCAAGGAGCTGTGGGAGGCGATCGCCCACGAGGCGTCGGACCTCGGCTTCACGTTCTACGCCATCGACTCCGCGGGCGTCAGCGGCACCCTGATCCGCGACATCGACGTCAGCCAGGCCACGACCAGCCCTATCGGCACTGCCGAACCCGGCGGCAACGCGTTCGCGTTCGGTGAAGGCAGCGGCAAGGAAAGCCTCGAGTGGTGGTTGGAGCGCGTCCGCAAGGACACCCTGATCTCGACCGCCGAGACCACCGGGGGCGAGGCGCTGTTTTCCGGCGCCCAGCCGGCGGTCGCGAAGGTGGCCTCCGACCTCGACCATTATTACTCCATCGCCTACAGCGCCAGGCACCGCGGCGACGGCCAGGTGTACGCCATCGAGGTCACGCTTCCGGATTTCCCGCAGTATGCGATCGAGTCCCGGCGTGCCTACATCGACCGTCCGCCCGAAGAACGGGCCGCCCAGCGACTTCAGTCGACCATGCTGTTCGGCGGCGACGCCAACCCGCTCGGCGCCAGGGTCGAGCTCGGGGACACCTCCAGCCGCTTTCGCCCCGGCGCCGCCGGCATGAAGAAGGTCCGTCTGCCGATCGTCGTCAAGGTTCCCATCGGGCGCTTGACGATGATCGAGCGCGGACGAACCTATTGGGGAAAGATCACCGTCACGGTGTTCGGTGAGGACGCCAAGGGCAACCAGTCCGAACCGGTCTTCGATTCCGCGGAGGTGACCGTCCCCGCGCGCGAGATCCAGAAGGCCCGCGCCACGGGCTACTTCACCTACGATCTCACCGTGACCCTGGAGGGCGGGCAGCAGAAGGTCTGGATCGGCATCGAGGACGTCGTCGGCGACCGCATCAGCATCATGCCGCAGGAGATGACGTTCTGAGGCCCGGAGATCGAGCCCCTACCGCACCGACAACCCGGCGAGCTCATACCCCCAACGATTGGCCGCCAACTCCACGTCGGACGGGAGATGCCGTCCTTTGATCCAAACGGTCCACTGCCCGTCGAGCTCCTCGACCAACCTACGCGAGGCCCTGCCGAGAGCATTGACTGACGACACGTCGACCGCCGGCCCCCACTCGCCATCGACGGACACGCCGTCAGCCGACCACACCGCGAGCGGTACCCGAAGGGCCTGCAGGCAGCCGCGCACCGCAGTCGGGGAGAGCCGGCTGCGATCGCTGCCCTGGTTCGCGATCACGACCACGACCGCGCGCGGTGAGTACGGCTTCGAGGGCGGCCTGGTCAGGTTCGCGCGAGCCCTCGACGACCATTGGAATCGCGGTCAGTTCGGTGGTCACGCGGCCGCCGTACGCACCGCCGAAGATCACGCCCCCGCTCCCCACCCCTTGCTCCGGGAAGTGAGCCTCGGCGCTGATCACGTGAGCCATCCTGGGATCGTAGTCGGGAAGGAGGAACCTGCGGTCTGAACCCCGCGCGAGCGGCGGCCCGTCGAAGGTGACCGCCCCTGGCAAACAGCTCCGGCCGCCGATTTCATTCTGCGGTCGTTGCCTCCGGCCGCGCGGGCGGCGCGTCGGGTATCATGTTCCGACCACCCGCGCCGGCCGCCGGGCCGCGGCAGAGGAGTCCTGATTGACCCCATCCGAATCCGCTTTCAGGAAGTTCCCACGCTCGTTCTGGGTCGCCAACGCGATGGAGATCTTCGAACGGATGGGCTGGTACGGCTTCTACGCCGTCTCCACCCTCTATCTGACCAACGCGGTCGCGGATGGCGGCCTCGGCTTCTCCTCGGAGGACCGGGGCGTGATCCAGGGGCTCGCGACCTTCTTCCTCTACCTTTTCCCGGCCGTGTTCGGGGCCCTCGCCGACCGCTACGGCTACAAGAGGATCTTCCTCGTCTCGGTGGTGGTGATGGCACCCGCCTACATCCTGCTCGCAGCACCGCGGACCTTCTGGGGTTTCCTCGGCGTCTACTTCCTGGTCGCGGTCGGCCACGGGATGTTCAAGCCGGTAGTGATCTCGACGGTGGCCAAGACCACCGACCACGAGACCGGCTCGATGGGTTTCGGGATCTTCTACATGATGGTCAACATCGGCGGCTTTCTCGGGCCGATCGTCGCCGGCGTGGTTCGCGGCTGGGACTGGAAGTACGTCTTCTGGGCGTCGGCCGGCTGGATCGTGCTGATGGGTGTCGCCTGCCTCGCCCTGTACCGGGAGCCGCCGCGCGATGAGGAAGCGGAGAGCCGGCGCAGCCTCGGCGAGGTCTTCCGCGGCATGGTGGCAGTGGTCGGCAACGCACGCTTCTTCGTCCTCGTCGCCGGGCTGCTGATGATGCTGGTCATGGGCTCCAAGTGGTGGAGCTTCGGGCGTGTGGCGGCTGTCGCGGGCGGCTGGCTGGCATGCAACCTGCTCTACGATCTCGCCCTCCGCACCTCCCGCCGCACTCCCGACGGCCCGTGGCCGTTGCAACCGATGCGCATCGGCGAGGGGCGGTACCTCGTTTTCCTGCTGCTGATGGCCGGATTCTGGACCTCCTTCAATCAGATCTTCATGACCCTGCCGGAGTACATCCGCGACTACGTCGACACCACCGACCTCCTGGCCGCGATGACGTCCGTGGCCGGCGCTGCCGGCTTCGATCTCACGAATCTCGGTCGTGCGCTGCTCGAGAACGGCCAGATCAAGCCCGAGTACCTGATCAACCTCAACGCGTTCGGCATCATCTGCTTCCAGGTCGCGATCTCATACCTGGTCCGTCGCACCTCGCCGCTGGCCAGCATCATCCTCGGCGTCTCGGTGACGATCGTCAGCTTCCTGATCTACCTGGCAGGCGCGAGCGGCTGGGTGGTCGTCGCAGCCGTGCTCGTGTTCTCCGTCGGTGAGATGCTCGCCAGCCCCCGTTCCAAGGAGTACGCGGGGCGGATCGCACCGCCGGACAAGGTCGGCATGTATATGGGCTACTTCTACTGGTGCGTCGCCCTCGGCAACCTGTTCGGGGGCCTGCTGTCCGGCGTCGCCTACCAGCACTTCGGCCCGCACGGAACCGATCGGCCGGGTGTGATGTGGGTGGTCTTCGCCTTCCTCGCAGCGATCACCGCCGCCGGTCTCGTGGTCTACAATCGGGTTGCGGTTCCAACCTCGACGGAACGGGAGAAGCCATGAAGAGGTTCCTGACGCGGCTGATCGTGTTCGGGGTGATTGCCGGCGGCGGCTGGTGGCTGTGGTCCAACCGCCACCACATCGCGCTGATCGAGAACAACAACTTCCGCATCCAGGGCGAGTGGCACCGCGTGTCGATGGATTTCAAGGAGGAGGCGACCTACGACTTCTCCGAGGGTTTCATAAGTCTCGACGACGCCGAGTGGGGAACCTACGTCCTGCGCAAGAACACCCGGCTCGAGGTCACGGTCGGCGACGAGGTGACGGACTACGTTCTCGAGTTTTCGGACGACGACAACATGATCTGGCTGGTGGAAACTCGCAAGGGGCTCGTCCCGAGCATCCGCTGGCGCCGCTGACCCGGCGACACCGCCGCGGCACCCGGCCGCGGGTCTTCTCAGGTTCCCTACTCCGCCCCGCCTTGCTCTTCGGGCCTACTCCAGCCAGGCGACAATGCGCTCGACCGCTTCGACCGTCGGTCCGCAGTGGGCGCGGATGAATCTCTCGTCCAACTCGCCGCCGCCGGCCCGCTGCTGCACCGCCGCGAGCACCGCACCGCCGTCGAAGTCGACGTACGCCAGCCTCGCCACGAGCTCGGCCGGCGGCCGCCCGAAATCGGAACCGGGGAGGATCGCGACCCCGGTGTCCTCCAGCAGCTTGCGGCAGAGGTCCCGCGAGGTCAGGATGCCGCGGGCCGCCAGCGCCTGGCGGTGCGCGCCGAAGTCCGGGAAGAGGTAGAACCCGCCTTTCGGTGGCGCCACCTCGAGCCCGGCTTCCCGCAGTACGTCGGCGAGGAGGCGCCCGAGGACCCGGAGGACCCGCCGGCAGTCCTCGAGGTAGCTCTCGATCTCCGGACCGAGAGCGAAGGCCCGGACCGCTGCGTGCTGGATCGGGGCCGACGTCGACGTGTAGGTCTCGGAGGCGACGCTCGCCATTGCATCGAGCAGCCACCGCAGAGATTTCGGAACCACGAAGATCCCAAGCCGCCATCCGCCAGCGCCGCACCACTTGCTGAGGCCGCTCGAGAAGATCGTGCCCTGCGGGTACATAGGAACGATCGAGCGGTGCCGGCCCTGGTGGTGGATCTCTCCATAGATCTCGTCCGACAAAAGGATCACCCGGTATTCACTGGCGACCTCGGCCAGCGCCTCGAGCTCATCGACCTCGTAGGTGCCCCCGGTCGGGTTGGAAGGGTAGTTGAGGATCACTACCCGCGGACGGCCAGGGTCGAGCTCGCACAGGCTCTGCAACTGCTCCGGGGTCAGGCGCCAGCCGTCGGCGGCGGAGGTCTGCACGAACCTCACGTGACGGCCGATGATCTGCGCCTGCGGTGCGTACGAGACCCAGGCCGGGGTCGGCACGACCACGTCGCCGTAGTACACCAGCTGCAGCAGGAACATCAGCTCCTTCGAGCCCGGTCCCACCAGGACGTCGCCGGGCTCGCAGTCGATGCCGAACCGTTCGCGCTGCTGTGCGGCCACCACCTCGCGCAGCGCCCTCAATCCGCGCACCGGCAGGTAGTCCTTCTGGTGGGCATTGCGCCGCAGCTCCTCGACCACGACCTCGGGAACCGGGAACGGCGACTGGCCGAGGCCGAGGCGGAGCACCGAACGGCCGGCGGCCTCGAGCTCGGCGCTGAGCTCGTTGATGGCCAGGGTCGCCGACAGCGGCGTGCCACGCACGTTGAGATTGAGCTGCACATCCGGGAGCCCTGACTTTGGCATCACATCTCCTCCCCGGCATCGACCGGATCGCCACACTCTCGCGACGTCCCCGGTCTCTACTCTCACCTTACAATTGAAAACGTGAAGCGTGCCGGCACGATCACCGTGATCGTCGGTGGGCTGCCGGTGCTGGCCGCCTGGCTGCTCTCGCTGTCGGAGGTGGCGCAGCCCTATCGCCCGCTCACCGACGTGCTGGCGGAGGTCTTCGGGGCGCTGCTGGTGGCGCTGGCCTGGCGCTTCCGCCGCGGACGGCTGGCGGCGGCCGCGGTCGTGCTCGCGGCCGCCAACCTCGTCGTTCGCGGTCCCACCACGTCGACACCACCGAGCCTCGCCTGGGCGGGCCTCGCGATGCTCGTTCCGGTCGCGCTCGGCGTCCTGGCACTGCTTCCCGAACGGCCCGTCACCAGAGCCCCGTTCCCGATTTTCGTGGCGCTGACGGTGGCCGCCGTCGTGGTCGCCAACGTGGTCGGGGCAACGCCGGTTTCGGCCGCCATCCCTGCCGTGGCGAGCTTCATCTCGGCGCCTGACATCTCGCGGCTGGCCTTCCTGATCGCCGCGGCCTTCGCCGCCCTCGCCTTCGCCGCCCGCCGCGGGGCTTTCGAGGGCTCACTGCTGTGGGCGATCGCGGCCGCAGCCGTGGCGCTGCTCGGCAACGGTGGCCTGCAGGGCTCGACGCTGGCTCTGGCCGCCGGCCAGGTGGTGCTGCTGATCGGGGTCATCGAGGACTCCTACCGCCTCGCTTACCATGACGGGCTTACGGGGCTGCCGTCGCGGCGCGCCTTCGAGGAGGCGATTCAGGGCCTGCACGGTGATTACAGCATCGCCATGATGGACATCGATCACTTCAAGCGCTTCAACGACCGCCACGGCCATGCCGCCGGCGATCAGGCTCTTCGCATGGTGGCCACGGAGCTCGACAAGGTCGACGGCGGTGGCCGCTCCTACCGCTACGGCGGGGAGGAGTTCGCGATCCTGTTCCCCGCCGCCCGGCCCGCCGAGGCTCGCACCCACCTCGAGCGGTTGCGGCAGTCGATCGCCCAGCGTCGCTTCGCCATCCGCGCTCCGGACCGCCCGCGCACGAAGCCCGACCGGCCGCGCGCCCGCGCCCGTCCGCCGCGCCTGATCAGCCTCTCCGTCAGCGTCGGCCTCGCCGGTCCCGCCTCGAACCGGGCGAACCCCGACGCCGTCCTCCGAGCCGCCGACAACGCGCTCTACCGCGCGAAGAGAACCGGCCGCAATCGACTGATCGCCGCCGGCGATCGATCCCGCTGACCCATGTGCACGGTCGTCCTCCGCACCGGCATCGACGGCGACCTCGAGCTGATTATGAACCGCGACGAGCGCCTGGATCGCGCGGCCGAGCTGCCGCCGAGGCTGCATCGGGCCGCGGCCGGCCGGCCCGCCTGGATCGGCCCCGTTGACGGTGAGCGAGGCGGCACCTGGATCGGGGTCAACGGCGGGGGCGTCGCCGCCTGCATCCTCAACGCCTACGTTCCGTCCGACCTCGAGCTGCTGGGCCGCAGCGGCATTCCCAGCCGGGGAGAGATCGTTCCCCGCGCCCTCGCCCACCGCGCTGATGACGTGCTCGAGTGGGCACAGGAGCAGCTCGATCCCCGGCGCTACCCGTCGTTCGTGCTGGTGCTGGCCATCCCCGGCGCCGCCCACTGCGTCCGCTGGCTGCTCGGCTGCGGCCTCGAGATATCCGACCTTTCCTCCGGATGGAGCATGGTCACGTCCTCCCTGTGGCGACCGCGCGAGGTCGTTGCATGGCGCGAGGCAGCCTTCCAGGGCTGGTTGGAGGACGGCACACCTCACCGGGGGTCCATCCCCGAGATCAACCTCCTCACGGATGAGGCCGCGCCGGAGCACTCGCCGCTGATGACCCGCCCCTTGTCCGCAACCCGCAGCGTCACGAGCATCCGGATCGAGGGCCGCATGAGGCGCGCCGTGATGCGCTATTGGCAGCGTCGACCAGACCGACGAATCGATGCCGAGCACGCGGACGCCGTCGTCGAGCTGCCCCTCTGATTTCCACCAGCTTCACCCGGACATCGTCAAAGAAAGCATGCACCAAGCGTTTGAAACGCCATGACCACGAGCCGCAAGGCGATCTTCTCGCTGCGAAGCACCGGCAGTGGTCGGGGGCTGTCGCCGCTCCTCGCCGGACCGCTGGAGCAGCTTCTCGGGCCTGTTGCTGTTGTGGAAGGGCATCGGGCGGCTGGTGGTCCA
>CAZSTH010000084.1:0-17712 GCA_964609835.1 uncultured Thermoanaerobaculia bacterium
TCCTTTCAGTCAGCTAGACGCACCAGACTTCGCCTGGCGCACCGAAGACACCAAGGGCACCAAGAATTCACGAAGCTTTTTTGTGTATTCGGATCGGGCGTCGCCGTTCCCAGCACCGAGAGCTCACCAAAGGCCGTGATACGCACCGTGATCCCGGCACTCTGAAAACAACTTGGTGAAGACCTTGGTGTCTTCGTGTCTTGGTGGTTGCGACGCCAACAGGCCGTCGATCACTGCTGGGTGGGGAAGCGTTGGGTCGAGTAGCCGGGCTGCTGCTCGCGGGGACGGGCGGCCCGCGCCGCGGCGCGCGCCTGCATCCTGCGCACCCAGTCGTCGGGCGGCTCCAGCGGCGCGTACGACAGGAACAGCGCCACCCAGCACCAGGCGGCGCCGAGCCACGCCAGCAGCAGGGCGGCGAAAGCGAATGGCGGCTCGATCAGCAGCGGCATCGCCAGCAGGGCCAATGCCGGCACCGCCCAGCTCACCACCGGTGCGAGCGACCGCAGGGGGGAGACGAGCGAGGCGCCGAGCCCGCGTGCCCACGCCACCAGCGCCGAACGGCGACCGGATTCGCCCAGAAACCAGGCTCCGCGCAGGGTGGCAAGCCAGCACACAACGACGATCAGCGAGGTCAGGAACAGGCCGGCTGCCATCAGCCCATAGGCAGCGCGGCCGCTGCCGACCGCCAGCATCAAGGAACCGAGCGCGATCCACGTCGCGGCCGAGGCTCCGATTGCCGCCACGATGCCGGTCAGCCACAGCCGCGCGAAGCGCCACCACCAGACCACGCCGTGACCGAGGATCTCCGCCAGCCGCACCCGCGCCGCACCCGCCCCTCCCCACCAGCGAACCGTCCCGGCGTGCCACACCACCGACCAGGCGAAGAACGCTGCCACCGCCAGTGCGGCGGTCACCGCGATCGATCCGGCCACCGGCTGCAGCAGCTCGAGGACGATCAGCTCGCGGTCACCCTCCGGCAGCGGCCCCGGCGGCAGGTGGGCCCGCGTCTCCGCCACCGCCGTCTCGAGCACGGCCCACAACGGCAGGCCGGCCAGGATGCCGGCGATCCACACCGCCCCCACGAGCTTCCTCAGCCGCAGGGAGAGCCGAAGGCCGACGGCCGGAGACGGGTGTCCGGCCGCCATCAGCTGAACCTCAGGAAGGCCATGCCGACGAACCGGCCCAGAGTTCGCGCCCACCACAACGGATGGACGGACCCGGCGGGCTCATCGCGCCAGTAGTTGTCGGAGCGGCGGACCTCCAGCAGCCAATCTCCGTCGGGATCCAGGGCCACCTGCTCGAGCCGGCGGTCGCTCGGGATGGACCATCGAACCCAACGACGGTTGTCCGACCACACCCGCCGTTCGACCTCGCCGCCGGCCCACTGCAGCTCCACCTCCAACGGGCCCACGAACTCACCGCGGCGGATCAGATCGACCTCGACCAGCCAGGTGGGGGCGCCGGACCCCGGTTCCGCCCGCTGCGCGGCGTCCGCCGTCCAGTACTTGCCGTCCCACGCGACACCTCGGACCGCCTCGTGCGGCCGCTGGCGCACCCCCAGCACACCCCAGTCCGCCTCGGCGTCACCCGCTACCGCCTGATCGAAAAACCACCGGAGATCGTCCCCGGCGGCATCGCTGAGGGCCGCCACCAGGTCGCTTCCCGTGGGATGCGCGAAGCGGAAGCGCTCCACGTACCGGCGGAGACCACGGGCCATCGGCGCCGGTCCGACGAGCTGCTCGAGGGTTTTGAGCACCAGCGAAGCCTTCGTGTACGAGGCCGCGTGGTATGCACGGTGGGAACGGTACTGCCACGCGAAGCGGGAGATTTTGAGCGGCGCGGCGGCGCGCGCCAGGCTCAGACGTTCGCAAGCCCAGACCGGCACCGAGACCGCGTGCGGCGCCAGTTTCGCTGCCATGATATCTGCAAGGCAGGCGTTTTCCGCATAGGTGGTGAGGCCCTCGTCGAGCCACGCTTCCTCGAACTCGTTCGACGCCAGCAGCCCGTAGAAGTACTGATGGCCGAACTCGTGAACCGTGATGCTTTCGATGTCCGCCGACCAGGAGAAGGGAGGCCAGGCGTCGAGCGGATCCGCGCCGGTGGTGATCAGGGTGGGATACTCCATGCCGCCCGCGGCGCGCGCGTCCCACGGTGGCGACACGATCGTCAGCTGCGGGTAGGGGTAGGGGCCGAATCGCAAGCCGAACCACGCTACCGCCAGGCGGGCCGCCCGTACCATCCGCGGCACCAGGCCTCGCTGCGACGAGGGCACGAGCAGCCGCAGCTGAAGCGGCGGCAGCTCGAGATCGGCGGGGCTGCGTCCGAGGAGATCGCGGGTCGCCTCGAGCCACTCCTGCGGGACATCGCGGCCGGGCTCGAAGTCGGTCTCGACCACCACCATCAGGTCGGAAGGCACCGCCGCCCACGCGAAGTCGTGGACCCGTTCGGCGCGGAAGCTCACGACCCGGCGCCCGTCAGCCGCGGCCTCGTCGGAGATCCGCCAACCACTGGCGCCGATCACCCAGTCCGCGGGCACCGTGACTTCGACGCGGTAGGTGCCGAAGTCGGAGAAAAACTCGGAGGCGGCGTGGAACTGGTGGGCGTTCCAGCCGCGATCGCCATCAAGGACCGCCACCTTCGGGAACCACTGTCCCGCGAAGTGGAAGTCGCCCTGGTAGCCGGTGCGGGCGATGATCCTCGGCAGCTGCGCCGTGAAATCGAGCTCGAGATCGAGCACCCCGCCCGCCGGCACGGTCTCGGGCAACCGAACGCGCACCAGGGTGACGTCGTCCGGGTTGTCGTCGTCCGGCCGCACCACCTCGGCGACCGCGAGCAGGTCAGTGCCGTCGTCGAGCGCGAGGCGGTCGATGCGAGTCCAGCCCCAGCCGTCTCCACCGGCATCGCTCCAACTCTGCTCGCGCATGAAGGTGGTCCGGTTGTTGGCGAAGGCGTTGAGGTAGAGGTGGAGGTAGATCTCGTCCGTGGCGCTGCCGGAAGCATTGCGCCAGCGAATCTGTTGCTCCGCGTTGAGGCGGTGTGTGGCAGGATTAAGCTCGACGGCGATCCGATAGTCGGCCCCCTCCAACGGGGCGCACGACCCCGAAGACATCAACGCTGCGAGGGCCGCTGACCCGAGACCGGCGCGGATCGAGCCGACAATGCGTGGCACCAGTCGAGTGTACCCGACCGGCCGCACCGCCGGTCGACTCAAGAGTTGATGGGAGACGCGACGATGCGCACGCTGACCCTGATCGTAGCCGCCCTGGGGATCGCTGCCGCCGTGAATGCCGGCGGGCGCGACTTCGACCTCGACCTCGAGTCGGTGTCCCTCGAGCCGCCTCCAGAGCTCCCGACCGAAAACCCCGACCCGCGCACCGAGGCCCACCGCGCGGTCTGGGACGACCCCATGACCCGCTGGATGTACCAGCTCAACCAGCAGCAGGCCTGGATCATGCGCGGCACCATGCCGGGCGGAAACCGCGTGACCGGAGCGGTCGTCTCGGTCACAGCACAGGGTGGGCTGCCGCTGCACCTGGTGGCGTCGTCGCAGATTGTCGGCATCGACCTCCAGGAGCAACGCCTCGAAATGGTGCGGTGGCCGTGGGAAGAGCAGCAGTCGCCGCCGATCCTGGCGCTGGAGGAGCAGCTCGCGGTGCTGCTGGGCCAGCGGCTGGAGGCTGCGAAGTAGCGCCCTCGATTCCGCGCACCGCGACCCGAAGGCGACGTGCGCGGAATCGTGATCAGAGCCCGTCCTTGAGGTTTTTCGAGACCTTGAAACGGACGCTTTTCGAGGCTGCGATCGAGATCGGCTCACCGGAGGCAGGGTTGCGGCCGGTGCGCGCCGGACGCACGGAGACCTGGAAGGTGCCGAAGTTCGGCACCGTCACCTTGTCGTCCCCGGCCAGCGCCTCGGCCATGAGCTCGAAGAGCAGGTCGTAGGTCATCGCGACCTGGGTCTTCGGATATCCGGTCAGCTCCGCCACCCGCTCGACGAGATCTGCCTTGCCTGCCATGATTCCTCCCGCGAAACCTTGATGACACTATCTCCCCGCGCGCCGACGGTCAAGACCGAGAGCGAACGGTTACAATCGGGCTCGACGCGCCCGATCCACACCGTGGTCGCAGGTCTCCCCCGGCGACGCTTTCCAGGGCTGCAAGCGGTGTGCAGCGCGGCGCGTAAGGAGGTGGGTTTGATGTTGCAGGTCGGACGAACGATGGTCCAGTTCGAGCTCCCCGCCCATGACGGGAGCATGGCGCACAGCGACCAGCTGGCAGGCAGGCCCTACCTGCTGTTCTTCTACCCCAAGGCCGCCACCCCCGGGTGAGCGCTCGAGGTCAACCGGCTGCGGGACAGCTGGCGGGAGCTTCAGGAGCTGGGCGTCGAGGTGCTCGGCGTGTCCTACGACAGCATCGGTGCCAATCGGCGTTTCGCGGAGAAGCACGATCTGCCGTTTCGCCTGCTCTCCGACTCCGACCACCGTCTCGCCAGGGCAGTGGGCGCCGCGCGCACTCTCCTGCCGGTGCCGAAGCGGGTGTCGTTCCTGGTCGGCGCCGACGGCCGCGTCGTCAAGAGCTACCCGAAGGTGCACCCGAAAACGCATGCGGCGGAAGTGGTAGCGGACTATCGCGCCCTTGTCGGTACAGACGAAGCGCCCTGAATCGCCTCCGCACCCGACCGGCGTCAATTCGCCGACTGCTGGTGCATGTGCACGTCGCGCTGTGGATAGGGGATCGAGCACCCGGCGCCCTCGAGCCCTTCCTTCAGCCGTCGCGTGAGATCGAATCGCAGCGCCCAGTAGTCGCTGCCCAGGCACCACGGGCGGACGACGATGTCGACCGAAGAGTCGCCGAGATTGGAGACCGCGATCTGGGTCGCCGGGTCGGCGAGCACTCGCTCGTCGGCGCTCACGATCTCGCGGATCGTGTCCATCGCCTTGCCGATGTCGTCGTCGTAGGAGATCCCCATCACGAGATCAATGCGACGAGTGTCATAGCCGTTGTAGTTGGAGATCGTGGCGCCGTAGACCTGCGAGTTCGGCACGATGATCTTGACGTTGTCGGGCGTCTTGAGGGTGGTGGCGAAGGTGCCGATCTCCTCGACGCTTCCCAACGTGCCGCCAACGTCCACGAAGTCGCCGAGGTCGAATGGCCGGAAGACCAGCAGCATCACGCCGGATGCGAAGTTCGAGAGCGTGCCCTGGAGGGCGAGACCGACCGCGAGGCCGGCGGCACCGAAGATCGCAACCACCGAGGTCGTGGCCACCCCGACGCGGCTGAGGGCGGCGATCACCACCACCGCGAGCACGGCGTAGTACACCAGCTTGGAGATGAACGGCACCAGTGCCGCGTCCGCCTTGCCCCTGGTCAGTGCGCGACGCGTCAGTGCCCGCACCCAGCCGGCAGCGACCCAGCCGGCCAGGAAAATGATAATCGCGGCGACGAAGTGCTGGTAATTGTTGATGATGAAGCCCCAGGACGTGTCGAGTACCGACTGCAGCTGTTCCATGATTTCTCCCTGTCTCGCTAGAAGCTGAACACCACCGACGCCGAGCTCGTGGTGTCGGTCTTCTCAGCCTCGATGGGCTGGTTGCGGTATCGGATCTCGTAGCCGAGCCGGAGGGCCAGCCACGAGTTGACGGCAGCAGTCAGTGCGGTTTCCGAGTCCAGCCGCCAATCATCGTTTTCATCGAAGTTGGGGTAGAAGGTCAGGAGCTGGGTCAGCGACGCGTTGTCGCTGATCTTCCATTCATAGTCGAGACCGAGGATCGCGCCCATGTAGCTGACGTCGGGGTTGGGCTCGATGCGGTCCTCGTCGGTCCAGGTCAACCCGCCGTCGAAGCTCAGGAGGTGCCGCGGCCCGAGGAGCGCCCTGTAGGTGGCGCCGACCTCGGCGATCAGCTGCAGATCGTAACCGGCGAAGATGTCCTTGCCTGCGCTCAAGCCGCCGAAGACCTCCCACCGTTCCGACAGGCTGCGGACCGCGCGGCCCCTGAGCAGGTAGCGCTCCGCGGTGAGCTCGCCGTCGTTCTCGTTGCGATTGAATCGGCCGGTGATGGTGAAGCCCCACGGCACCGGCCGCCGCTCGGCGTCGAAATCGAGGCCGAAGGTGGTGGTCTCCGAGTTGCCCGAGGTGTCGAGGTAGGCAAGCCCGAGAGAGCCTTTCCACAACGGTTCCTCCACCGTCTCCTCCGCACCGGTCTCCTGAGCCATCAGCGGTGCCGCTGCCATCAACATCACCAAAATCAACGTCGTCGTCCTTCGGTTCTTCATCTCTCGCGCCTCCACTGTCGGAATGGTGCTTTGCCACAATCTGCGGTCCGTTCACGATTTCCGCGGGGGAAAGCGCGCAGATCCTACCAGATAAGTCCGAAAAATCAAGCCTGGGCCGGTCGGGCCGGACGATATACTCGTTGCATGAGCAACCGGCGTCGGGAGATGGTCGCGTGACCGCGGGCCGGGTTTTCGTGGCGACCGAGACCGCAACCCCACGCTCGCGGCTGATGGCGGTCCTCGGTGCGACAGCCGCCGGTTTCGGTGTCGCGATCCTGCAGTCGGTCGTGCAGTGGCACGGCAACCGCACCGAGTTCCTGATCCTCTCTGCCTTCAACGCCCTTCTGGCATCGCTCGCAACCTGGTTTTTCCACATCCGCTGGCGGCTGCTGGGCGACGTCTTCGACCGCCAGGTGCGCAACGTCTTCCTCCCCATCGCCTGTCACTTCCTGCTCCTGATCGCGCTCGAGATCCTGGTCGCGAGAACCGACATCCGCGACACCTTCGTCGCTCTCTCGTGGGTGCTGTCACAGACCCTCGCAGCCGCCATCCTCCTCTTCACCTTCCGCGGCGGGCGTGACCACGGTTCGGGGAGGCGGGTCGCCCGCACCACCGCCGCGATCGGCGTCGCAGTGGTCGTGTGGGCGGCATTCAGCCTGCTCCACGGCCACGGGCTGGTGCAGGGCATCGCACCGCTCGAGGCCGGGCTGGCAACCGTCTTCCTGTTCGCCGCGGTGGTGCCCATGCTCGGCGGCGGCGAGCAGCGCCAGCCGCGCGAGGTGTGGCTGGGAGCCGCCTTCCTGCTCACTGCGATAGCCCACATGGACCTGTCGTGGTCTCGCGAGGCCTACGACAGCCCGTTCATGTGGGGATACGTCCTGGTCGGGCTCAGCCTGGCGACGCCCACCATCGGGGCGGTGCTCGAGAACGTCACCCTGTTGGAGTCGCAGACCGCTCTTTCAGACCGACTGAAACGGCTCCGGCAGCGAATGGAAATCCTGCTCGACACCCTGCCGGCCATCGTCTTGTCGGTCGACCGCGAGCGGAACATCCGCTATGCCAACCGAGCCGCCAGCGAGCTCTTCGATGTCCCGCACGGGGTCGGCGACGCCGGCCACGGTCGCGAGTGGCTCGAGCGCATCCATGTCAAGCACCGCCCTCAGATCTATGCTGCGATTCCGGCCGTGCTCGAGAGCGGACGCGGGATGTGGGAGGAGATGATCCGGGTCGAGGACTCGAGCGGATCGGTACACTGGCTCAACACTCAGATGCAGCCGGTGATGGATCCGGTCGTCAACGAGACTCTGATCCAGGTGGTGGCCACCGACGTCACCGACCTTCACCTGGCACGGCGTGCTGCCGAGGGGCGGCAGTCCCGGCTCGCGTTTCTCTCCAATCTGGCGCAGGCCCTCGCGGGCGAGCTCGAGGAAGAGCGCATCCTCGAACTCTTTCTGGAGCTCGCCCGCGAGTCGCTGCCGCTGCGGTCGGCCCTCCTCTACCGTCAGGCGGCGGCCGGCGACGACGGCCTCAAGCTCGAAGCCGGTGCCGGTCCGGGGGTCCGTGCCTTCGAGAACGACCGTTTCCAGCCGGTGACGGCCACCGACCACCCGTGTGTCGCCACGTTCCACGACGACAGCCCCCGCACCGTCGAGGCGGCAGCCGTGCTGCCGCACGAGCTCGCGGGGTGGCTCGAGGAGGAGCACGATATTCGCCACCTCACGTACCTGCCGCTCAATGCCGGCGGCCGTACGGCCGGAGTCCTGCTCGTGAGCTCGTCCATGACACTCGACCTCACCATCGAGGACGTGGATCTCCTGACCCAGGTCGGCTTCCTGCTCGGCGGTGCCATCTCGCTTTCTCAGCTGGTCAGGGAGCTCGATGAGCAGCGAGCCGTCGCCTTCGAGGCATCGCGCCTCAAGTCGGAGTTCCTCGCCAACACGTCCCACGAGCTACGGACCCCATTGACGGCGATCCTCGGCTTCCTGCGGCTGATCATCGACGGTGCGGTCAAAGACCCCGACAAGCAGCGGGAGTTCCTGCAGATCGCGCACGAGTCGGCCGAGAACCTCCTCAACATCATCAACGATGTCCTCGACCTCGCGAAGATCGAGGCCGGCCGGCTCGAGGTCCACTTTGCACCGGTGCCGGCACGCACGATCCTCGAGGACCTCCACGCCCTCTTCCGACACCAGATGAAGAGCAAGGGGCTCAGGTTCTCCACCAGAGAGCTCGACAGCAAACTGGTGCTGTGGGCCGACCACGATCGCACGACGCAGATCCTCACCAATCTGCTGTCGAACGCCATGAAGTTCACCGACCGCGGCGGGTCGATCACCGTCGGCTGCCGGAGCGGCCCCAAGCAGATCATCTTCGAGGTCACCGACACCGGTCTCGGCATCGCCGGGGACGAGCTCGAGCGGATCTTCACCTCCTTCTACCAGGTGGACGGGTCCACTACCCGCCAACGCGGCGGCACGGGGCTCGGGCTCACCATCTCGCGACGGTTGGCGGAGCTGATGGGCGGCAGCCTCGAGCTGCACAGCGACGGCGTCGGCCGGGGCTCGACCGCCCGGCTGGTACTGGGGGAGTTCACTACAGATCACGAGGCCACCAATCCCGAGCTGCGCACCCCCGCCTGACCCGCATTCCTCATGAGTGTTCGTTACGAACGACGGGCGGCGCGCGCGTGGCGGCGATTTCGCGGTTGCGAGAGCGGAGGCGTCCTTGCGGTATCTCGAGCGAACGAGTCGAGAAACCACCGCCGCCTGCAGTGCGCCCCGCCGTGCAGCAGAAAACTCATCAGGAATGCGGGCGCATCACGACATCGCTCCCTCATCCTCTCGGGCAATGCGGCCCCTTCGCTTGGTGGGTGGCTCCGGCTTCGCTTGACTCTTCACCCGTCTCCCTTCACCATCTGAGGTCGAACCCATTCGATGCGAGGCATGACGGGAATGGCCTCCAGAGTTGAGATCTCGAGGATCGCCTGCCCCTTGACAGAGATTGAAATTCATGTAGATTACTAAATAGTTATTAAGTGATGTTAGGGAGGAGCGCATGCACCGCACATTCTCGATCCTCGCGGCCCTGATGGCCCCAGCGGTCGCGGCCGCCGCACCGGACCTGACCCTCGAGCAGGCGGTGGCCGCGGCGCTCGCCGGCAACCCCGAGATCCGAGCCGCACAGGCGCGCGCCGACGCCGCGGCTGCGCGGCTCGACGGCGGCCGGAGCCGGCGGCTCCCGAAGATCGGTCTGAGCGAGAGCTTCGTCTACACCGACAATCCCGCCGAGGTCTTCGCCCTCACCCTCAACCAGGAGCGCTTCGATCTCGAGGGATTCTTCCTCTCCGATCCCAACTCGCCGGAGCCGCTGTCGACGTGGATCACACGGATCGACCTCGAGCTTCCGGTCTACACCGGCGGCAAGCTGTCGGCGCGGATCGGACAGGCGCGCTCGATGGCCACCGCCGACGAGCACGCCCTCGCCCACACGCGGCAGAAAGTGGCCTTCGAGACCATCACCGCCTACATCAACCTCGCCAAGGCCCTCGAGAACATCGAGGTCATCGAAAAGGCCAGAGCAACCACCGCGGAGCACGTGCGGCTCGCCGAGCGCTACGCCGCCCAGGGGATCATCCTCGAAGCCGACCTGCTTCAGGCCAGAGTCCACCTCGCACACATGGACGAGCTGCTGACGGAGGCCGAGAATGGCGCCCGGTTGGCCACGGCGGCACTCAACTTCCAGATGGGGCGCGACCAGACCCTCCCGCTACAGCCCGCTGACCCGCCCGCGGCCGCCCCGGTCGGCGGTGACCTCGCAAGCTGGACAGCTGCGGCCCTCGAGGAACGCAACGACCTCGCCGCGGCGCGGGCCCGGCTCGAGGCCGGACAGCTGGAGGCCAAGGCCAACCGGCCCGGCTACTTTCCCGAGGTCGCCGTGGTCGGCAACTACGGTCTCTATGACGACAGTGTGTTCGGCAGCAACGGCAGCTCGGGCACGGTGATGGCGGTGGCACGAATCGACCTCTTCGGAGGAGGCAGCGATCCGTCGGCACGGGCCGCCGCCCGCCACGAGGCGCGGGGCTTCGAAGCCGACCTCCGCCGCTTCGAGGAAGGCGTCGAGCTCGCAGTGCAGCAGGCGTGGCACGATCTCGAAACCGCCCGCAGCCGCCAGGCCACCGCGCACAGCGCGCTCGCCGCGGCCTCGGAATCGCTGCGCGTCCGCGACAGCCGCTTCAAGCAGGGGCTGGAAAAGATCGCGGACCTCCTCGACGCCGAGACCGCGCTGCGGGAGGCCCGGCTCCGCGAGCTGGTGGCCCGCTACGACGTGGCGCTCGACACCTACCGACTTCGCTTCGTCTCCGGAACACCCTTGATGGACACCATGGAGGACCCACGATGACCGCTCGCAACCGAACCGTCGTCACCCTCGCACTCGCGGCCGCGGCCGCCCTCGTCGTCGGCTGCGGCCACGATGAGCCGGCCACGAACTCCGTCCCGCCCGAATCCATATCCGTCACCCTTGCCGCAGTCGAGTCGGTGCGCGGCAACCGACCGATCGAGGTCCGTGGCGTGGTCCAGTCCTCTCGACAGGCCGACATCTCGAGTCGGGTTTCGGGGCCGGTGGTCGAGCTGCGGGTGCAGGCCGGCAGCACGGTCGCCGTTGGCCAGATTCTGCTCGAGATCCAGCCGGAGGTCTCCGAAGGCCAGCTCTCGCAGGCACGCGGTGCTCTCGGCCAGGCGCAGGCGGCCCTGGCGCTGGCGGAGAAAAACTACCGGCGCTACCGCGCCCTGCGCGAAGACAACGCTGCTTCCGAACTCGAGCTGGACATGGCCCGAATGGAGTACGAGCAGGCGCAAGGGGCGGTCGAACAGGCCGAGGGGACGGTCCGGGCAGCGGCCACGGTCGCCGGCGAGTCGGCCGTCAAGGCTCCGTTCGCCGCTCGCGTGATCCGCACCCTCGTCGAGGTCGGAGACCTCGCGGCTCCCGGCCGTCCGCTGGTCAGGCTCGAGTCCCTGGCAAACCAGCAGATCTGGCTGGCCCTGCGGGCGGCGGATGCCGGCCGCGTCGCCCTTGGTGACGAGCTGAGGATCCGTTTCGACGCCCGCCCCGATCTCGGCATCGTTTCCGGGCCCGTCGAGGAGATCGCACCTTCGGCAGACCCCGCCACCCACACGCAGACCGTCAAGGTCGGTCTCGGTTCGATTCGCGTTCCTTCGGGCTTCAGCGGCCGCGCGACCATCGAAGGTGATGTGACCGAGCGGCTCGCGGTGCCGGCTGCGGCCGTCCACCGTCGCGGCGGGCTCGAGCTGGTGGTCGTCCGGTCCGACGACGGCACCGCCCGCACCCGCGCCGTCACCACCGGGCCGATGATGGACGGCGGCAGGATCGAGGTGCTCTCAGGCCTCGAGGCCGGCGAGGCGGTGGTGCTCGACGCTCCCGGCCCTGTGGCGGACGGGACGCCGCTGGAGGTCTCGCAATGAGCCCGGGTCGCGACGAGATCCGGCCGGCGCAGGGCGACGGGCCGTCCGCTGAAGATCTCCAGCAGGCCCGCCGCGAGGCGCAGCGCCTGAGGATGACGCGCCGCAAGCTCGGCATGGCAGGGCGCATCGGCCAGGTGTTTCTCGATTCCAAGCTGACGCCTCTGATCGTGGTGGCGTCGCTCCTGCTCGGCGCCTTCGCGATTTTGGTGACGCCGTCCGAGGAGGAGCCGCAGATCAAGGTGCCGATGATCGACGTCATGGTCGGTCTGCCCGGGGCGTCCGCCGAAGAGATTGAGCACCGCGTGATCACGCCGCTCGAGAAGCTCCTCTACGAGATCGAGAACGTCGAGTACATCTACTCGACCTCGAGCCCTTCCGGCGGAATCATCATCGTCCGCTTCCTGGTCGGGACCGACCCCGACCAGGCGGCCCTCCGAGTGCACACCAAGATCCAGTCTGCGGCAGACGGGATGCCGGACGGCATGATGCCGCCGGTGGTCAAACCGCGGACGATCGACGACGTACCGGTCGTCGCCTACACCCTGTGGAGCCCGCGTGGGTCCACGACCGAGCTGCGGCGGGTGGCCGAGGAGATCAAGGTCGAGCTGACCCGCCATCCGCGGGTCGCCCAGATCTCGATCATCGGCGGCCAGCGCAGGGTGGTGCGGGTGGATTTCGATCGTGAACGCTTGGCCTCCTACAACGTTTCGCTGCTGCAGGCGCACGGCGCCCTCGAGAGCCTCAACTTCCGGCTGCCGGCCGGGGCGACGACGGTCGGCAACACGGAGCTGCTGGTCGACGCGGGCCAGTTTCTGACCAGCGCCGACGAGGTCCGCGACGTGGTGGTTGCAACCTACGAGGGGCGGCCGATCTACCTCAAGGACGTGGCGGAGATCGCCGACGGCCCCGAGGAGCCTCGCTCCTACGTGTGGCTCGGGACCGGCCCGGCTGCACCCGAGAAGGGACTCGGAACCGAAGCCATCGATCTGCCCGCGGTCACGGTCGCGGTTGCCAAGAAACCCGGCACCAACGCCGTCGACATGGTGGCGGACCTCGATCGCATGCTGGACGGCCTGTCCGGGCGCCTGATTCCCTCCGACGTCAGCGTCTTGAAGACGCGTGACTACGGCGAGACCGCCGAGGAGAAGTCGAACGAGCTCTTGAAGCACCTCTACTCGGCCACCTTCGCGGTCATCATCCTGATGTGGATCACGCTGTCGTGGCGCGAGGCCTCGGTGGTCGCGATCGTGATTCCGGTGACCCTCGCGCTGACCCTGGCGGCGTCCTACTTCTTCGGCTACACACTCAATCGGGTCAGCCTCTTCGCGCTCGTGTTCTCGATCGGAATCCTGGTCGACGACGCCATCGTGGTTGTCGAGAACATCCACCGTCACATCAAGATGCGGTGGTCGAACCCCCGGCAGATGACGGTCTTCGCGGTCGATGAGGTCGGCAACCCGACGGTCCTCGCGACCTTCGCCATCATCTCGGCACTGCTTCCGCTCGCCTTCGTGCGCGGCCTCATGGGCCCCTACATGCGCCCGATTCCGATCAACGCCTCGGCGGCCATGCTCTTCTCGCTGATGGTGGCGTTCACGATCTCGCCGTGGATGGCCTTCCGGCTGTTCCGCAAGGAGAAACCCGACAACCCTGGGACCGTCGACAGCGACCCTTCGAGCGACAGCGACGACGGCCTCGTGTCGCGCCTGTACTCGAAGGTCATGACCCCGTTGATCGGCAGATCGCTGCTGCGTTACCTGTTCCTGGCCGGAGTGGCGACGCTTCTGATCGCCGCCGTGGGCACGGTGGCGGTAGGCTTCACGACCGTCAAGATGCTGCCCCACGACAACAAGTCGGAGCTGCAGATCATCATCGATGCACCGGAGGGCTTCACGCTCGAGGAGACCAACGCCGCCGCGCGCGAGATCGCTTACGCCTTCCGGTCCATGCCCGAGGTCACGGACTACCAGGTCTACGCTGGAACCTCCGCGCCGTTCAACTTCAACGGGCTCGTCCGCCACTACTTCCTGCGCTCGGCCGCCAACATGGCTGATGTCCAGGTCAACTTTGTCCACAAGCACAAGCGCGACGACAAATCCCACGCACTCGCCAACAAGGTGCGGCAGATGCTCGCACCTCTGGCCGCAGAGCTCGGGGTCGTCATCAAGGTGACCGAGATCCCACCCGGACCGCCGGTGCTGTCGACGCTGGTCGCGGAGGTGTACGGCCCGACCATGGAGGGCCGGCTGGAAGTCGCCCAGCAGGTCAAGGAGGTCTTCGCCACCACCGACGGCGTGGTCGACGTCGACTGGGAGGTGGAAGCGACGTCGCCGCGGGTGGAGATCCACGTCGATCGCGAGAAGGCGATGCTGGCCGGTATCACCCCCGAGCAGATCGTGCGCACGCTGAGGGTGGCGCTGGACGGCGCCGACGCCGGCATCGTTCACATCCCGCACGCCCGCGAGCCGGTGCCGATCCGGCTGCGGCTCGATCGAGCGCAGCGCGCCCACGTCTCCGACCTGCTGCAGCTGACGGTTCGCGGCGGCGACGGCCGCATGGTGCCCCTTTCGGAGATCACCTCGGTGGTCGACACGGAGCGAGAACGCAGCCGGTACCACAAGAATCTGCAGCCGGTGACCTACGTCTACGGCGAGGTGGCCGGCCGCTTCGAGGCGCCGGTCTACGCGATCCTGGAAATGCAGGACCGGCTTTCCGAGATCGTGACGCCACTCGGCGATGCGCTCGAGATCATCACCACCCGGCTGCCCGAGGACACCACCCGCTTCATCATGAAGTGGGACGGCGAGTGGCACATCACCTACGAGGTCTTCCGGGACATGGGGATCGCGTTCGCGGTCGTGATGGTGCTGATCTACGTGCTGATGGTGGGCTGGTTCAAGTCCTTCGTCACTCCGGTCATCATCATGGTGCCGATTCCGCTGACCCTGGTGGGGATCTTGCCGGCTCACGGCGTTCTCGGCATCTTCTTCACGGCCACGTCGATGATCGGTTTCATCGCTCTCGCGGGGATCATCGTCCGCAACTCGATCCTGCTGGTCGATTTCATCAACCTCGAGCTGCAGGCGGGGGAACCGTTGCAGCAGGCGGTCGTCAAGGCGGGCGCGGTGCGGCTGGTGCCGATCCTCCTGACCCAGCTGTCGACCATCGTCGGCGCCTCGTTCATGCTCTCGGACCCGATCTTCCAGGGTCTGGCGCTGGCGATGATCTCGGGGATCATCGTCTCCACCGCGCTCACGCTGGGCGTGATCCCGGTGCTGTACTACATGTATCTGAAGACCGTCGGACCCGAGAATGTCGTCGAAATCGATTGATGAATTCGGAATTCGGAATGACCGCCCACCCCTTGGAGCGGCTCGCTTGGGCGGGTGGGTCGAGAATCCGAAATCCGAAATCCGAAATTGAATACTGGAGGAACTCATGACCGTCAACGAAGCCCTTCGCGCCATGGCCGGAATCGTCGTCCTGCTGACCCTCGCTCTCGGCCACTGGGTGAGCCCGTACTGGTATCTGTTCACCGCCTTCGTCGGCATCAACCTTTTGCAGTCGGCCTTTACCAGGTGGTGTCCGGCGATGACGATCTTCCGCAAGCTCGGGTTGAGGGAGGGTTGAGATGGACGTCGTGTCGGGCGACGGCATGAAGCTGCTGATGATCATCGTCGACACCGACTGCCGCGAGGAGGTGGAGGTCCTGTTCCGGCGCAACGCCATCGTCGGCTACTCGGAGATTCCCGGCGCCCACGGCGTCGGCGCCTCCGGCATCCGGATGGGCTCGCGAGCGCACCCCAAGACCTCATCCATCTTTTTCACCGTCGTCGAGGCCGCGCAGGTGGAGCCGCTGAAGAAGGCCCTGTGCGACTACTGCAAGGCGTGCGAGCGGACCATGCGGATGATCCAATGGGGCGTCGAAGAGGTCGTCTGATGAACGACGCGATGCTGCTGGTCCTGTTCCTGGTCGGCTGGCTCGTGCTGCAGCGGATCGTCCTGCCGCGTCTCGGAGTTCCCACGTGAGCCGTTCCAAATCCCCGGGCCGGCGGCCCGGGCGGGTGCACGGCGGCAGAAGCCGACACGAAAACGCCGCCGTCCGAAGACGGCGGCGACGAAGCCGCGGACCAATGAGCCCGATCACTCGATCTCGGACTCGTGCTTGATCTCGTAGTTCTTGATCTCGCCCGGCGGCTCTTCGAAATCGATGATGAACTCAGCGCTTCCGTCTGACTCCAGGTTCCCGATCTCGACCTGCCGCGACGCGATCTGGTTGCCCATGGGGTCGAAAAGCGTCATGTAGAAGGTGGTTGCGGCGAAGCTCTCGTCGGTGTTGTTGGTCACGACCCCCGTCACCTGGACCGCGCCGTCATCGCTGGTGAGCAGCTTGACGTCGTCGTAGGTGAAGGGGTTCTCGCCGTGGATCTCCATCGGCACCTTGCGCTCGACCTCAGCGTCGGAGCCCCTCTCTTTGACCTCGAACTCGAGCGAATAGCTGCCCGGTTCGGGCAGGCGCCCGAGCGGTACCGAGTTCCCGTACATGTAGAGGTCGCCGATGATCGGCGACGCCGCCAGTGCCATGCTCGCGGGCGCCCCCATCGGACGGCCGTCCTTCTTGAGCCTGATGCGCGCCCTGAGTTCGACCTCGCCGTTCTCGTCGAGCTCCGGCCGCACCACGAACCCGAAGTAGGACACCGACTGCTCACGATTGAGATCGGGTCCGGAGAGCGGGATCATGTGCCACCCGCCGATGGTGAAGGCGGCGCCCAGAGGCGCGTTCTCGTCGGCGGTTGCCGAGATCCCGGTCCAGATCGGCGACAGCCAGGTCCCGTCGCTGGGAATGTCGGTGATCTCGGCCTCGATCACCTCCGTGAGCTGCAGCTCGCCGCCGGATCCGCCTGCGATCTCGACCGTGTAGGCACCAGGATCGAGCGGAAAGGCGAGGTGGTAGGCCGTGCCGTACTGGCCTTCGAGGGGTGTGGCATCGACCTCGAAGTTGCTGAGAGCCCCGCCGCCGGCCGCCGCCACCCGCCCTGCCAGAGTGTCGAGCACCGGAGCGTCCGCCGGCAGCTCGATGTGCACCCACAGGGGGCGGTTGACATCGTTGAGCACACCGAGGCCCGACATCACCCGGATCTCGTCGTCGAGCGGCGCCTCGGCCTGCTCCAGCCACGCCAGGTGGGCGGCCGACGCGGAGCGCGCGCCCGCGATCGAGACCGGCGTCGGAACCTCGGTCAGGTCGGGGTGGACCAGGTACGCTTCGACGGCCTGGGAGAGCGCCTTCATGGCCAGGACCGACTGGCGATCGGAACGGTCCAGAGTGTAACGGTTGCTCTCGGGCGGGTCTTCATAGAAGCTGAAGATCAGGTCATTGCCCTTGAGCTCGAACGCCTCGGGCAGGGTCGCCACATCGTAGATCCAGCGCTCGAGCTCGCCCCGGGCCTGGTCGGTGGCCTGGCTCTGGGTGTCGAAGGTCGTCACTGCCGTCTCCGGCGTGTGGGCCTGCCGGTAGCGCGGCGCACCGAGGACGATGAGGACCATCCCGCGGTCGCTGAGCGCACCCCGCTGCGCCCTGCTGCCGAAGTGCTCGTCCGCGTAAACGACCCGGGCCTCGAACTCCGCGCGGAAGGAGTTGAAGGCGGTGTTGAGATCCGGATTGCGGCGGGCCCAGAAGAGCTCGATAAACTCCTCGGCCGCAGCGTCGCTCGAGATCTTCTTCCACTCCTTCTTTTCCTTCTTGGTGAGCAGGAAGCCGGCCGGACCGTCGCCCCAATCGGCGTACTCGGAGGTGAGCTGAGCGCCGGCCGCGCCCGCGAAAAGAACGGCCAACAGACAGACGAACGGAGAACGAAGAATTGCGATGCGCATGCTGCTTCCTCTCTCCCCGCGAACGGGGCCTGACATTTTAACCACATCCACAGCATGCGTCATCCCATGCGCGTTCCCGTCCCCGATCCCG
>CAZSTH010000085.1:0-17656 GCA_964609835.1 uncultured Thermoanaerobaculia bacterium
CGGGCACAGCACCTCGGCGACCTCGCGACGAAACCCGGTGAGATATGCGGGCTAAAAAAAACGCGCCACCCGGGCCGCCCTCTGACCATGGAGGAGCGGGAGCTCCTGGAGGCGCTGATAGGAGCCGCGCGAGCGGGTGGCGGCCTTTACCTGGGGCAGCTCGAGGACGTGGAGGTGGTGAGCGGCTGCCGCCGTAGCTGCCCGAGCGTCGATCTCAGCGTCGGTGGAAGCGGGCGTCGCGGCCGTCCGACCCGGCTGGTGATGGCGGATGCCGAATGAACCACGAAGAGACCGAGACGCGAAGAGTGACGTGCCGCTCGCCGCACGGGTCATTCCGGTCTTCGCGACTTCGTGGTTCAGGAAAAAACTCCGCCACCTGGCAGAGAGGCCACCCGGCTAATTCACCACGCCCGACTCGCCGAGGTTCTGGTCGGCCCACTCGATGATGCGGTCGTAGCTCTCGAAGTCCTGGCAGTGCTCCTGCAGCATGTGGAACACCTCGGTGGCCTTCTCCATCTCGCCGGCGTCGCCGAATGCCACCATCAGCTGCTCCAGGGACTCGCAATCGTAGCGGCGCGTGAAGGCTGCGGCTTCGGCGAAGACCAGCGAGTAGCCGGGCTGGTGGGTCCAGCTCAGGCACAGCGAGAGAAAGGTGTAGATGTGCCCGATGTAGGTTTCGTCGTAGACCTCGTGCATGTAGGGGAGGCATCGCATGAAGAACGGTATCGCGTCGTCGTACTCCTGGTCGTCGAAGAGGATGACGCCGAGGGTGTAGCACGATTGACAGTAGACGCTGAGCACCTCGTCGAAGGTCGGAAGGTAGGACTTGTAGGCGCTGATCGAGTCCTCGAGGATTGTGCGCGCGCTGTCGATTTCCTCGAGGTCGTAGTGGATGGTGCCGATCAGGCCGAGCAGGAAGTTGCGCCAGTTGACCTCCTCTTCCATTCTCGCGAGGCCCTCGAGCTCTTTGATGTCGGAGTGGTCCGCAATCCGCTCGTCCATTCGCTGGATCGCCCTCTCGATGCCGGCAGCCACTCGCCCGGTCGGGTCGCTGCCGGTGTACCAGTCAGGGATCTGCATCGCTCAGGTCCTCCGCAGGCCGACGAGTGTAGCTCGATTTCCGGTCCTTCTCCACCTGCGACTTGAGTTATAATCTCAAGGCGATGGCCTGCGACAAGAAGAAGAAGACGGATGCGAAGCCGAGCCCCGGGCGATACCAGTGCAAAGACTGCGGGGCGGTGGTCAAGAAGAAGAAGAGCGTCTGTGATCCAAAGAGGGTCAAGAAGTAGCGCCGCCTGATTCGTGCAGGCGAAGGCTGCAGCGTATTTCGGCCCCGCGACACGCGGGGCCGTAATGCGAAAAGCGCCCATGCCCCCGTTTAGCCGACTGTCTTCGACCACCCTTCGGTATGGCATGGGCGCGTTGTCGCGGTCCGCTCAGTATACGACGCTTTGCCGTGTGTGCAACCCTGTCCGTTCGCTCAAGCTCGACGATCAGTCCGGCGGCCCCTCGTCGACGAACAGGATGCGTGTCGGGCGACCCTCCGGATCCGCTTCGACCGCGATCCCCAGGGCTCTGGCGAGCTCGTTCCTGGCCGTCTCGAGATGCCGGAGAGCGGCGGCCTCCGCCGCCCGCTCTGCCGTGCGTCGGCGGTGTCGGCGAACCGCGCGGAACCACGATGAGTGCACCAGGCAGTAGGCCGCGAGGACATCGCGTTCGAGCTCGCCGGGGGCCTCGACCTCGACGATGCGCCGCCACTCCGCCCGCGCGGCACCATCGAGCCAGCTTGGACACTGCAGCCGGTGCGTCATGACGTCGCCATGTGGCGGATGATAGCGCAGCCTGTTTCGGCGAGCGCGGTGGGTGGTTTATGATCGGCGCCGGGCCTGCGGCCTTCGCCGCCGGGTGTGGAGAGCATGCAGAACAACCACGTCAACATCCGATATGCGGGTCGCCGGCACCGGGTCGAGTCGGGGACGCGGATCGATGAATTCCTGGCCGCCGTCGACGGCGGGGTTTTGACCACGGTGCTGGGCGCGCTGGTCAACCGCCGCAAGGTCATGCTCGATTTCCCGCTGCGCGGTGAGGTCGATCTCGATCTCGTGCACTATGGAGACCGCGAAGGGGAGTCGGTCTACAAACGTTCGGTCAGCCTCATGTTCTACGAGGCCTGCCGCCGGCTGTTCCCCGGGGTTCGGACCGTCATCGGTCAGAGCCTCGGGAACTGCTATCACTATCAGGTTCGTGGCGAACATCCAGGACTCGATCGGATGGCTCCGGCCATCGAGCGCGCGATGCGCGCGATCCACCGCGAGGCGCGCCCGTTTCATCGGCGGACCGTGACCATCGAGGAAGCCGAGCGGTACTTCCGCCAGATCGGCGCCGAGGACAAGTTGGAGCTGCTGGCGACCCGCCGTTCGTCCACGGTGCACACCATCACCTGCGGAGAGTTCATCGACCTCGCCCACGGGCCGTGCGCGCCGCACACGGGCTGCTGCCCGACGTTCGGCGTCAAGCCTTACGGTGACGGGCTGATGCTGCGCTTCCCGCGCCGTGGCGACCGCAGTCGGCTACCGCGGTTTTCGGCCCGCAAGCTGCTCTTCGCCACCTACACCGAAACCCGCCGCTGGCAGGAGCTGCTCGGTGTGCAGAATGTTGGCCAGCTCAACCGGCTCTGCCTCAACGGCGACGTCCGCGACCTGATCCGGATCGCGGAAGGCCTCCACGAGAAGAAGATCGCGCAGATCGCGGACGAGATCCTGTCCCGCCAGCCGAGGGTGCAGATGGTGACGATTGCCGGGCCGTCGTCCTCCGGCAAGACCACCTTCGCCAAACGGCTCGCGATCCAGCTGATGGTCAACGGCATCGAGATGGTGTCGCTGTCGCTCGACAACTACTACGTGGATCGAGTCGATACTCCTCGCGACGTCAACGGCGACCTCGACTTCGAATCCATCGAAGCCATCGACCTCAGGCTCTTCCGGCGGCATCTCGCCCAGCTTCTGGAGGGGCGCGAGGTGCTCACGCCGCGGTTCGATTTCGTCACCGGGCGCCGCCGCGACAGGCGCGAGTGGGCGCCGCTGAGATTGGAGAAAAACCAGCTGCTGGCAGTGGAAGGCATCCATGGCCTCAACGACCGCCTGACCGGATCGGTGAGGAAGAGCGCACGCTACCGGATCTTCATCTCGGCCCTGTCGCAGCTTGCCATCGACGATCACAACCGGATCTTCACGTCCGATGCCCGTCTCATCCGGCGGTTGGTGCGAGACCACCTGTTCCGAGGCTTCACCGCCGAGCGTACGCTGCTGATGTGGGAGCGGGTGCGGCGAGGGGAGGGCACCTGGATTTTCCCCTTCCAGGAGCATGCCGACGTGATGTTCAACTCGGCCCTGCTCTACGAGCCCGCGGTCCTCAAGGTCTTCGCCGAGCGCTTCCTGCTGCAGGTTCCCCGCACCAGCCCGGCGTACACGGAGTCCTACCGCCTGCTCAAGCACCTGTCCATGTTCGTGCCGATCTTCCCGGACGAGGTGCCGCACACCTCGATCCTGCGCGAGTTCGTGGGCGGGTCGACCTTCAGGTACTGACAGTGGATCACGCCAACCGCGCCCGCGCCGTCATTGACCTACTGGCGCGGGAGTTTCCGGATGCCCGCACCGAGCTCGACTTCCGATCCGCCTGGGAGCTGTTGGTGGCGACCATGCTGTCCGCCCAGTGCACCGATGCGCGGGTCAACCAGGTGACGCCGCGGCTTTTCGAGCGATGGCCGCGCCCGGACGATCTCGCCGGAGCGCCGCAGGACGAGGTCGAGGAGGTGATCCGCTCCACCGGGATGTTCCGCCAGAAGGCGAGATCGCTGCGCGAGACGGCACGCGTGGTCGCTGAGAGGTACGAGGGACGGGTACCTCGGCAGATCGACCTCTTGGTGGAGTTCCCGGGTGTCGGCCGCAAGACCGCCACGGTCGTGCTCGGTGAGGCCTTCGGGATCGCCGCGGGCGTGGCGGTGGATACCCACGTGCGTCGGGTTTCCCGCCGACTCGGGCTGACAGAGCAGCGGGATCCGGAGAAGATCGCCGCCGAGCTCGAGGAATTGCTGCCGAGCGAGGAGTGGAACGACCTCTCTCTGCGCCTCATTCTCCACGGCCGCCGGGTGTGCACGGCGCGCAGGCCCAGATGCGAGGAGTGCGTTCTGGAGGACCTCTGTCCCAAGGTCGAAGTCGGCTGAGAATTCGAGCTTCGGCACTCCGATTTCGATCGGTCGCCGAATCGATTTGCACTACGATGGCACGAACACACCAATCGCTTCGTGTCTTGGAGGTTGAAAGAGCCTGCTCGAAATTCTGCAGGCGTCGGTTCAGCCGTTGTCCTCCGGACGCGTTCGCCATCGGCGATGCATCCAGACCCACTGCTCGGGGTGGGCGCGGACCTGCCGTTCAATGGCGGCCGTGGCGGCCGCGGTCAGCTCCCGGACCCGGTCTTCCTGGGTGCCGGCCGTCGGGATTTCAAGGGCCGCCTGGAGCTCGGCGAGGTGGGTGCCGTCGGGCCGGCGGTAGATGAAGCCCGGCACGATGGGGCACTTCATTCTCAAAGCCAGCGTGGCGGCGCCGGACGGCGTCCACGCCGGACGTCCGAAGAACGGCACGAAGACGCCGGGAACGTCACGGATGTCCTGGTCGATCAGGAGGCCGACCACTCGATTGCGTCCGAGAGCGCGCGCCAGTTTGCGTCCAGCGGCCGGTCCGCGCGGAATGACCTCGGTGCCGAAGCGGCTACGCACGCGGGTCACCACGCGGTCGAAATGCGGATCGTCGAGCTGGCGCACGGCGGTGGTCATCGGCGTGCCTGTTATCGGCAGTCTCGCCGCGAGCAGCTCCCAGTTGCCGCAGTGAGCAGTCGTGAACATCACCCCCCTGCCAGCGTCGAGGGCATTCGTGAAATGCTCGAGGCCATTGAGGGTGCACAGGGATTCCACCTCGTGCTCCCTGGCCCGCCGCAGCCAGGCCACCTCGGCGAGCATGGTGCCGAGGTGGTGTGCGCAGCGGCGCAGCAGCTGCTCGCGTTCGGCCGGCTCGAGGTCGGGGAAGGCAATCGCGAGGTGATCCGCGGCGCGGCGGCGGTCTCTGCGCCCGGCATTCAGCGCGATCGAGCCGATCAGCGGACCGACCGACTTCGTCAGGCGCAACGGCATCCTGCCGCCGGCGGCGATCAGGACGCGCAGGCCGAGGGACAAGACACCGTTGCGCCACGGGTGCGACATCGCCAGAGTGTAGCTCGGCGCCGTCAGAGGTTGGCGGCGACGAAATCCCAGTTGACGAGCTCCCAGAAATGCTCGAGGTATTTCGGTCGCGAGTTGCGGTAGTCGATGTAGTAAGCGTGCTCCCAGACGTCGCAGGTCAGGACCGCTTTTTCGTGGTGGCGGAGCGGGTTGTCCGCATTCGATGTGGTCCGGATCAGGAGGCGGCCCGAGGGTTCTGCGACCAGCCAAGCCCATCCGGAGCCGAAGTGGGAAACCGCCGCTGAGGTGAACTTCTCCCGAAATGTGGCGAAGTCACCGAAGGCATAGTTGATCCTGGTCGACAGAGGCGGCGTCGGATCACCGCCTCCATCCGGGCTCAGACAGGACCAGTAAAAAGTGTGGTTCCAGACCTGTGCGGCGTTGTTGAAGATGCCACCCTCCGCCTCGCCCACCAGGTCGTCCAGCGGTCTGTCCGCCCACTCGGTGCCGGCAGTGAGCTTGTCGAGATTGTCGACGTAGGCGCGGTGGTGCTTGCCGTGGTGGTAGGCCAAGGTTTCCCGAGAGATGTGCGGTTCGAGGGCTTCGTCAGGGTACGGGAGGTCCGGGAGTTCAATAGCCATTGTGTCCCCCTTTTGATCTCTGTTTTGACCATCATATACCGGGTCGAGAGATCGCCTAGAGATTGAGTCTCTTCCCCTAAATGTGTTGAGAATCCGGTTGAGCGAATGGTTCGACCAACCGGGGAGTCGGTCAGTGATCACACCAGGTCTGGGCTCGGTTCGTCGGTGGGCGGCGTTTCTGCTGCGGACGCGGTCGGTGCTTCTATTGCCTCGGCGACCGGCCCGGTCCACGCTTCGCCCGCCTCGATGTGGTGCTCGGCGAGAGCCTCGAACGCCCGGCCCTCGTCGAGGGTCACCACGAGGCGGTCGAGCAGCGCCACCCGTTCGTCGTCGACCGCAAAGACCGGCTCGCCATCCCGGAATCCGAGCATCCTCAGGGCCGTGCCTGGATGCTCCCGCTCCAGCGATCGGAGGTCGTTGAGCGCCGGCTCCGAAGAGGGGTCGATGACGAGCTCGCGGACCTTCTTGTTCTCGATCTTCCGGATCCAGGATGGAACGTCGACGCCACCGCCGCCGATGAGATCGATCCATCCGCGAGATCGGCGCCCGAGATCGTCTGGCGGCCGCTGGATGGCGACCACCGGGTGCTCGACACCGAACTCGGCGTGCACCAGCTCCGCGGCCAGCAGGTTGAGCTCGTCATTGGTGGTTGCCGCCACCACGATCGAATCTCGCTCGACCCCCGCCTCCGCGAAGGTGGCGGCATCGCGAGCGTCGCCGACCACGGTCGTCGCCCCGAGCTTCCGATGGCGGTCCAGCCGCCACCGTACACTGTCGATGGCGCAGGTCGTGCGGCCGGCATCCCGCAAGAGACGGGCGAGCGTCTCCGTTAGCGCATTGGCTCCGACCAGCACCGCACGTCGCCGGGCCGGGTCGTCCGTGTAGCCGAGCAGCTTGGGCAGTGTCAGCGCCCCGAACGTCGACCAGGCGCCCGTGGCGAGGATCGTGAGGTACACCAGTCCCTCCATCTCGGAACCGCCGGCGATGCCGGCGGCGTTCATCTGGCGCGCGCCGAGGGAGGCGACGGCGGCGGCGACGATGCCGCGCGGGGCTGTGAGCGCGATGACGGTGCGACCGCGCCAGTCGAGGTGCCTTGGCCAGATGCTGAGCGCCACCGACAGCGGGCGCACCAGGAGTATCAGGAGCACCACGGCGAACAGGCCGTTCCAGCCGAGGGTGACGACCGCGGTAAGGTCGAGCTGTGCCGCGAGGAGAATGAAGAGCATAGAGATGATGAGGGTCGTCAGCTGGCCCTTGAACGCCCGCACCGGCATGAGGTCCGGCAGCTCGGCCGCCGAGATCGTGAAGCCCATGACCATGGCGGCCAGGATGCCGCTTTGATGGGCCTGACTCTCGGCTACCAGGTAGCAGAGCATCAGCAGAGCCAGAATACTGAGGTTGCGGAGCTCGCCGGCGACCAGGCGGGTGCGGAGAACCGCGCGGGCGAGAGCACCGGTAACGAAACCGAGAACGATCCCGGTGGCCGTGAGCTCCAGCAGCTCGCCCATGAGCGCCTCGAGTGGAATGCCGGCACGGGCGATCCACTGCAGGACGACATAGGCGAGCACTGCTCCGATGGGATCGACGATCAGGCCTTCGGAGAGAAGGACGGTCTTGATCTCCTTGGGCGCGATCATGTGCCGCAGCAGCGGCACGATCACCGTCGGACCGGTGACGGTGACGATGGCCCCGAACAGGGCAGCGGTCGTCCAGGGCATGCCGACCGACCAATGAGCGACCACCGCCGACGAGATCCCGGTGACCGCCACGCCGACGGAAAGGAGATTGCGGACCGGGGCTCCCACCCTGGCCAGTCGTTGGAGATCGAGCGATAGCCCGCCCTCGAAGAGGATGATCGCGACTCCGAGGTGGATCAGTGCCTCGAGCGAGTCGCCGAGGGCCTCGGGGTCGACGAACGCGAGACCGAACGGGCCGCAGCAGATGCCGAGCAGCAGGAGCGGCAGGATGGCCGGCAGCTGAAACCGGTCAGCGATGATCTGACCTGCGATGCCGAGCGCCACTGCGGCGACGAAGGTGGTCAGGATGGTGTCCACGTGAAGGTCGGTTCCTCTGCGCCCATCATAACCACGCCGTCCGGGGGCGGACAGTGCGCATTCGGTCGCGAGCTCAGACCCTCGAGCGCGCGTACCGGAGACCGCCGGACAGCTTCTCGGGGACCCTCGCGTCGGGGCAGCGGTCGTTGAAGCCGCACCACGCGCACAGCACGCCGGGACGCGCCGGAAACTCGTCAGCCGCCTCTGTCAGGTGGACGAGCTCTCGGCAGCGCTCCAGCAGCCGCGCGGCGCGATCCCGATCGACCTCCTGCCAGCGGGTGGTGCCGTGGCGAAGGTAGTGGTAGCCGGCAAGCGCCGCCTCCTCGTCGTGGTGGCGCATCGCGCACGCCGCGTAGAGCGGCGCCTGCAGCCCCTCGGAGAATTCCGAAGCGTCGCCTTCGCTCTTCGAGGTCTTGTAGTCGATGACGAACAGGCGTCCCCCCTCGGTCCTCCCGATGCGGTCGGCGAAGCCCGTGAACATGACGCCGTCGCGGAGCTCGACGGTCATCCGTTGTTCCAGCGACACGGTCTCGCTGCTGTCGCGCGGAAGGACGCTGGTCATGAAGCGGTGGACCATCTCCCGGCCGCGGCGGAGGTAGCCCTCAGGCTCGTCGCCGATCCGGATCACGGCGACAGCGCCGGTCCACGAGCGACGCCATCGTTCTGCGAGATCGGCCATCGCGGCGTCGACGGACGGGGTCCGGCGATGGTCACGCTCCCGGTACAGCCACTCGAGGACGTCGTGCACCACGTTGCCTAGATAGGACTCGATGGACCGGAACGACTCCTCGAGCCCGAGCAGGTACCGCATCCGGTAGCGGGCCGGACACTGCTGGTAGGTCTTCAGTCGAGAGAAGGAGTAGGCGTTGCTCGGTGTCGGTGCGATCTCGGTCATTCGAGAGATTCTAACCGAGTCAAAAACTGGTTGCGGGTGTCGATCGAATGGGGGGATGGGAGACCCATCCAATCGGAAATCCGAAATCCGAAATCTGAAATCCTAAACGGGATTCGTCAGCTCGATGTACTCGACGTCGAGGCCGTGATGGTCTCGAATCCACCGGCCGAGTGCCTGGATGCCGAAACGCTCGGTGGCGTAATGGCCGGCTGCCAGATAGTGGACGCGGTCCTCGATGGCCTGGTGCATCACCCATTCGGTGGCCTCGCCGGTGACGTAGCCGTCGAGGCCCGCGGCCACCGCCTGGTGGTAAAGCTTCTGGCCGCCGCCGGTGACGATCCCGACCGACGACAGGGGGCGGTCGCCGCCGGCGAAGACCTGCGGGTGACGGTCGCAGACGTCCGCGATCGCGGCCACGAAATCGTCGAGATCGACGGGCTCGGGAAACACCCCGCAGACTCCGATCTCGATGCCGACGTGGTTGCCGAAAGGCTCGAGCTCCTCGAGGCCGACACGGTTGGCGAGCTGGGCGGCATTGCCGAGCTCGAGGTGGCGGTCGAGCGGAAGATGGTAGGCGATCAGCGAGATCCGGTTTTCGATCAGGATCCGCAGCCTCTCGCGGTGTGAGCCCATGATCCGCGCTGCCTCGGAGCCGTTCCAGAGGACTCCGTGGTGGACGATGACCGCATCCGCCTCGAGCTCGGCTGCCCGATAGAACAGCTCGCGCGACGCGGAAACCGCGGTGATGATGCGGTTGACCTCATCGGTCCCCTCGACCTGGAGTCCGTTCGGACAGAAGTCGGGGGTGTCCTCGGTCGCCAACAGGACGTCGAGCTCCGCCACCAGCTGTTGGAGGTCCATACGGCGATTCTAACCACTTCCCCTTCGAGGCGCGAATCTCAAATATTCGCGCCTCGGAATCAAGGAGACAACCTTTCAGAATGGGTATGATGATCTGTGATGCAAAAACCCACCTTCGGTGCCGCTGTCGGTCTGGTGCAGCTGGCCGTTCTCGTTGTCGGCTGTGGCCCCGCGGACGCACCGCGGGACGAGCCGTTCACGGTCGCGGCGGTCGTCTCGAATCTGACCCCGGAGAGGCTGCGCGAGGAGGTGCGGGCCGGCATTGACCGCACGGCTTCAGAGCTCGAGGCCGAGCCCCGGTGGATCATGGTGGAGAGCAGCGCCGAAGGGCGCGATGTGTTGGCCGCCCTTGGCGGCGACGGGACGGATCTGATCTTTGTCGCTGAACGGAGTCTCGGACAGTGGCTCGCCACCGAAGCGGCCGCCCTGCCGGGGACGGTGTTCGTGGCCATTCCCGGCAGGCTTCGCGAAGCCAATGTCGGCAGTATCCGGTTCCTCGCCGAGGAGGCGGGGTACGTCGCGGGCGTGACCGCCGCGGCGCTCTCCAAGAGTAGCCGGGTGGGCGTCGTGCGCGGAGAAGGACGGCTGTGGTTGAACGCCCTGGAGGAGGGCTTCGTGTCGGGGTTTTCGGCTCGCCGGCGGCAGCCCCGTGTCGACGTCGCGGCGTCGGAGCATGACCTGCAGGCCTTCGTCGGCAGCGGGGTGGAGATCGCGCTTTACGCCACCGAGGTGGTCGCGCCGGAAATCATCGACGCGGCGGCTGCGGTCGGTCTGCGGTTGGTGGTGACCGAGCCGTCACTGATGACGGACCACCCCGCCGTCGCGGTCGCCGCGATCCGCGTCGATGTGCCGGAGGCCATGGTCCGGGTGGCTCGAGAGGTCCGGGACGGCGTCTTCGCCGGCCGGGTCTTCAGCTACGATCTCGGCTCCGGCGTCCTCGACGTGGTGATCGGTGACGCGCTGCCGGTCGACGTGCGGATGCGAGCGCGCGAGGCCCTCGAGCGGGCGCGTTCAGAGGTGACCGCCGGCCTCGTGGAGTTCGACGGGCTCGGGCTCTAGCCCGTACCGCACAGCCCGGTGCGACGTTGGTCTGGAAACGGGAAATTCTGGCGGGGCTCCCAGCCTCCACCCTCGAACCTCGATCCTTCATGCGGTGCAACCGTACGCAACCGGTGGCTGTGTGAGCGCGGCATTCGAGACCGCGCCGTGACGGCCATTGATCGACTCGAGCCGCCGGTCGGGGGATGCCTGGATCTGCGCTACCCTGGAGGCCGAGGTGAGCCATGGAAGCGGTGAGAGACGAGCTGTTGGCGTACTGGTTCGGGGACAGCAGCGACGACGCCGAGGTGGCGGCTCGAAAGTCCGAGCTGTGGTGGGGCCACCGGGCGGAGCTGGATGAAGAGCTGCAGGCACGGTTCGGAGCAACCGCGTCCGCGGCGGCCGCCGGCGTGATCGATCACTGGGTGTACAGGCCGCAGGGACGTCTGGCGCTGATTCTGCTTCTCGACCAGCTGCCGCGCGCAATCCACCGCGGAACGCCGGAGGCCTTCGCGCAGGACGGCAAGGCACGCGAGGTGGCGCGCAAGGGGCTCAACTCGGGCGCCCACAAGCTGCTGCGTCCGATTCAACGGGTCTTCTTCTACATGCCGTTCCAGCACTCGGAGGAGTTGGAAGACCAGGACCTGAGCGTCGAGTTGTACCGCGAGCTCACGGCCATGTTGCCCGACCGTTACCGGGACGCCCTCGCCGAGTTCCTGGACTACGCGCAACGTCACCGCGAGGTGATTGCCCGGTTCGGCCGCTTCCCGCACCGCAACCCGGTCCTCGGCCGGGTGTCGACGTCGGAGGAGATCGAGTTCCTCCAGCAGCCGGGATCGTCCTTCTGACTTCGAATCCGGCGAACGCGTCCGTTCGCGGGGAATGGAGGTTTATACTCGACCGATGGTCGAGACGCCGAAGACCGACGAGCGGTGCCCGCGGTGTGACGGTAGCGGTTGGACCCTGGTGGAATCGGACGGGGTCGAGGTGGTCCGTCGCTGTGAGTGCGCCGAGGGGCGCGTCCGCCGACGCTTTCTCGAAGAGGCTCGGATTCCGGCCCGCTACCGTGACTGCTCGCTCGAGAACTTCGATCTCTGGAACCCGGACGATCCGACGGTGGAGCGGGCGCGGCGCGCGGTCCAGGAGTTCGTCGATCTCTACCCCAACGTCGAAAAGGGGCTGCTGCTGATGGGACCGGTGGGTACCGGCAAGACCCACCTCGCGGTGGCGGCGCTGCGCCAGATCATCGCCGACAAGCGGCCGCCGGTCCGGGGCCGATTCGTGGATTTCACCTCGCTGGTCCTCGAAATCCAGATGACCTTCGACGGGTCGGGATCGAGCCGCGATATCCTGCTCCCGCTGCTGGCGTCCGACCTGCTGGTGATCGACGAGCTCGGCGCCGGCAAGACCACCGTCTGGGTCATGGACCTCCTGTACTACCTCGTCAATTCGCGCTACCAGGAGCGCAGGACCACGATCTTCACGACCAACTACCCCGATCGATCGGTATCGTTGCCGCCCGATGCGGAGTACCTCGCGGACAGGGTCTCGAGGCGGATCCGTTCACGCCTCTTCGAGATGTGCCAGAAGGTGGAGCTTCGCGGCGGCGACTATCGCAAGCAGCGCTACGGCGATCCGAGGTATGAGCGGCACGCGTGAGCGGCGGCTGGCCGCGGTGTCCCTGATCCCGGTGTTGGCGGCTGCCTGTGCGAGCCAGGTGCCTTCCCCCGGCCCACCGCGGCGCCCGCCCGCCACCCCGCCGGTGGTGGTTTCAGAGCAGCCCGGCCGGACGCCGACCCCCGTGCCGACGAGGGTCCCGACCGTGCCGGCGCCTGCGGCAGTCGCCACCGACGACCTCGCGCCGCCGCTGGTCCGGGTGCTGGTCGCGAGAACCGAGGCTCCCGTCGCGCTCCCGCAGCCCGGCAGGGCCTACCGCCTGAGCTACGAAGGCCGGCGAGCCTGGATCTGGGGACCATTGGAGGTGTCCGTAGCGGGCGCCGGGCGTCGCTGGTGGCAGCTGGGCGCGTGGTCCGATCCCGACAATCTGGCCGCCGTCATGGACACGCTCGGCCGCGCACTCGGCGGCACGGTCGAGGTGCGCGACGAGATCATCCGCGACGGCCTGACGCGGGTGCGCGTGAGCTGGCGGGGAGCGGAGCCGCTCGACCCCCGCGCGGAGCTCGGCGCATTGGGCTTCGACGCGGTGAGGGCGGTTCCGGGAGGAGGTGCGGTCCGCATCAGCGGTGCCAACGGCGCCTCCGTCACAGCGGCAGAGGAGGTGCTGGTCGAGCCCTCCGGAGACTGGCCGGTGGCGGTCGGCTCGCGCCGCTACCGCGGCCGGCTGGCCGTGCGGGCGGTGGGCGTCGAGGCGCTGGTCGTCAACCAGCTCAACCTCGAGAGCTATCTGCGCGGCGTGGTCCCGGTGGAGATGGGACCGGCGCAGTTTCCCGAGCTCAACGCGCTCAAGGCGCAGGCGGTGGCCGCCCGCACCTACGCTGTCGCCCACCTCGGTGACCATGCGGAGGAGGGTTGGGACCTCTGCGACACGCCGGCATGTCAGGTCTACAGGGGCTTCGACGCGGAGCACCCGCTCTCCGACCGTGCGGTGCGGGAGACCGCGAGCCTGATTGCGGTCTTTAACGGTCGGCCCATCGACGCCATGTACACGTCGACCTGCGGCGGCCATACCGAGGACGTGGGCGAGCTCTTCGCGAGCCGCGAGCAGCCCTACCTGAAGGGTGTTCCGTGCGCGTGGGAACGCCCGATGGGGCTCCAGGGAACCGCCGACGACGGTGATTGGGTCGAGCGGAACGGTTTCTCGGCGGCGGTGGCCGGACTGTGGCTGGGGATAGGGCCCGGCGGCACCCCCACCGAGGTCCTCGCCCGGGTCGGTGACCGTTGCGGCCGGCGTTCGCCGCCGCCGGCGACTCTCGACCCCGAGACCGTGGCGCGGCGGTTGCTGGCGTCCGCCGGCCTGGAGCCGCCGCCGGGCCTGGTTCCGCCCTCTGGCGCGCTCGAGCGGCTGCTGTTCCTCGCAGACCTCTACCGGGTGCCGTTGGACCCGCCCGCGGGGGATCTCACCCTCGAGTGGTCGTTGGCGGCCGCCCTCGCGGCCTTGGAGTTGCGCGGCGACATCGAGCGCGACCGGGGGGAGGCGGTGCCGCGCGCCGAAGGTGCGGGGATCTTCCCGCGCCGGGCCAAGCACTCGGAGAGCCTGCCGGCCACGCTGCCGTTGTGGGAGCGCTGGGGCGACTCCTACCGCAGCCGGCGCCGGGTTTCGATTCAGCCGGGTGTGGAGCTCGAGCGCGTCCGCGATGGAGATCGGGTCCTGGCACTGGTCGTCACGGGCTCGAACGGAGGTGGCGAGGCGGACCGCCGCTCGGCGTGGCGCGAGTGGATTCGCGACAAGAGCTGGCCGGAGATCGAGCGATTGCTCGGCGTCGGACCGGTTGAGCGGCTGACGGTGACGCGGCGGTCGCGGTCGGGAAGGGTGGTCGGCCTGACCGCGGTTGCTCCGGGCGGGGCGGAGACGTCATGGAGCGGTTTCGAGGTTCGGCGGGTACTCGGCCTTCCCGAGACGTTGTTCGCGATGCACGTGCGAAACGCTCCCGACGGCACCAGGACCGTTCGGTTCCTCGGGCGGGGTTGGGGCCACGGCGTCGGTCTTTGCCAGCACGGAGCGTACGGGCTGGCCCGGGCCGGCATGGATTTCGAGAAAATCCTCGGCCACTATTACACCGGCATCGATATCGTCCGGTGGCCGGGTCCTACGGAGTGACCGGGTGGATGCCAACGACGGAGACGACGCATGGACTTTCAGCTGACTGACGACCAGGTGGCGATCCGAGACATGGTGCGCGACCTCGCGGCCAAGGAGATCGCTCCGAATGCGCATCAGTGGGACGAGGCGCAGCATTTCCCGCGCGAGCTCTTCGGCCAGCTCGGCGACCTCGGCCTGCTCGGAATCGTGATCCCCGAGGAGGCCGGCGGGACCGGGCTCGGCTATATCGAGTACTGCCTCGTGCTGGAGGAGATCGGCGCCGCCGATGGCGGCGTCGGGCTGTCGGTCGCTGCCCACAACTCGCTGTGCACCAACCACCTGTTCCTCTACGGTTCGCAGGACGTCAGGCAACGCTACCTCAGCAAGCTGACGACCGGCGAGTGGATCGGCGCCTGGGGATTGACCGAGCCGCAGGCCGGGTCGGATGCCGGAGGGACCCGCACCACGGCAACTCTCGATGGCGATGAGTGGGTCCTCAACGGCTCCAAGAATTTCATCACCCACGCCACGGTGGGAGATGCGGCGGTGGTGGTGGCCCGGACCTCCAAGGAGGCCGGCCATCACGGAATTTCGGCCTTCTTCGTGCCCTTCGACCGGGGCGGTGTGGAGCCTGGGAAGAAAGAGAACAAGCTCGGGATGCGCGCCTCCGACACCTCGACGCTGGTGCTCGAGGACTGCCGAATTCCCGCAGATCACCTCCTGGGCGAGGAGGGAGACGGGTTCGTCCAGGCGATGCAGGTGCTCGACGGCGGCCGCATCTCGATCGCGGCGCTGTCGGTCGGCATCGCTCGCGGCGCCCTCGACGCCACCCTCGAGTACGCCTCCACGAGGCAGCAGTTCGGGCGGCCGATTTCGGATTTCCAGCTGATCCGGGCCAAGCTGGCGGACATGGCGACCAGCGTCGACGCGGCGCGGTTGCTCACGATGCGCTCCGCGGCGAGAAAGGACGCAGGCTTCAAGACCACGCTGGAGTCGGCGATGGCCAAGGTCTACGCCTCGGAGGTGGCGGTCTCGGTAGCGGAGGAGGCGGTCCAGATCCACGGCGGTTACGGCTACACCAAGGACTACCCGGTCGAGCGTGCGTGGCGCGACGCCAAGCTCTGCACGATCGGCGAGGGGACCTCGGAGATCCAGCGCATGGTGATCGCGCGCGAGCTGATCAAGAACAGCGGCGGCGGGCAATGACGGTTCTCGACCACATCGGGGTCGCGGTCGGCTCGCTCGACGAGGGGCTGCGGCTCTACGGCGCCCTCGGTCTCGAGCCGGAGGGCTTCGAGGAGGTGGCGGAGCAGGGGGTGCGGGTGGCCTTCCTGATCGTCGGCGACAGTCGGTTGGAGCTCCTGGAGCCGGTCGTGCCCGATTCTCCCATCGCGCGCCACCTCGAGCGGCGCGGCCCGGGCCTCCACCACATCTGCCTGCGGGTGCCGGACATTCGAGCGGCGATGGCCGAGCTGACGGAGCAGGGTTACGAGCTGCTGTCGGAGGAGCCGCAGCGGGGTGCCCACGATTGCCTCGTGTGCTTCGTTCACCCGCGGTCGGCCGGGGGCGTGCTGATCGAGCTGTCCCAGCCGGCGTAACCCGCTGTAGTAGTCTCGAGTGATGGATGGCTTCGGTCCCGGCTCGCTGGTGGTGCTCCACTGCTCCAACCCGCGCGAGAAGATGTGGGGTGTAGTGTTGCGCTTGGACGCGACCGGCATCGTGCTGCGGGGCCTCGACCTCGCCTCGGTCGACGACTGGATGCGGCAGCTCAAGGCATCGAGCGAGATATCCATCGGCCCGTCGACGTTTTTCGTTCCCATGCACAGGGTGCTCCGGGTGGATCTCGACGAAAGTGGGCCGGCGGTGGAAAGCTACGCGGATCGTTTCCGAAACGACACCGGCCGCGACGTTCGTGAAGAGCTGATGGCGACCTTCGGACCGGACGCGTGAGATCCCGCCTCGCTGCGGCAGTCGCCGCGGGTGCCGCGGCCGTGATCGCGCTGCTGCCGTCCAGCGTGCCGGCACAGTACCAGGGCAAAATCGAGGTCGACGCCGTGGTGGTGCCGGTCACGGTGCGGAACCGCGCCGGGCGGGTCGTGACCGGCGTTTCGCGAAAGGCCTTCGAGCTTCGGGTCGACGGGCTGAAGGTGCCCATCAAGGACCTCGACCTCGAGGCCGACCTGCCGATCAGCCTCGGCTTCATCCTCGATACCTCGGGGTCGATGGCGGGCCGCAAGATGCGGGGCAGCCGCGACCTGGTGATGGCGTTCCTCGAGCACCGGCGAGCGGAGGACGAGCTCGGCCTGTGGACCTTCGGGGACGACCGCGTCCTCGAGAGGTTCCCTTTCGGGATGGCGTGGTATCTGCTGCCGAGGGTCCTCGAAACCCTCAAGCCATGGAGCACGACCGCACTGTACGACATGGTGCCGCGGATTCCCCGGATGCTCGAGAAGGCTGGCCACCACCGCCGGGCGGCGATTCTTTTGACCGACGGGGTCGACAATGCGTCGATGATTTCGCCGGACGGCGCGGTGCAGGTGGTGAGACGATTGGAGACGCCGATCTACGTTCTCGGCGTGGAGCCTCCATCGGGGCGTGGTGACGGGACGGGGCCGTCGTACGAGGAGATCCTGACCATGATCGCCGACGGCTCCGGAGGCCACTACCGCAGGATCCCGCGGGCGGAGGAGATGCCGGAGGTGGTCGACGAGCTGGTTCACGAGCTGTCATCGCGCTACATCCTGACTTTTGTCACCTCCGGAGTCGGGCACCACAAGTGGCGCCGGATCGAGGTCGTGGTCGACGGTCATACCGTCGAAACGCGGTCGGGCTACACCGGCACGTTGCCGTGGTGAGCGGAGTGGGTGAGCCCGCACCATTCATGACTATCCGTTACGAACGGCGGGAGGTGTAAGCGTGGCGGCAATTTTGCGACAAGTGTAATGCCCCAATGGGAATTGCGGGGTCGATTTCTGGGACGAAATCTCCGTCTTTCTCAGACAAGTTTTCGCGTGATTTGAGGTGGGCGAACATCCGACCCTCGTCGGTGCCTCGCTCGCAACAGACCCCCATCCCCAGGCCATCAGACCGTTTTCGCTGAATGTCCTGTCGATCGATTCTCCCTACGCAGCCCGAACGCTCGGCACCAGCACCGGCATCCGCCGCTCGCGGTCGAGGAAGACGACCTCGAGCGGC